>CATPBK010000113.1 GCA_955652705.1 Candidatus Dormiibacterota bacterium | reverse complement strand
GATCGTCTCCTCCATTCGCGCGGTGCGGTGGTCGGTCGGGTGGCCCAAGGCGGCGCCCTCCTCCGCCAACCAGCCGGCTCCGACCCCGAGCTCCAGCCGGCCAGCGGACAGAAGGTCGACTGTGGCGGCCTGCTTGGCGAGTGTCAGCGGATCGGTGTTGATGAGCGGGATGACGCACGTCCCCAGCCGCACACGTTCGGTTACGGCGGCGACGAAGCCGAGGCTGATGAGCGCGTCCGCCCACTGGCTGTCCGGCCGAAAGCCGGGCCGGCCGTCAGCGCTGTACGGGTAGCGGCTCCTGAATTGGCTCGGGAGTGCCGTGTGCGAGTTTGCCCAGACTGAGTCGAAGCCGAGCTCCTCGGCCGCCCGGGCCACCGCCAGCAGTGAAGCCCGGCTTGGGCTGGCCGCCACCGGCAGAACCACGCCGACTCGCATCACCCCCTAACCTACTGGAGGGAATGCTGCTTGATGGCAAGAAGCTGCTCATCACCGGCGTACTGACGCGGCAGAGCATCGCTTTCGGTATCGCCCATGAAGCCCAACGAGCCGGCGCCGACATCGTTCTGACGAGCTTTGGTCGCGTTCGGAGCATCACGGAGATGTCGGCCAAGCGCTTGAAGCCGGTTCCCGAGATCCTGGAGCTCGACGTCAACAAGCCGGAGGACATCGACTCGGTGCGCAAGGACCTCGAAAAGCGCTGGGGTCGCCTCGACGGTCTGGTGCACGCGATCGCCTTCGCTCCCGCCGATGCGTTGGGTGGCAACTTCCTGAACACGCCCTGGGAGAGCGCCGCCCTGGCCTTTCGGACCAGCGCGTTCTCGCTGAAGGAGCTGGCCGTCGGCCTGCTGCCGCTGATGTCCAAGGAGGGTGGGTCGATCGTCACCATCGACTTCGACAACAGCACGCAGGCGTGGCCGTCGTACGACTGGATGGGGGTCTCCAAGGCGGCGCTGGAGGCGATCGTGCGCTACCTGGCGCGGGACCTGGGGCCGCACCGGATCAGGGTCAACGCCATCTGCGCCGGCCCGCAGGCGACCATTGCTGCCAAGGGTGTGCCCGGTTTCAAGATGATCGAGGAGAGCTGGGACCGCCGCGCTCCTCTGGGTTGGGACACCAAGTCGGCGACCGCGGTCGCGCGCAGCGCCTGCGCCCTGCTCTCCGACTACCTACCGGCCACCACGGCCGAGCTGCTCCACGTGGACGGCGGCTACCACGCGATGGGCGCCGAAGCGCCCTAGTCGCGCAGCTCGAGGCGACCGCTTCTAGCGCGGATTTCGACGGTCCGACCGCGAGACTTGAGGCGGATCGTCTGGGCGTCGACGCGCTCGACCTCGACCGGCCCTTCGAGCACCAGCTCGGGCGTTTGTGCTTCCGGGGCCGGAGCGGGAGTCAGCGCGGGCCGGGGCGTCGCGAGCGGCTCGTCGCGGACGATCGTGAAGCGAGGCCGGTCGGCCTTCTCTTCAGCCTTACGGGAGCGCTCGGACGGCGGTGGGCGCTCCTGCCCGCGCGCCTGCTCCAGCGAGAGCTCGAGCAGCCGCGACCCGGCGTCCTGCTCGAAGAGAAAGGCCGACAGCGTGACCGGGTCGTGGCTCCGGCGCAGGCACTGCTTGCAGTCGGCGTCCGCCTCTGTTCTGCGGTAGTCGTCGGGCTGAAAGACCTTTCCACAGAGCGTGTGCGCCGGCCCTTCTTGGGGTCCGGCCAGGTGGATCCGGCCACCGCTTTTCTTCTGGACCCGCTCGAGCTCGATCTGCATCATGCCTCGCTTTTCATTCCCGGAATCGGCCCGGCCCCAAGCTCGCCAGCTCTGGCGCGGGCTCGCCCGACATCGCGGCGGCCAGCCAGCGCGCGGTCGCCGGGGCGGCCATCATGCCGATCGACCCGTGCCCGCCGTGCGCATACAGCCCTTCCACCTCCAGCTGGCCCACGACGGGCATCCCGTCGGGCGTCATCGGTCGCAGCCCGAACCAGGCCGCCGCGACGCCCACGCCGGCGAGGCCGGGCGCGATTGCGAGCGCCCGCCGCGCGACCTGGCCTGGCATATCCACGCCCTCGTAAGCGTCGCGCAGAGAGGGCGACAACGAAGTGCCCAGGAGCGCGTCGCCCGCCGGCAGCTGAGAGATGACGAACGCGCCGGCGACGGAGCGGTCGTAGCCCGACGCGACCTCGGCCAGAGTCGGCGCCCGGGTCGCCCGGCCGAGTTCGTCCTGGTCGGGCCAGGCCATCTCTTCGATGACCCAGGGCAGGTCGAGGTCGAGCTTGCGCAGGCGCAGCAACCAGCCCCGGCCGGCGCTGACGGCCAGGCTCGGCCAGAGCTGCGTGATCCAAGGGCCGGCTGCCAGCACTACCGCATCGCAGGCCAGCGGCCCGGCGTCGGTGACGACGCCATGCACGCGTCCGGAGGTGATCTGGATGCGGCCCGCCCGCACGCCGACCCGAAGTTCAGCACCGGCCTGACGCGCGGCTTCCGCGAATGCCCGCGTCGCGTCGGCGGGCTCCAGGGCCCAAGCGTTGTGCACGATGAATCCGCCGACGCATCGCATCTCGAAGGGCAAATCCATCTCGCCGACTTCTTCGACCACCACGCCAATTGCGGCGATTTCGGCGGTGCGGCTGCGCACACTCGGCATCTGCGCTTCGTCGGCGGCGAAAAGGAACTGCTTGACTTCGCGCAGGTCAAAGCCGACCGGACCGTCAAGCAGCTCGCGATAAACGTCAAGCGAGCGCCGCATGATGCGCACGACCTCGGGCTCGGTCTGGTTCAGCAGCAGGCCCAGGTTGCGTCCCGACGCCGCTTCAGCAATGGAATCGCGCTCCAGCAGCACGACGCGCACGCCGCGCCGGGCCAGCTCGTAAGCGACCGTACACCCGGCGATGCCGCCCCCGACCACGACGACCTCCGCCGGCATGCAATTCCGTAGTCTAGCGGCCCCCGCTGCGAATAGCGGCCGGCGGAGCCTGTCCAGATGTTGTGTAGGCAATCTTGCCAAAGCCCAATATCCTGTTAGACTCGCGCGGCAAAGCCACCCTTGGCCCACCTTCCTGGAGGGAATCCCGCTTTGCGAGAGTGCCTGATCATCTATGTAGACGCCGCTCTGGACAAGAACGGCCGGGCCGGGTGTGGCCTGGCCGTTTTCATTAGAGGGAGGGCGGTCTACACGGAGTCGTTCGGATTCACGCATGACGGCGGCTCGGCGCAGCTGGAGGCACAGGTCTGCGCCGCCGCGCTGGAGCTGGCGGCCGCACGCTGGCCTCTGCATCGCGTGATCGTCCGGACCGACTGCGCTCCGGTCGTACGCAGCCGGACACCCTCCAGCGACACGTTTCGCGCGGCGGTGCACGAGGTGCGCGAGCGCTGCAAGCGCGGTTATCGCGTGGTCAGGTATGTGAGCAGGAAAGCGAACCCCGCGCACGAGCTTGCGCGCGAAGGTTTGAAGAGCGTGCTGCGTCCACGCATCGAACTGGCCGCGTAGGCCGTCTATACTTCGCAAGTCGTTTTCGCTTCTCACTTCGCCTGAAAGGAGCCAACATGGCCGAAGAGACCGGGTCCTCATCCGCGCCGAAGCGGCGCACGCGACGGGCCTCCGGAGCGCGGACGACGCGCTCGACACGCCGGACCTCGACGACCAGGCGCCGACGTTTGAGCGGCGGCCCTGAACTGGTCGACAACCTGAACCAGATGGTCGACCAGCTGATCAAGGAAAACCGCAAGCTCAAGCGCCAGCTGGATCGTCTGGTCGAGCGCGGAACGACAGCCGCGGGGACCGGCATCGAGCGAGGCCTGAGGACGATTCAGCGTCGCGTGCAGCGCGCGCTGAGTGGCGGCGCGACGACCCGGCGGACGCGGCGCACGCGGACCACCACGACTCGGCGGCGGACGGCGACTCGGCGACCGCGTCGGGCTGCCTCTTCGGAGAGCTCTTCGAGCTAGCGCCCTCAGCGCTAGTCCTTGACCACGTCCTGATCGCGGTCCCGGAGCTGGAACGCGGCGCCGCCGTGCTGCTTAGGGACCATGGGCTGGTCGCCCTACCAGGCGGCCGACATCCCGGTGCCGGTACGGCCAACGCGATAGTCCCTTGTGGAGCCGCGTACCTCGAGCTGGTTTCAGTGGTCGACGGGGAGGAGGTCGGCCAGAGTCCCACCGGCTGGCGGGTCACGAGCGCGCTGGAGCGCGGCAGCACCTTCGCGGGTTGGGCGCTCCGGACCCCGGACCTCGACTCCGAGCGCGACCGGCTGGAAGCCGAAGGCTTCGCCACGGAAGGGCCTTTTGAAGGCTCGCGCCGGCGCCCTGACGGCGTGCTGCTCCGCTGGCGGACCTTGCACCTTGCCAGGCGCGACCCGGCGTTTCCCTTCCTCATCGAGTGGGCGGTGCCAGAGGGCCAGCACCCCGCCGAGCGGCCGGTCGAGCACCCGGCGGGCAGAGTCGAGATCGAGACCGTCGAAGTCGCGGCCGGCGACCCGGAACCGCTGCGCAAATTGCTGCGTGGCGTGGCTTCATTTGCCCTGGCGCCCGGCAGCGAACCGGGCGTCGTTCGAGTCCGCCTCAAGTCTGATGCGGGGCCCCAAGTCATCGAATGA
The DNA here is from genome assembly GCA_955652705.1 of Candidatus Dormiibacterota bacterium. Classification (GTDB taxonomy): domain Bacteria; phylum Chloroflexota; class Dormibacteria; order Dormibacterales; family Dormibacteraceae; genus VBGR01. The sequence goes on along the minus strand of CATPBK010000113.1, from coordinate 7,290 downwards.
AGCTGAAGGGCCGGGTGGCGGTTGTCACCGGTTCCAGCCGTGGCATCGGCCGCGCCGTCGCGGAGGCTTTCGCGCGCGAGGGCGCCCGCGTCGTCATCAACTCCCGGGACCCGGAAACGGCCGCGGCCGCCGCGGCCGAGATGGGTGAGGACGCCGTGGGCATCGCGGCTGACCTGGCCACCGAGGCAGGCGCAGAGGCGCTTCTCGGAGAGACGATCCGGCGCTGCGGACGCGTCGACGTACTGGTCAACAACGCGGGAATGCCGATGGTGCGGCCGACACTCGAGCTGACCCTCGACGAATGGCAGCGGGTGCTGGACCTGAACCTCACCGGTCCCTTTCTCTGCGCGCAGAAAGCAGCGGCCTCGATGCTCGGCGGACACGGCGGTGTCATCCTGAACATGGCCTCTTTGACAGCCTTCGCGCCCTTTCCACGGCGGCTCGCCTACGCCGCTTCGAAGGCGGCGCTCGTGATGATGACGAGGATCATGGCTGTCGAATGGGCGCCCAAGGTGCGCGTGAACGCCATCGCGCCGGGGTTCATCTTCACCGACTTCACCAGGGAGCTGGTCGCGGAAGGCCGGCTGGATGTCGAGGCGCTCAAGCGGAGGACGCCGCAGGGGCGGCTCGGCTCACCGGACGACGTGGCCCGAGCGGCGGTGTTCCTGGCTTCGGATGACGCCGGCTTTATTACCGGCGAGACGCTCGTCGTGGACGGCGGCTGGCTCGCCTACGGCTTCACCTAGTGCGGGTCAGACCGGCTCGGACTCCATCTGCTTAGCGAGCCGGTAGGCGTCGAAGATCTGGTACCCGTAGAGGCCGATGCCGGAGAGCCCGAGCGGCACGCCGATGACGGAGCCGATGATGCTGAGGTCGAAGTCGAAGCCCAAGAATTCAAGCCCCCCGCAAGCCAGCAGGAAGAAGCCGCCCCTCATGTTCTGGCCGAGGTAGACGTGCCCCATCCCGGGCACGATTGCCAGCGCGGCTGCCAGGGCTGGGTTTTTGCGAGGGCGCGGATAGTGGCGCGCGGACCCGCCTTGAGCGGGGGCGGCGCCGCAGCGGGGGCAGGTCGCCGACGGGCTGGCCAGAGCGCTGCCGCAGCTGCCACAGATGGTCTGGGCTGCCATCACCTTCATTAGATACCCGACGCGGATATGCTCCCAACCATGGACCTGAATTTCACGCCCGAGGACGAGGCGTTTAAGACCGAGGTCGGCGACTGGCTGGAGAAGAACCTGCCTCTCGACTGGCGCAACCGGGGCGTCGGCGGCTATCGCGAGGACGAGGACGAGGACGTCCAGCGGGAGTGGCAGCGCAAGCTGCACGCGGCCGGCTGGCTGAAGCTGGGCTGGCCGAAAGAGGAGGGGGGCCGCGAGGCCACGCCCATGCAGCTCGCGATCTGGCAGGAAGAGCTGGCCAAGGCAGGCTCGCCGCCGATCCTGGGCCGGCTGGGCGTCACCCTGGCCGCGCCCACGCTCAACGTCATGGGCTCGCAGTGGCAGAAGGACACCTACATCGAGAAGATCCTGGCCTGCGAAGAGGTCTGGTGCCAGGGCTTCTCCGAGCCCAACGCGGGGTCCGACCTGGCCGGCCTCAAGACCCGGGCTGAAAAGCGCGACGGAAAGTGGATCCTGAATGGCCAGAAGGTCTGGTCCTCGGGCGCCCACTACTCGGACCGCAGCTTTCTCCTGGCGCGCACCGACCCCGACGCCGACCCGCCGCACCGCGGCATCGGCTACTTCATCGTCGACATGCACCAGCCCGGTGTGGAGGTGCGGAAGATCCAGCAGCTGACCGGCGGCGGGGAGTTCTGCGAGATCTTCCTCAATGACGCGGTGGTCGAGGAGAGGGACCTGGTCGGGGGTCCGACCGACGGCTGGAAGGCGGCGATGACCACGTTCGGGTTCGAGCGCGGGGGGCTTGCGAACGCTGCCCGGTTCGAGCGCGCCGTGGACTCGCTGGCCCAGCTCGTGCGCCACCTCGGAGCCTCCGCCGACCCGCTGGTCCGGCAGCGGGTCGCCCAGGCCAAGATCGAGGCCCACACCTTTCGGATGAACGGCCTGCGCAGCCTGACCAAAGCCCAGCAGGGGCAGGCGCCGGGACCCGAGGCGAGCCTCACCAAGCTCTTCTGGAGCGAGATGGACAAGCGCATCCAGGAGACGGCGGTGGCGGTCCAGGGACCCTATGGGGCCCTCTGGCCAGACTCGCCTTGGGCGATCGAGGAGGGGCGCTGGCAGCTCGGCTGGATGTGGTCACAGGCAGAGACGATCTATGCCGGCAGTTCCGAGATCCAGCGCAACATCATCGCCGAGCGCGTTCTCGGCCTCCCGCGCGGGCGCTGAACATGCGCGCTGTCGAGCACAACATGACGGACTACGAGGCCACCCACCGGGACTTCAAGCTCGACGTGCCGCCTCGCTTCAACTTCGGTCGCGACGTGGTCGGGCGCTGGGCGCGGGACCCCTCTAAGCTCGCCATGCACTGGGTGGGCGCGGACGGCACCGAGCGGCGCCTCACCTTCCGGGACTTCGACGAGCGGTCGGACCGCTTCGCCCAGGTCCTCCAGCGCCGGGGCGTCAAGCCAGGCGACCGGGTCCTCGTCCAGCTGCCGCGCGTGCCGGCCTGGTGGGAGGTCCTGATCGGCTGCCTCAAGGCGGGCGCGGTGGCGGTGCCCGGCACGGTGCTCCTGACGCCGAAGGACATCCTCTACCGGAGCGACCTTTCCGAAGGCGTCGCCTACGTGACCGACGGCGACAACGCCGCCAAGGTGGACGAGGTGAAGGGCGGGCTCCCACACCTGCGTGAGCTCTTCGTGGTGGGAGACGAACGTGAGGGCTGGCGCTCCTATGAAGAGGAGCTTGAGGCCGCCGACGGTCGCTACCAGGTGGTGGACACGGCGCCGTCCGACCCGGCCTTGATCTACTTCACCTCGGGCACCGTAGGAAACCCGAAGATGGTGCTCCACACCCACGCCTCCTATCCCATCGGGCACATCACCACGGGCAAATTCTGGCTCGACCTGCGCCCGTCCGACCTCCACCTGAACCTCTCCGAGACCGGCTGGGCGAAGGCCGCCTGGTCGAGCCTCTTCGCGCCCTGGAGCCAGGGCGCGGCGCTCTTCATCCAGGACGCGCGCGGCAAGTTCAGCGCAGCCGAGACGCTGCAGCTCCTCGAGACCTATCCGATCACCACTTTCTGCGCGCCGCCAACGGCTTACCGGATGCTCGTGCTCGAAGACCTGGCGCGCTACCGCCTGGCCCTCCGTCACTGCGTCGGCGCCGGCGAGCCGCTCAACCCGGAGGTGATCGCGACCTGGGAGCGCGGCACCGGCCTCACGATCCGGGACGGCTACGGCCAGACCGAGACGTCACTGCTTTGCGCCAGCTTTCCGCCGCTCCAGGTCAGGCCGGGATCGATGGGAAAGCCGGCGCCCGCGCACGACGTCGCCGTCATCGACGAGGAGGGAAAGCCGCTGCCCTACGACTCCGAAGGCGATATCGCGGTGCGCGTGAAGCCCGTGCGGCCGGTCGGCCTCTTCAAGGAGTACTGGCGCAACCCGGAGGCGACGGCGAAATGCATGCGCGGCGACTGGTACGTGACCGGCGACCGCGCTTACGTCGACGGCGACGGCTACTTCTGGTTCGTCGGCCGGGCGGACGACGTGATCATCAGCGCGGGCTACCGAATCGGGCCCTTCGAAGTCGAAAGCGCGCTCGTCGAGCACGCGGCCGTGGCCGAGGCCGCGGTCGTGGGCAAGGGCGATCCGACGCGGGGCACCATCGTCAAGGCCTACGTGATCCTGGCGCCCGGCCACGAGGCGTCTGACGCGCTGGCAGTCGAGCTGCAGGAGCACTGCAAGAAGGTCACCGCGCCCTACAAGTACCCGCGCGAGATCGAGTTCGTGAGCGAGCTGCCGAAGACAATCTCAGGCAAGATCCGGCGCGTGGAGCTGCGCACCAGGTAGCGAACGCCGCGGTCAGGCGGCTTCTCGTCGCGCTGTTTACAGAACCTTACCGTTCTTAACCAGTTGCAATGACTGGTATCTGCCAGTGCCACGTTAGGTTCTCTCGACGGTGACTCCCCTTGTGGAATTCGTGGGTGTCAGCCGCGTCTACGGGCAGGTGGTGGCTGTGGATGACATCAACCTCCGGGTTTCGCCGGGGGAGATGGCCTTCCTGGTCGGGCCCAGCGGCGCTGGCAAGAGCACCCTTTTGAGACTGATCAACCGGGAAGTCAGGCCGAGCCATGGCGAGGTCTGGGTGGATGGCCTGCCCTGTCACAACCTGCCGGTAGGCCGCCTTGCCGAGCTCCGGCGCAGGGTTGGCGTGGTCTTCCAGGACTTCAAGCTGCTGCCCCGGCTGACGGCTCTCGAAAACGTCGCCTTTGCGCTCCACGTCACCGACCTGCGCATCTCCGACGAGGAGGCCAACGAGCGGTCCCTTGACGCGCTCGAGGCGGTCGGTCTTTACGAGAAGGCAGGCAGCTACCCGGGCGAGCTCTCCGGCGGCCAGCAGCAGCGCGTCGCGATCGCCCGGGCGGTCGTCAGCCAGCCGCCGCTCCTGATCGCCGACGAGCCCACCGGCAACCTCGACCAGGAGACCGCCTGGCAGATCACCGGGCTGCTCGAGGACATCGCCAAGTTTGGTACGGCGGTGCTGGTGGCTACGCACAACATGGAGATCGTCGCCCGGGCCCAGCGCCGGGTTCTCTCGCTCGCCTGCGGCCGGTTGGTGGACGACGCGCCGGCCGGGCGTGCGGCGAGGATGCTGTGGGCAACGTCGTAGCGGGAGCGATCGTGCTCCGCGGTCCGAAGCCGTCGCGATGGCGGCTCTACCGGACGGTGACCGGGAACGCCCTCCACTACCTCTTCGGCAGCGCGCTCCGCAACTGGTTCCGCAACCTCGGCAGCACCGCCCCGGCCCTGGGCTCGATGACGTTGCTCCTCTTCTTGACCGGCCTTGGCGGCATGCTCGGCCTGGTCGCCAGCAACGCAGCTGCTATGGAGTCCCGCGACGCGGCCGTGCTCCACGTCTATTTGAAGGACAGTGCCACCCAGGCCGACGTCGACGCGCTTCAAGCCCGGCTCCGCTCGGAGCCGTCGGTCAAGTCCGTCACCTTCGTCTCCAAAGATCAGGCGCTTTCGCGCGCCCAGCACCGGCCGGGCCTGCCCGAGCTGGCCAGCGCCTCGGACGGGAACCCCTTCCCGGCCAGCCTCGACGTCCAGGTGGCCTCGGTCGATAAGGTCGCCGCGGTCGACGCCTTCGTATTCAACGACCCGATCGTCGACCAGGGGGTCGGCTCCACCAGCTACGACCCGAGCGGCTATCGCAAGCTGCAGGAGATCCTCTTCGGCCTGGCCGCCGGGGGCACCGCGCTCCTGCTCTTGATCACCTTCATCGCCGTGACGGTGACGGCTAACAGCATCAAGGTGGCGATCATCGCCCGGGCGGATGAGATCGGGATCATGCAGCTGGTCGGCGCCCCGCGCTGGATGGTACGCGGTCCCTTCGTCATCGAAGGCGCCCTCACCGGCGTGATCGCCGGCCTCGTCGCGGGCGCGCTCGCCCTGGGCCTCACCACCGTCGCCATCCAGGGCGGCGCCGCCACCTTCGCCCAGGTCGCCCCGGGCATGACTTTCAAGGTCGCGCTTGCAACCGCGCTGCTGATCGTCCTGGTCGGTCCTGTGTTGGGCTCGGCCTCCTCGCTGACGGGGATCCGGAGGCAGCTCGAGACGTGAGGTTGCGACGTCTCCTCGCTGTGACGGCGGGCCTGCTGGCAGCCCTGGCTTCGATCCAGGGCGTCCAGGCCGACACGGCGTCAGATATCGCGGCCGCGCAGGCGCGGAAAACCGTCATCGAACAGGTCCGCCAGCAGCTAGGCATGAACCTGGCCGAAGCCCTGCGGGCCCAGGACGAGCTGAGCCAGTCGCTGCATGACAACCTGGTCCAGCAGGGCGTCTTGCAAGGCCGCCTCTCCGAGACCCAGGACCACATCACGAGTCTCAATGCCCAGATCGAGGCCAGGCAGGCCGAGATCGTGAGGACCCAGGCCCGGATCGTGATGGAGCGGCTCCAGATCAAGTCGCTGGCGCGAGCCGTCTACGTGCAGCCGGGCTCGATGCTGCTGATGCTGGTGGAGTCGCGCAGTCTGGGGGAGATGATCACGCGCGTCAACGATCTCCGCGCAGCCAGCCTGCGGGCGCAGGCCCTGAAGTATCAGCTGAACCTGGACCTCAACGCGATGAACCATCAGCTGGAGCTGCAGAAAGCCGACCGCGACCAGCTCGTCAAGCTGCGCGACTCGCTGCAGTCCGACCTCGGCAAGCTGCAGGACCTCCACGCAAAGCAGGAGCAGGCTCAGCAGGACCTGGCGCAGAAGATCGCCCAGATTCGCTACGAGATCTACGCGGTCAGCTCGCAAAGCAGCGAGCTGGCGCAGAAGATCGCCAACCTGCTGCAAGACGAGGAAGGCCAGATCATCGCGGCCGCCATGCAGGCGGTCTGGGACCAGGTCGCGACCATCCGCCCGACCGGCCTGCCGACCTCCCAGAGCGCCGGCCACTCGCAGCGCTACCGCTTCATCTGGCCGCTGCCGCACGCGACCGAGACACAGCCGTTCGGGCCTTGCCAGTACTGGTTCGAGCCGCCCTACGGCAGCTTTCCTCATTTCCACACCGGGATCGATATGGCCGATGCGGAGGGCACGCCGGTGATGGCAGCCGACGACGGCGTGGTCATCATGGCGGGCGGCTCGATCGTCAACGGGCAGCTGGTCGGGTACGGCAACTACGTGGTCATCGACCATGCCGGCGGACTGACAACGCTCTACGGGCACCTCGCCAGCGTGATCGTCAAAGTCGGGCAGCAGGTCACCCAGGGGGCGGTCGTCGGGCTGGAGGGCTCGACCGGCAACTCGACGGGAGCCCACCTCCACTTCGAGCTGCGGCAGGGGACGACGCCGGTCGACCCGGCGCCCTTCCTGCCGACCGGGCCTCCTTCCGACTACCGGGGCTAGGCGTACAGGCTAGGCTTTCAGCTCCTGAAGTAGTCGTCCGCCGCTCGCGCCACGTCCCGGATCGCCTGCAAGCCGGTGGTGTAGTCGTCAGTCTGCGTGAACATCGAGAGGATGAAGGGCCGGCCGCTCAGCAATACGATCCCGACGTCGTTGCAGACGCCGCCATCCGAGCCCGTCTTGTGCGCGACGGTGATGCCGTTCAAGTAGTACGGGATCCGCTCGTTGTAGATCGTGTTCTCCAGCAAGCTCAGCAGAAATGAAGTGTCGCCGGAGTTG
>CATPBK010000112.1 GCA_955652705.1 Candidatus Dormiibacterota bacterium | reverse complement strand
GAAGCGCAGCCTGTCATCCAGGCTCTCCTGCCAGAAGGCGCTGCGAGCGCCCGGGATGTGGCCGGCCTTGGGATCGACCGGCTCGACCTCGCCGCGGTAGCGCTCCGGCGCGCGGGCGTCGAGCACCAGGCCGTGCAGGCCGTGGCGGTCGACGACCTGCGAACGGTCCGGTTCGGCGGCCACGAAGTCGCCAATCGCGGGCGCCGGCGCTTCGACTTCCAGGGGCTCGCCCCAAGCCTGCAGCCCACCATCGAGGACCGCCGCTCGCGCGTGGCCGAAGAAGCGCAGCAGCCACCAGAGCCGGGCCGCCACGGAGCCGCCGGCGTCGTCGTAGGCGACGACCCGATCTCCGCGGTTGACGCCCGCCCGGCGCATCGCGGCCTGGAACTGCTCGCGGCTCGGAATCGGGTGGCGCCCGGGTCCACTCGGCGCGGTGATGTCCCGATCGAGGTCGACGAAAACGGCGCCCGGGAGGTGTCCTGCGTCAAAGCCCTCCCGGCCGGGAGGGCCGCCGAGCTTCCAGCGCAGGTCGACCACGCGCAAGCCGGGCTCTCCGCGGTGATCACGCAACCACTCGGCGCTGACGAGTGGTCCGAACTGTGGCATCGGCTTCGGATTCTTGCAGACTTGAAAAAGTGACCGGCCGCAGCTGGCAACCCCACTTCGGTCCCGCCTGGCTGGCCGGCGGTCGGCTCCGGTTTCGGATCTGGTCACCCGGCACCGAGCGCGCCGAGCTGCTCCTGGGCGACCGCGCCCTGCCGATGCGAAAGGGTCGCAACGGCACCTTCACGCTGGTCCAACCGAAGATCCGCCCCGGCGCGCGCTACCAATTCTTGCTGGACGGGGACGGGCCCTTTCCCGACCCCTGGTCCCGCTGGCAGCCGGACGGCGTGCACGGCGCCAGCGCGGTCCTGGCGGCCCTCCGCCGGGACCTCGGCCGCCGGCCGGTTCCACGGGACACCTGCCAGGCGACCTACGAGCTCCACGTCGGCACTCTCACCTCGGAGGGGACGTACCGCGCCGTGATCAAAGAGCTGCCCCGCCTGCAGCGGCTGGGCGTGGACACCCTCCAGCTGATGCCCGTCGCGGAATGGCCGGGGCGCTGGAACTGGGGTTACGACGGCGCCTACTTTTACGCGCCGGCGCACGCCTACGGCACCCCCGACGACCTCCGGGCCCTGGTCGGCGCCGCCCACCGGCAGGGCCTCGCGATCATCCTCGACGTGGTCTACAACCACCTGGGCCCCGACGGCGCTTACATCCACCGCTTCGCGCCGGAGTTCTTCACCGACCGCTTCCAGACACTCTGGGGCGGCGCCATCGACTACAGCCGGCCCGAGGTCCGCCGGACGGTCTTTGAAAGCACCCGCTGGTGGGTGCAGGAGTACGGCTTCGACGGCTTCCGGCTGGACGCCACCCACTCCATCCACGACCCCAGCCGGACGCACATCCTGGCGGACGTGGCCCGCTCCGCGCGGCGCGCCTACCGCTCGGCTTACCTGGTCGCGGAGGACCACCGCAACCTGCGCGACCTGGTTCGCCGGCAGGGTCTGGACGCCATCCTGGCCGACGACTTCCACCACGCGCTGCGGGTCCTCCTGGTGGGCGAGCGAGACCACTACTTCGCCGATTACAAAGGCCGCCCGGAGGAGATCGCCAAGGCCATCCAGGAGGGCTGGATCCACCAGGGCGACCGCACCGGCGTCGCCGGGCCGGGCACGCCGACCACCGGCCTGCCGGCCCAGGCCTTCGTGTTCTGCCTCGAGAATCACGACCAGGTCGGCAACCGCGCCTCCGGCCGCCACCTCGCCGGCCTGGTCACGCCCGAGCAGTACCGGGCCGCCTCCTGCCTGCTTTTGCTGGTGCCCGAACGCGTGATGCTCTTCCAGGGCCAGGAGTTCGCCAGCTCCGGGAACTTCCTTTTCTTCACCGACCACAACCCCGAGCTGGGCCGCCTCGTCACCGCCGGCCGGCGGCGGGAGTTCCGCTCCTTCCGCGAGTACAGGGAGCACCCGGAGCGACTGCGCGACCCGCAGAGCCCGGACACTGTCGAGCGCTCCAAGGTCGACCACGCGGAGGCGAAGACAAACGCCTGGTGCCTCCGCCTCTACCGGGAGCTGTTCCGGCTGCGGACCTCCGACCCGGTGCTGAGGCGGCCGGACCGGCAGCGCACCCGTGCCTGGACGGAGGGCGAGGTCATTTACGTGGAACGGCGCTGGGGCCGCGAGCGCCGGCTGCTGGCGGCGACGCTGAAGGGGCAGCCAGGCGCCGCGATCCCGGATGGACGGCTGCTCCTTCACAGCGAGGAACGGCGGTTCGGGGGCAGCGGCCGGCCCACCCTCGAGAAGCCCGGCGCCGTGCTCGTGGCATAGTCTCGAAACCGTGCCTGACTCCAAGGGGACGCTCACGGTAATCACGGGGCCGATGTTCTCCAACAAGAGCGGCGAATTGCTCCGGCTCGTCACCGTCCATCGGATCGCGGGTCGCCGGGTGGGCCTCTTCAAGCACTCCCTCGACGACCGCTACGAGGGCGCCGGCGCGATCTCCACGCACGGCGGCCAATCGGCCGCCGCCGAGCCGGTCGCCACCTCAGGCGAGGTGGAGCTGATGGCCGGCGGCTGCGACGTCGTCGCCATCGACGAGGCCCAGTTCTTCGACGCCGAGCTGGGCGCGGTCTGCACGCGGCTCGTCGCGGACGGCCTGGCGGTGCTCGTCGCCGGCCTCGACCGCAACTTCAAAGGCGAGCCGTTCGGGCCCATGCCCGAGCTCCTGGCCCACGCCGACAACGTCATGAAGCTGCGGGCGGTCTGCATGCGCTGCAAGTCGCTGGAGGGCACCATGACGCAGCGCCTGATCGACGGCCGGCCGGCGCCGCGCTCCAGCCCGGTGATCCTGATCGGGGCGGCCGAAGGCTACGAGGCCCGCTGCCGCGACTGCCACGAGCTACCCGACTAAGCGTCCGTCCTCAAGCAGCTGCTCAGAAGACCTCTTCGCGCAAACCGTCCAGGTATTCGCGAGTCCTGACGTCCAGCTCGCTCCGGGTGACCAGGCTTCCGTCCTCCAGGAGGCGTTCCAGGGCGGCTACCCAGCGCTCGTAGTAGCGGCTGCCTGCGTCGGCCGGTCCCGCCGCGGCCATCTCCGTCTCCAGGTTCCGCTGAAACTCATCCCAACGGTAGGGGCGATGCGACCGGAGCGCCAGCGCCAGCCCGAAGGCGCGGCCTTCCCAGGGCGCGTTGAATACCAGCTCGCCGTTCTGGCGAGGCAGCGTGGCTGGCCCCGCAAGGTAGGCGATCTGAGGCTCGATCTCCATCACGGCACGACCTTGTCAGGCACCTGGGGGAGCGCCGTCCCGATCATCGAGTCGCGGTCGACGATCGCGACCAGCTCTTCTTCGGTCCAGCCTTCGGTGCCCGGCGGCCGCGCCGGCAAGACCAGATAGCGGAGGTCCGCGCTGGAATCCCAGACCTTGACCTCGGTCGACTCCGGCAGCTCGACGCCGAACTCACGGAGTACAGCACGCGGCTCGAGCACCGCCCGAGAGCGGTAGGGCGCCGACTTGTACCAGACGGGCGGCAGCCCGAGCACAAACCACGGGTAGCAGGAGCAGAGCGTGCACACCACCAGGTTGTGCAAGCCGGCCAGGTTCTCGACCACCTCCAGGTGGAGGTCGGGGATTGCGATGCCAAGCTCGGCGATGGCGGCGCTGCCGTCCGCCAGCAGCCGCTGCTTGAATTTCGGGTCGGTCCAGGCGCGGGCGACAACCCGCGCTCCCAGCAGCGGCCCGATGTCGTGCTCGAAGCGGTAGACGACCTGGTCCACCTCCTCGCTCGTGACCAGGCCTTTCTCCACCAGCAGCGACTCCAGCGCCAGCACCCTGGCTTCGATCTCGGACAGGTCGTCGTGGCTCATTACGTCTTCTTCCGACTTGTAGGTGGCTTTATTTGCCTTTATCTGGAGCGGGGCACTCGCCCCGCCTGCCGCGCGCTGCGGCGCGCGAGCCTGTAAGGAAGGGCCTTTACGTTCTGAACCGGGTCCCTACAAGGTAGCTCTCCCAAAGGTCGATCGAGGTCGACTCGCCGGCCCGTCCATCATCGCCCCAGAGCTCCTGCGACGTAAAACGGACGGTGTACACGGGCTCTGGGCGCCGGCCGAGGCCGTGCGCATTCAAGTCAGGCAGCAAGAAGGGACCGTGGACAAGCTCGACGACGCCCTGCTTGCCCCTGGCGTAGCGCGGCAATCGGGTGTGACCGCGTGGGTGCCGGTTGCGCGCGCGGACCTTGTCCCGGACCTTGAATCGGGGCAACGGCTCCGCACGGGCAAGGGGTGGCGGCGGCTCTGGTCCGGTCCAGCCGCTCTTTTCCTCGACCAGCTTCTCGAGCGCCGTGAGCCAGCGCTCGTAGTAGCTCGCGCGCAAGTACTCCGCCGGGGCCATCCCCTCGATCGTGCGGCGCATCTCGTCGAGGTTGAAGAGGCCGCGGCGCCGGGCCAGCCCCATCAGCGCGTAGACCCTGCCCTCCCAGGCGGTCTGAAAGACGGGCTCGTGCTTCTCGATGAGAATCGGCCCATGCCCACGCTGCCCGCCTAGATCGTGGACCCCGTTCACGCCCTGACCACCTCTGTGTCGTGGCAGAAGTGGACGGCCGCCGGCTGTAAGTCGTGTACCCGCTGCAGCGATTTCCGCCAGCTTCCCGGGTCCTCGGCCTGGCCCGGGACGATCGCCGGGTCGAGCTCCCCGTAACGCTGGTAGATGCGGTGGTTGTAAGCGGCGTCGCCGATCATCAGCTGCTGTCCGTCGCCCGTCTCCACGATCACGCATTGATGGCCGCTGGTGTGCCCGGGCGTGGCCACCACGCGCACCCCGGAAGCCACCTCCGCGTCACCTTCCAGCAGTTCGAAGCGGGCGCCCGCGAAGTCGAACCAGTCGTGCACCGCCGTTTCCTCGGTGCGCGCCCGCTCCAGCTCGCCGCGCTGCACGTAAAACGGCGCGTGCCGGAAGACGACGTTCTGTCCGCAGTGATCGAAATGGAGGTGCGTGTTGACCACGATCTTGACGTCGGCCGGGTGCAGCCCGTGCTGCGCCAGGGCCTCGCCGGCGCGGACTGACACCAAGCGCCAATCGCGCAAGCGCTCGGTCTCACTGCCGATGCCGGTGTCGACCAGAATGGCGCCCGCCCGCGGGTGCTTGACGACGAAACCGTGCACCGGCGCGGCGAAGTGGGTTTGCTGGCTCTCGACCTCGCCCAGGTGGAGCCGGATGATCTCCACCCGCTTTCAGAGGACAGCGCCGAGGGCGAGAAAGGCGAAAAGGAGCGCCATGTAGCCGATCGAGTACGCGAAAAGGGCGGCGGTCCAGCGCCGGCCCTTGAGGTCGAGGCCGGTCACCGCCAGGAGACCGGCGCCGAGCCCGACCGCGCCCGCCAGGTAAACGGGTCCCACCGCGCCAGTGAAGAACGGGACCAGGCTGACCGCGACCGTGGCGACCGCGTAGCCGAAGCTCTGGCGTTTGGTGAAGGCATCGGAGCGGACGACGGGCATCATGGGCACGCCCGCGTCCCGGTAGTCGCGCGCCACCATCTGGGCCAGCGCCCAAAAATGCGGGGGCGTCCACAGGAAGATGACGAGGAAGAGCGAGGTCGCGGTCAGGTCCAGCCTGCCCGTCACCGCAGCCCAGCCGACCAGCGGCGGGATGGCGCCGGCGGCGCCGCCGATCACGATGTTCTGCGGCGTCGCGCGCTTCAGCCAGATCGTGTAGACGAATACGTAGATCAGCGTCGCCAGCAGTGCGAGGCCGGCTGCGAACAGGTTCGCATAGGCGGCCAGCAGCCAGAACGCGAAGACGTTGAAGCCCACTCCCATCGCGAGCGCGTGCCAGGCGGGGATGCGCCCTTCCGGGATCGGACGCCTGCGGGTGCGCGTCATGAGCGCGTCGATGTCCCTGTCGAACCAGCAGTTGATGGCGTGTGCGCCGCCTGCGGCGAGGCTGCCGCCGACCAGAACGGCCAGCACCGCGAGGAGCGGCGGCCGGCCGTGCGCGGCCGCGATCATCGCAGCCAGGGCGGTGGCGACCAGCAGCGAGACGATGCCCGGCTTGGTCAGGCTGATGTAGTCGGCGACCGCCTGCCGGAACGTTGCGCGTGCCCCGGCGGCGTGGGCAACGGTCACGCCGGCCGCCTCTCGAACGCAAGTGCGGGTGCGACATTCAGGCCGGCCGCGACCGGTCTCAGAAGCAGGACCGTGAGTGAAACGACGCCCGCCCAGACCGCGGCGGCGAGGGCGACGTGCAGTCCCTGGACGACCGGCACCTCGTTCGTCACCGCCGCGGCGGCGCCGACCGCGACCTGCGCGGTCAGGGCCAGCAGCGTCAAGCCGGCGACCAGGGCGGCGCCCGGGCGTCCGGCCTGCCGGCGAAGCACGAGCACCAGCCAGTAAGCGAGAAGCAGCGAGACCGCCAGTACGACGACGCGGTGGGAGACGTCGAAGAACGCAGGGTTACCGAGGTCGAACGCGAAGCCGCCGCCGCAGAGCGGCCAGGACTTGCAGACGCGGTCCGCCCCCGATGCGACCACCGAGGAGCCGGTCAAGAGCATCAGGAACGTCAACGCAGTCGCCCCGACGCTGAGCAGGCCCAGTGAAGCGACAGGCCGCGGCGCCCGTGGTGGAACCGCGAGGAGCGCCTGGCTCAAGAGCAGGCCGAGGACCAGGAGCCCGATCGCGAGGTGGATCTGGACGAGCGACGGGTTCAGGAGCGACGCCACCACCCTCCAGCCGAGCAGGCCTTCGGCGACCACGGAAGCCAGCGTAGCGACCGCCATCCAGGTCACCGGCGAGCGGCGCCCGCGATAGATCCCGAAGGCCGCCAGCAGCGTGGCGATGATGAGGAGCCCCGTGAACGCGCCAACCGTCCGGTGCGAGTACTCGATCACAGCGTGCAGGTCGGCCGGCGGGTAGGGCCGGCCGTAGCAGGTGGGCCAGTCGGGGCAGCCGAGGCCCGAGCCGGAGACGCGAACCAGGCCTCCTAGCACAATCTGGAGATAGGCGAAGAGGGCCGTCACCCCCGCGAGGACGCGAAAGCGCCCAGGACTAAGCACAGGGTTCACCGAAGCAAGTTTACGGGGGCCCTATTCCTCGGTTCGGGAGCGCAGGAGGAGGTAGGCCGCCGACCCCGCCACCATCAACACGCCTGGCGACCAGCCGAGCCCGGGCCCGGTGGGGTCGTACGTCGAAAGATCGACAGCCACCGCCAGCACACAGATCGCCAGACAGATGGCAACCGCCAGGCCCGTGCGCAGCCAGCCCATCCGCTCGGCCTGCAGCTGCAGCACCCGCAGCCGCCGGTGGCGATGGCGCTCCTCCGGCGCCGGCAATACCTGGTCCGCGATGCGCTCGCGGTGCTTGAGCCGGACGCGCGCCGCTGGCGGCGCCACGAGCCGGCCGTGGGCGACCTCGCGGTCGACGGGCGGCGGCGAGGCCAGCGGTTCCCAGAGGAACTGCCGCGTGTACTTGCGGTAGGCGATGAAGGCGACTACGCCCAGCGCGAACCAGCCGATGAAGATGTACGTCGACTGTTCGATGTTGCTGGCCATCAGTTGCGTGAAGACGGACCCGATCGCCAGCGCCCCCACCACGGAGAGAACCGGGATCCTGGCCCGGCCGAACGGGATGTTGAGCGGCATCTCGTAGGGCCGATAGAGGTCTGGCGAGACGTAGCGGAGCCGCATCACCGCGAGGTGCGCCGTGGCGAACGCGAAGGTGGCGGCCAGCGAGTAGGTGGCGGCGAGCAGCGAGAGCTTGCCCGGCAGGACCAGGATGGCGGCCGCGACTCCGAAGACGATGATCGAGATATAGGGCGTCCGGAAGCGCGGGTGAAGGGCGGCGAAGGGCCGGGGCATCAGCTTGTAGGTGGCCAGCGAATAGCTGAGCCGGGAGATCCCGATCAGCCCGGCGTTGGTGGCGATGACCAGGATCGTGAAGGCCAGGATCGCCACCCAGATCCCCGCCCAGTAGGCGAGCGAGGCGGGCCGGAAGAAGGTGACGATGCCCGCCACAGGGTCGTTGGCCCACTTGGTGCCGAGGTCGGTCACGTAATGGCCGTGCTGGTCCAGGTGGATAGGGAACACGCTCACGCCGATGGTGGGCAGGAAGGCGGAGACGAAGAGCACCGCGGCGATGACCATGAACGTCGCCCGAGGCACGGTGCGGCCTGGATTGCGCGCCTCCTCCGACATGTTCGAGATCGTCTCGATGCCTGTGTAGGAGACCATCGCGATCGAGATGCTGGCGAGGAAGTTGCCCCAGGTCGGCGCCACGCCCCAGCGCACGTTGTGGATGACCGTGTCGACGTTGAGGAGCAGGACCAGGCCGAGCAGCACGAGCACGACCTGTGTCGCCAGGTCGACCATGGCCAGGGAGAGGTTGACGAAGCTCGACTCCTGGATCCCGAAGATGTTCAGGAGGATCAGCAGGCCGATCAACGCCACAGTCGCGACCGCGTGGAAGTAGTCGTTCTGGAGGAAATGAAAGAACGGAAAGACGGTCAGGTAGGCGATGCCGGCGTACGCCGAGATGGAGACGGTGGCCGTGTAGTTGAGGAGCTGCACCCAACCCACCTGCCAGCCGATCGGCTCGTTGAAAGCGCGCCGGGCGAAGCTTGAGCTGCCGCCCGCCTGGGGGACGGCGGCCGTCCCCTCCGCGTAATTGAGGGCGGTCGTGACGAAGATGGCCCCCGCGAACAGGAACGCTAGCGGAGTCAGGCCGAGCGCATAGAGGGCGGTGACACCGAGCGCGTAGTAGATGCTCGACCCGACGTTGCCGTAGCAGGCCGCGAAAAGCGCGCCTGTCCCCAGCGTGCGAGGCAGCTTGGCCCCGCGCCGCATCACGACCCGGATGTCGCCGGGGCGGCGGCCGCGCCGGCGCAGGGGCTCGTCGCTCACCCGTCGCTCACCCGTATCTCATGATGAGCCGGTCGACAAAAGCGACGGCCGCCTCCGCCAGCTCCGGGCTCACGATCTCGAGCACGTTCTCCGCATTCTGCTCGCCGCTATGCGAGAGGTTGTAGCTGCCCACGAAGAGGGTGTCGTCGGCGACCGTCAGCTTGGCGTGCATGTAGTCGTGGATGGCCCCCGCCGCGTAGGGCGTCGAGACCTTCGACGCGAAGCCGCCGGCCGCGACGACCGACTGGAAGGCGGCGATCTTCCAGGCCGCCAGCGGGTTGCCGGCCCACTGGTGCTGGACCTCGACCATCTGGGTCCGGTCGTAGATCCCCTTCACCTCCACCTTGCCGTCGTGGATCACTTCCGCGAGCGTCCCCAGGATGGGCCCCGATGTGATCACGGGCGAGCAGATACGGACTCGGCGTTGCGCCGTCGCCAACCGCTGGGCGATCTCGTGAGAGAGCTTCTCCCCTCGCCCGGGCGCGAAGTAGGGCCGGACCTGCAGGCCCCCGGCGTCGATCCAGGCCGGCTGATAATGGCCGGTCACCGCTACGTCGCGCCGCGTCCAGAGCTCCTCGAAGTCGCTCGCGTAGGCGGCTGCAACTTCCGCCGAGAGGACCTCGGCGATCACGTTCTCCTCGCGCGTCCAGGAATCGGTAGTCCAGTTGGTGGAGCCGGTCCAGACGGCTGCGCCGTCGCGGATGGCGTACTTGTGATGCATTAGGTCCGGCTCGCCCGGGATGGGCGCCAGGGGGACGCCGAACTGCTTCACGAGGTCCCAGTCGACGTACCCTGGGGGCGGCACGCCGGGGGCCTTGCGGTGCTCCTGGTTGAAAGCGAGCCGGATGGCAACGCCGCGGGCGGTGGCGGCGTGCACCGCGTCCAGGATCAGCTGGGCCGGCGGGCCTTGCAGGCTCAAGTCGTAGATGGCGATGTCGAGGCTGCGGCGAGCCTCGGCGAAGTAGGCGGCCAGCCGGCCGGCGATCGACTCCGCGGTCTGCCGGCCGTCTTCCAGGAAGGTCAGCGCGACCGGCGCCGCGGTCGCTCTACTGGGCGTGATCAGAGCCGGGTCCGCCGGGCGGCTCCGGGCTGGACGAGATCGCCCACTCGGCAGCCTCGTCCGGGCTGTCGGTCACCCTCACCAGGCCCAGGTCCTCCGCTGAGAGGTAAGCGCGCGGCAGGCCTTCGTGCTTGATCCAGTGGATCAAGCCGTCCCAGTACGTGTGGCCGAAAAGGATGATCGGGAAATGCTCGATCTTGCCAGTCTGGGCAAGCGTGAGCGACTCGAAGAGCTCGTCGAGGGTGCCGAAGCCGCCTGGAAAGATGATGAAGCCGCGCGCGTACTTCACGAACATGGTCTTGCGGGCGAAGAAGTAGCGGAACTCGACGCCCAGGTCGACGTATTGGTTCATGTCTTGCTCATGCGGGAGCTCGATGTTGCAGCCCACCGAAAGCCCGCCGCCCTCCTTGCAGCCCCGGTTGGCGGCCTCCATGATCCCCGGCCCGCCGCCGGTGATGACGGCGAAGCCGCGGTCGGCCAGGGCTCTGCCCGTGGCGATCGCGGCTTTGTAGAGGGGATCCGAGTCCGGCACCCGGGCCGAGCCGAAGATGGTGACTGCCGGTCCAAGAACGGAGAGCGCGTCGAATCCCTCGACGAACTCGCTCAGGATGCGCAGGACGCGCCAGGGGTCGGCGTGCAGAGCGAGCTGGTCGAACTGGTCACGGTCGAAGAGAGCCTTGTCGGCGAGCGGCTTGCCGGAAGGGACGATCAGGCGGCCGGCGCGCCGGCGGTCCTTCATCGGAGAAGCCAATCTTACTGAGCGGGCGCGGGAGCCTTGGCGGGGGGTCGCGGGCGTCGCTTGTGGCCGTTGGCCGACTTCTTGCCGGTATCCGCTTGGGACGGCAACTTCACTGCGGCGAGCTCCGCCTGGAGCGGCGCCAGAAGCTTCTTGCGGGACATCGGGGCCACCTTCGTCACCCGGCCGGCTCTCGGTTCGGGCAAGAGCTTCGGCTCGTCGAGGGGAGACCTGTCGCTGGCGCCGTCGTCGTCGTGCTCGATCACGGGCACGAGCCTGGCGCCCGCCGGGGTCTCTCGCTCGTCACCCGGCATGGCCACCACCTGGTCGAAGCTCTTGTGCAGCTCGCGCAGCTCTTTTTCCAGCTCGTGCACACGCTGGCGGTGGCGGTAGTGCTCGGCGACGTGGTGCATTCGGGCAGGCAACTGGTAGAGGTAGCCGGCGGCCAGGCCCACGGCAAGCGGCACCAGCGCCACCGACCAGAGCGGCACGCTGAGGGATGGGATCGGGCCCAGGTGGAGGACGATCCCGGCCCGATTGTCGAAGTAGAGAGCCATGACGATCATGCCGACGAGGATCCCGATCGCGAACCGGGACAGGTTCAGGAACCGGTGCATCATGGAAAGCATCTGAGAATTCGAACGCGCAGATTAAACCGGTTTGCCCCGAGGTGAACGTGTGAAGTTCGGCATCGCGTTCTTCGACACGGACACCGCGATGGACGTGGTTCAGCTGGCGCGAGCGGTTGAAGAACGCGGATTCGAGTCCTTCTGGCTCCCCGAGCACACTCACATCCCGGTCAGCCGCCGCTCACCGTGGCCGGGCGGAGCCGAGCTGCCGGAGCGCTACAAGCGCACGCTCGACCCCTTCGTCGCGATGGGGGCGCTGGCGGTCTCCACCAAGCGCATCCGGCTCGGCTTCGGCATCCTGCTTCTGGTCGAGCGCGACCCGATCATCACCGCCAAGGAAGTAGCCAGCCTGGACCTTCTCTCGGGGGGACGGGTGCTCTTCGGCGTCGGCGGCGGCTGGAACCTGGAGGAGATGGAGAACCATGGGACGGACCCGAAGCGGCGCTGGCGGCTGCTCCGGGAGCGCGTATTGGCGATGAAAGAGATCTGGACGCAGGACGAGGCCGAATTCCACGGCGAGCTGGTCGACTTCGACCCCATCTGGTCCTGGCCGAAGCCAGTCCAGAAGCCCCACCCGCCGCTGCTCGTGGGCGGCAACGCCGAGAACACCTTGAAGCGCGTCATCGAGTATGGGGACGGCTGGATCCCGAACGAGGGCCGCAGCGCCCGGCCGCTGGCCGACCAGATCGCCGACCTGCGTCGGATGTCGGAAGAGGCGGGGAGGGGTCACCTGCCGGTGACCGTGTACGGCACACACGCCACCCCTGAGGCGGTCGAGGGCTACGCG
>CATPBK010000111.1 GCA_955652705.1 Candidatus Dormiibacterota bacterium | reverse complement strand
GGGGTGCGCGGCGTAGGTCAGGCCCGAGCCGAGGTAGTGGTCCTCGAAATGCGCGGCGACCTTCTCGGAGACGACCGCCGCGCCAAGGGGGACGTAGCCGGAGGTGATGCCCTTGGCCAGGGTCATCAGATCCGGCACCACACCCCAATGCTCCGAGGCGAACATCTTGCCTGTGCGGCAAAACCCGGTGATCACCTCGTCGAAGATGAGCAGGATCCCGAACCTGTCGCAGAGCTCGCGCAGGCGGCGCAGGTAGCCGGCAGGCGGCACCACGATGCCGCTGTAGCCGGTGATCGGCTCGACCAGGATGGCCGCCACCGTTTCCGGTCCTTCGCCCAGGACGGTCGCCTCCACCGCGTCCGCGCAGGCCAGCGTGCAGGCTTCGGCGCTCGCGCAGAACGGGCAGCGGTAGCGGTACGGGTCGAGGGTCTTTACGAAGCCCGCCGGTAGGTGCGGTTCGGAGAAGACGCGCCGGTTGTCGCCGGTGGCCGCCATGGCGCCGTACGTGGCCCCGTGGTAGCTCTGGTAGCGAGAGACGATCTTCTGGCGGCCCGTCGCCTGTCGCGCCATCCGGATCGCGTGCTCGTTGGCCTCGGTCCCGCCATTGGTGAAGAAAATCTGGTTCAAGTCGCCTGGGGCGAGCTCGGCCAGCAGCTCGCTGAGTTGGCTGGCCGGGGGGCTGGTGTGGTCCGGCGCGATCACGGGCAGCTTCTCGGCCTGCCGCTTGATGGCCTCCACCACCTTGGGGTGTCCGTGCCCGACGTTGACGTAGGCGAGCTGCGCGCACATGTCCAGCCAGCGGTTCCCGCCCGTGTCCCAGAAATAGCTGCCCTTGGCGTGCGAAACCGAGAGTGGGGCGATCTTGCCCTGAACCGCCCACGGGTAGAGCCGCCGATCGGGCCTGGCCACGAGGCGATGATAATGGTGCCGATGGCGGTCCTCCAGGACACCTCGCTCCAGCGCTTGAACGCGCTGGTCGACTGGCTCCGGGATCGAGTTCCCTTTTATCGGGAGCGTCTGCCGGATTCGCGCCTCAAGACGCTGGACGAGATCGCCGGGCTGCCCTTCACGGTCAAGGACGATTTCCGGACCAACTACCCGTTCGGCCTGTTCGCCGTGCCACTTGGCGAGATCGTACGCCTGCACATGTCGAGCGGGACCACCGGCAAGCCGGTGGTGACCGGCTACACGCGGAGCGACCTCGAGGTCTGGGCCGACTGCATGGAGCGCGTTCTGCTGGCGGCCGACGTCAAGCCCGACGACGTCGTCCAGAACGCTTATGGCTACGGCCTCTTCACGGGCGGGCTGGGCTTCCACATCGGGGCCGAGCGCATCGGCTGCACGGTGGTGCCGACCAGCTCCGGCGTGACCGCGCGCCAGGTGATGCTGATGCAGGACCTGGGCACGACCATCCTGGCCTGCACGCCTTCCTACGCTTTGGTCCTGGCCGAGGCGCTTGGCGAGCTGGACGTGCGGCGGGAGCTGAAGCTCCGGGCCGGCTTCTTCGGCGCCGAGCCCTGGACCGACGGCATGCGCGGGCAGATCGAGTCCGGCCTCGGGCTGGAGGCGTTCGACATCTACGGGCTGACCGAGCTGGGAGGGCCTGGCGTGGCCGTCGAATGCCACCAGCACGACGGCCTGCACATCTTCGAAGACCACTTCTTCGCGGAGACTGTCGACCCGGATACCGGGATGTCGGTGGCGCGCGGGCAGGAGGGTGAGCTGGTTCTGACGAGCCTGACCCGGCGGGGGACGCCCGTCCTCCGGTATCGCACCCGGGACCTGACCATCCTCTCCGACAGCCCCTGTAAGTGCGGCAACCCGTTTGTGCGGATGCTGAAGGTCCGCGGGCGGACCGACGACATGCTGAAGGTGCGCGGCGTCAACATCTTCCCGAGCCAGGTCGAGGAGCTGCTGCTCTCAGTGCCCGGCCTGACCGGCAACTACCAGCTCGTCGTCGACCGCACCGAGCAGAAGCACGACGAGATGCAGGTGCTGGTGGAGGCCAAGGAAGGGAGCGGCCACGACAGGCTGGCCGAGGCCGCCAGGGGCCGCATCAAGGAGACGGTAGGGCTGACTGTCGAGGTGACGGTCCTCTCGCCCGGAGTGTTGCCGCGCACCGAAGGCAAGGCGCGACGGGTGATCGATCGTCGCGAGCTCGATGGCTGACCTGCGCCTGGAGACCGTCGACTGCCACCTGGAGGGGCGAGCCGGCCGGATTGTCTTCAACCGGCCCGACAAGCTCAACGCCGAGAGCGTGCAGTGGCTGGCCGACTTCGCCCAGGCGGTCGAGACGATGGAGGCCGACGACCGCGCCAAGGTGGTCTTGATAACCGGCAGGGGGACCTCCTTTTCGACTGGCATCGACCTCACCGAGCTTGGCGCCGGCCTGATTCAGCGTCAGTGGTTCGAGACCTGGGAGCGCACGCTGCGGCGCCTGGAGACGATGGCCAAGCCGGTCATCGCGGGCATCCATGGCTACTGCATAGGCGGCGGCTTCCAGATCACGCTGGCGTGTGACCTCCGGGTCTGCGCGACGGATGCCCAGATCGGATTGCCGGCGGTGAAAGAGTGCCTGATCCCGGGACTGGGGGTCTGGCGCCTGCCGCGGTACGTCGGTCTCGGTGTCGCCAAGCGGCTGATCCTGAATGGCGACCTGGTCTCGGCGGAGGAGGCCTGGCGGACCGGAATGGTCGACTACCTGGTGCCCCCGGACGGCTTGGAGCCGAAGCTGCTCGAAATGTCGGAGCAGTTCGCGCACGTGTCGATGTCCAGCTACCGGGAGAGCAAGCGGTTCCTCAACTCCGCGTTCGACGTCGACCAGCCGACAGTCCTGGCCGCCTACCTGGACGCCCAGGAGAGCTGCCTGCGCTCACCTGACCACCAGGAGGCGATGGCCGCCTGGCGAGAACGCCGCGAGCCGAACTTCGACTAGGGGCTACCGCTGGACCGTCGGGCCCGGTTCAGAAAGTAATGGCCCCAAAGCAAGCGAGTGGCCCGCTCCAAATTAAGAAAAGAATTCATCAAACCGCGATGGCCAGCGGAAGTCCTCGCCGGGGCGAAAGCACCTGGTCGATCAGCCCGTACCCCATAGCCTCCTGCGCTGTCATGAAGTAGTCCCGGTCGATGTCTTTCTTGACGCGCTCGTAAGGCTGCCCCGAGTGATGGGCCAGGATGCGCGTCATCCGCTCGGTCACGGCGAGCGTCTCTCGCAGCTGGATCTCCATGTCGGCCGGCGCTCCACGCATGCCAGCTGAGCCCTGGTGGATCATGACGCGCGCGCTGGGCAGCGCGAGCCGCTTGCCGGGTGCGCCGCCCGCCAGCACCATCGCGGCCGCCGACATCCCCATCCCGACACAGATGGTCGCCACCTCGGGCCGGATGTGCTGCATGACGTCGTAGATGGCCATCCCGGCGTAGGCGAGGCCGCCGGGCGAGTTGATGTAGAGCTGGATGTCCTTGGCCGGGCCGTTGGCCTCCAGGAGCAGGAGCTGGCTGATCACCAGGTTGGCGACCTGGTCGTCGATCTCGGTGCCGAGGAAGATGATGCGGTCGCGCAGCAGCCGCGAGTAGATGTCGAACGCGCGCTCGCCGCGCGTGCTCTCCTCGAGGACCATGGGGACAAAGCTCATCGTGGTCACCTCCCAGGTGTGTGAAAGCCGATCCGGCGCGGCTGCGGCACCGCCTGTCGCATCAGCAGGTAGGAGCTGAACTCGGCGACCGTGCGCAGCGCCACCGGGTCCAGGACCGTGGCCGCCAGCCGCAGCTGCTGGTGGGGATCCGCGGGCAGGCCCGCGACCTCCATCCCGTCCAACCCGGCCGCGAGCTCCCGGTAGATCGTGGCGACCGCAACGTCAAGCGTCGCGGCGACCTTGGCCAGACGTTCGATGGACATCTCCTTGCGCCCTCGCTCGACCTCCGAGAGAAACGCGGGCGAGATGCCGGCCGCCTCGGCGGCCTCCGCCAGGGTGCGGCCCGAAGCCTCCCGGCGGCGCCGGAGGATCGCGCCGAGCATGGCCAGGACGAGCTCCGGAGTTTCGCTGTGAGCGGATGTCATCGCTCAAAGCATATTAGCGCAGGCGTCTGGTGAGTAGAAGTTGCCGGGTCGTGCGTTGAACTGAACTGTGGGGCAATCGTCAGAGCTCGCCGGCCAGGAGCCGGTGCTGTACGCGATTCCGAGTACCCGGCTGGCAACCTTGCAGCGTCGCGTGGTGCGGCAGATCGTGGCCACGAAGGTGCCCAACCGGCGGATCACGGCCGCGCAGCGCGACCGGCTGGTAGCGCGCGTCGTCAAAGAGCAAGTCCGGCTCCTGGAGGAGCGGGATCAGCGCCATCGCGCGATCCGCGACCGCATCCTCTGGGTCCTGGAGGACGGGTCGCTACGGGTCGCCTTCCAGCCGATCATCGACCTGGTCGACGGCAGCGTCGTCGGCGTCGAGGCGCTGGCCAGGTTCCGGACCGAGCCGGTCCGTTCGCCTGCGCAGTGGTTCTCGGAGGCACGAGCGGTCGGGCTTGGCCGCGAGCTGGAGCTGGCGGCGCTGCGAGCCGCGGTCGCGCAGCTCCGGCGGTTGCCGAGCCAGATGTTCATGTCCATCAACGTCTCGCCCAAGCTGCTGACCCGGCCGACGCTTTGGACTCTGCTCGGCGAGGTCGACCCAGAACGGCTGGTGCTCGAGATCACCGAACACTCGCGAATCGCCCAGTACGGCCGCGTGCGGGAGGTCGTCGACAGTCTCCGGACGGTCGGCGCGCGCCTGGCGATCGACGACGTCGGCGCGGGCTTCGCCAGCCTGAAGCACGTGCTCGTCCTGGAACCGGACCTGATGAAGCTCGACATCTCGCTGACCCGCGACCTCGACACCGACGCTGCCCGCCAGCTGCTCGTCGCCTCGATCGCCAGCTTCGCGAGCGAGGTGAGCGCGGCCGTCGTGGCCGAAGGCGTCGAGACGTCCCAGGAACTGCAAACGCTCCGCGGGCTGGGCGTCCGCTACGGCCAGGGCTATCTGTTGGGGCGGCCCGCTTCGCTGGCCCGCGCCACGCGCAGCGCCTAGTGGCGCTGCTTAGGCGCTGACCTCGGACCGATCCCGGCCGCTCGCGAGCTTCTTGCCCCAGCCTGGCTGCCGGTCCAGGAAGTGGTCGTCGGCCGGCTGCTCGGGAAAGACCTTGTGCGGGTTGAGGAGGCCCTGCGGGTCGAAGACGTCCTTCAAACGGCGCCACCAGCCGATCGCTTCGGGCCCGTGCTCGAGGATCGCGAAGTCGCGCTTCAGCGCGCCCAGGCCGTGCTCGGCCGAGATCGTGCCACCCAGCTCGATGGCGTCCCGAAAGATCTGAGCGGCGAGAGGTGAGATCAGGTGGCGCTGGTCGTCGTCGAAGAGGAAGGCGGGGTGGAGGTTGCCGTCACCGGCGTGGGCCACGGTCGGCAGGCTGATGCCGTGTTTCAACCCAAGCTTGTGGAACCGGTGGACCATCTCCGGGATCTTGGAGATGGGGACCGCGATGTCCTCGCTGAACACGTTCTTGCGCAGCGCCATCAGGATGTGACCGAACTGGCGGCGCGCCCGCCAGATCCCGTCGCGCTCGGCCCCGCTCTGGGCCACGCGGTTATCCACCCCGCCCATCAGCTCCACGATCTCGGCCAGCTGGAGCAGGACCTGTTCCTGGTCGTTGCCGTCCTGCTCGACCAGGAGGATGGCCTCGTGCCCTGATTTGAAGCCGGCCGGAAGGTGGTCGCGAATGAGCTCCAGAGCCTCCCGGTTGATGAGCTCCAGGGCCGCGGGAAAATGGCCCGACTGGAGCACGGTGCGGACGGCTTCGGCGGCAGCCTCGATCGTGTCGTAGCCGACCATCGCCGTGGCCTGGTGACGAGGCCTTGGGATCAGCTTCACGATCACTTCGGTCACGATGCCCAGGGTCCCTTCCGAGCCCACGAAGAGCGCCATCAGCCGGTAGCCGGAGGAGCGCTTTCGAAGCCTGCCGCCGAGGTTCAAAACCGAGCCGTCGGCGAGCACCACGGTCAGGCCGACGACGTAGTCAGCGGTGAGGCCGTACTTCAGACAGTGGGGGCCGCCGGAGTTGCAGGCGACATTGCCGCCGATGGTGGAGATGGCCAGGCTGGCCGGGTCGGGCGGGTACATGAGACCGTGCTCGGCGGCGGCGGCGTCGAGGTCGCCCGTGACCACCCCGGCGCCCGCGACCGCCATCAGGTTGGCCGCGTCGATCTCCAGGCGGGTGAACCGTTCCATGCCGAGCACGATGCCGCGTCCGAGCGGGACCGGTCCGCCGACCAGCCCGCTGCCGGCGCCCCGCGTCGTGAGCGAGGTACCGGTTTCGGCGCAGAGCTTGACCACCGCGGCTACCTCTTCCGTGCTGCCGGGCAGGACGGCGGCCTCGAGAGGCGCCTCCAGGAAGGTGGCGTCGTGCGTGTACTCCTCGAGCGCCCCGCCGCTCACGAGGTGGTCGGCGCCGACGATCGCTCGGAGCCGCTCCAGCAGGTCGCTCATCTCAGGTGATCCTGGCGAGGACGCCGCCGACCCGGGCGGTTTCACCCTCGCCGACCACGATCTCGGCAAGGATGCCGTCCGCAGGCGCCTCCAGCTCCGAGTTGACCTTGTCGGTCTCGATCTCGACCAGCGGCTCGCCCTGCCGGACTGGCTCGCCCGGCTTCTTCAGCCAGCGGGTGACGATTCCCTCCTCGAGGGCGTCGGAGAGACGCGGCAGCGTGAAGTCCACAACGCGAATAGGATGCGCCGGTCTCGGTCAGCCCGACCCGAGCGCCGGAATCGGGGCCGGCTTCTCGAAGACCGGCGTGGTCGGAACCTTGCCCACCACCGGGTCGTCGTAACTGCTCGGCGCCGAGAGCGCCGTGTAGAACCAGGTGTTGAAGTTGCGGGCGCGGTTGGCGAGCACGATCGGGTCGGGGTTGGGCGCGTACGGCTGGCGCGGCAGGTAGCCCTGGTCGTTGGGCGCGAGATAGAAGTCGTCAGTCCCGTAGACGCTGGTCGAGGCGTAGGAGTAGATGGCGATGCCGAGCGAGTGGTTCCCGCCTGGCGTGGCCTGGAGCCCCCGCCGGATCTGGGTGATGGTGTCCTCCGGGTAGTTGAGGAACGCGCCGACCCCGATCAGCACCTTGCCCAGCCGATCCTTCTCGAAGTCGTTCCAGAGCCGGTACCAGCCATTCTGTGACGGGCTCGAATCGCGGTCGTAGTTCATCGGCACGCCGAAGTCGAGGATGCCTTCCCGGAGCCAGTCATACCAATCCTGGAAGACGTCCGTGTAGGTCGCGGTCTGGCGCCACTCACTCTCGTCGCGGGGTCCTCGCCCGTAGGCGATCAGGGCACCGCTGACCTTGATCTCGGGGCGGGCCAGGTGGAGCGCGTGGTAAGTGTCCCGGACGAAAGCTGTGACCTGGTCGCGGCGCCACTGCTGCCAGTTGCCGTCGGTCGGGTCCGGGCTGCCGGTCTTGCCCGTCGCCGCGTCGAAGTTGGCCACCGCCAGCGGGCTGTATCCCCAGTCTCCGCCGTCGGGGTAGCGCACGAAGTCGAAGTGGATGCCGTCCACCTTGTAGGACTTGATCAGGTCGACGAAGACCTCACGGGTATAGGTGCGCGCCTGCGGCACGCCGGGGTCGAGGTAGCCGCCCGTGTCGCCGCCGGCCGTCCGGTTGCCCCATTCCGCGCCGTGCGTCTGGAAGACGGCGCTGTCCTTGCCGACGAAGAAGGTGTTGACCCAGGCGTGGACCTCGAGTGGGGGGTTGGCGCGATGGGCGCGGTCGACAAGGTAGGCCAGGGGGTCGAAAGGCCGGCGGGAGAGCACGGGGTCGTCGGCGCGCGGCTCCAGCCCGAGGTTGAAGTACGCGTCACCGCGTTTGCGCACCTGCACGAAGAGCGCGTTCAGGTTGGCGCGGTGGGCGCGGTCGATGAGCGTGTTGATCTGCGCCTTCGTCTTGATACCGTCGTGGAAGGCGTCAACCCAGAGAGCCCGGTACTGAGGCGGTCCGACCAGCGGCACCGGCGGCTCAGTCGGGGTCGGCTCTTCTGCTGGGTAGATGGGCGCCGCACTGGGCACCGGCGACGGCGTGCTGGTGCCGGTGCACGCGGTCAGGAGGAGAGTCAAAATGGCCGCGGCCCGGGCCCACCTGGGCATGAGACGAGTGATTATCACCCTGGGCGAGCCGTCCCGCAGAAATGAGGTGCATCCGACCGCCCATATCCCCACCCCACGAAGCAGGCTTCGTGGGGACCCCGGCCGCCGGGCGCCTGTAGCGCTGACGCCGTTGTCTGGGGGCCCGACACGCGTCGTCGCGCATCTTTGGATGCGCTGCCTAGCGCGCCACCCCATCCTAGGCGCCGCCGGTCTGTGCGGCCGGGCTGCGCCCCTTCGGGCTGCTCTGCATTTCCGCGTGACGCCCCACCTTCAGGCTCGAGCGGTCAGCACCAGCGATGCGCTGAGAGTGCTGAACGGCCCCGGACCTGTTACCCGGGCCACCGCAGCCTCGATCTCCTTCGCGATGAGCGACTTCACGTGCTTGCTGAAGTCACGGATGCGATCCGCCTGCGACCACCATTCGAGCTGGCTCGTCACGAAATGGCCGGGGCCTTCCCAGGCCAGGTCCGCGGTCAGCTGTTCGACCTCGACCTCACGAAAGCCGGCAGCGATGCCCGCCGAGCGCAGCCGCTCGGCATCTCCGACTATCGCTCTGGTCGCGTCCAGGTCGCCGGGTGGCTCCCAGGCGCCGAGGCGCGCGTCGAGGGCCGCCGAGAAGGCGGCAGCGGCGGGCACGGGGTCCGGTGGGTCGATCGGGAGGCTGGCGCCGAAGCGCCCCCGGGGCTTGAGCACCCGGTGCGCTTCCAGCAGCGCCCGGCCCAGATTAGGTGTCAGCTGCAGGCCATGGCCGCAGGCGACCGCGTCGAAGCTGGCGGCCGGGAAGTTCAGCTGTTCCATGTCCATCCGCTGGAACTGGACGGGCAGGCTGCGACCGGCCAGCTGCCGGCGAGCCAGCTCGATCATGCCCTCAGCCAGGTCGACGCCGACTACCTCGCCACTCCCTTCGAGCTGGCGCGCAATCCGGAAGGTGAGGGTGCCGGGACCGCAGGCGAGGTCGAGGACACGCATTCCCGGCCTGGCGGCGATGAACTCCAGGACGCGCTCGCGACCGGCGGCCTGGCGGCGCTCCATGATCTCTTCGAGCCGCTTTCGATAAGGCTCCGCCTGGCGGCTGAACAGGGCGGCAAGCTGCTCCTTCGACTTCACCGGTGCCAGGCGTGCTCAAAGGCCGCGGCCACGCGGAGCGTGTTGGCGTCCTCGCCGAAGCGCCCGACCACCTGGATGCCGACCGGCAGCGCGGACTCGACCGGCGCGGGCAAGCAGACGACAGGCTGGCCGGTGACGTTGAAGGGCCGCGTGTAGCGCGTGAGCGCGGCGCGGTGCTCGAGCCCGGCCCCGATCTTCGGCGCCACCTCGCCAGTAGTCGGAGCCAGGAGCGCGTCCCAACCGGTCATCGCCTGCTGGACGTCGTGGCGCAAGGCGGTCATCGCCGCGAGCGCGTCGCGATAGTCCGTCTCCGAAACCTGAAGACCCATGGTCAGCAGCTCGCGGACGTCTGAACCATATTTCTCGGGCTGCGTCAGCACCCAGCCGCGATGGACCTGCGCAGCCTCGTAGAGGAGGATCGTGAGCCCCGGCCCGCCCAGCGTATCCGGCTCTGGAAAAGGGATGGCCGGCAGTCCCTGCGTGACTTGACGCCAGGCTCTCTCGGTCGGCTCGTCCAGTCCCTCTGCCCAGCCTTGAGGAACCCCGACGCGGAAGTCGCGCAGCTGGTCGAGCTTGCCCGCGGGAAGGTAGCTGCGACCTGTCATCTGCTCCAGCGCCGAGGCGGCGCCGATGACGTGCGGGGCCAGAGGCCCGATCGTATCCAGCGACCGGGCGAGTGGAAAGACGCCCTCCAGGCGGACAGTGCCGAGGGTGGGCTTGAAGCCGACACAGCCACAGAGGGAGGCCGGGATCCGGATCGAGCCGCCCGTGTCCGAGCCGACGGCCCAGTCGCACATGCCGGCCACCACTGCGACCGCCGATCCGCCCGAGGAGCCGCCGGGGATCCGCGTGGGGTCGTGCGGGTTGCGAACCGGGCCGTAGTGCGGATTGGAGCTGGTGACGCCGTAGGCCCACTCGTGGAGGTTGGCCTTGCCGACCACAAGGCAGCCGTGCCGGCGCATCTCAGCCACCAGCGGGGCGTCGGCGGCCGCTGGCTCCCGGGGCAGGATCACGCCCCCGGCGGTCGTGGCCATGCCGGCGACGTCGACGAGGTCCTTGACCGCGACGACGGTTCCCTCGCCGGCCTCTCCGGTAATCGAGATGAACGCGTTCAGGTCGGCCCGTTCCGCGATGCGCCGGCGCGCCTCATCGACTCTCACGGGATACCTGAGTATCCTCTACGGACTTTGATCAACGTCGAGGCCCGTTGGGCCAAGGTCGAGCTTTTCAGCGCGTACCAGCGGGTGACCGCCGAGCTGCTGCTGCGAAGCCGCCTGCAGAGCGCCCTCAACGACGTCGATCCCTACCTCAACCTGCGGTCGATCACGACCACCCCTCTGGTTCCAGGCGCGCCGCACCTGGAAGGCATCCCGGAGGGAACCCTGATCAAGACCTTCCTCGGCCTCTGCGTCATGGTCGAGCCCGAGCCGCCGCCGCCGGACGAGGCGCTCGAGAAGGGCAAGCGGTTCATCTACCTGCAGGGCGCCACTTTCTCGGTCAAAGGGTCTGTCGAGTTCACCGCCGCCGCGGATCCGAGCTTGCATCGGGACATGCTTTTCAAGTCGCGCTTCTTCCCAGTTGTCGACGCGACGGTCGGGGTCATCGGCGCCCAGGCGCCGGAGTGGCAGCGGCCGCTCGTCTACGTGAACCGCGACCTCCTGGTGGCCGTCTACCTGCGCTGAGCCGCGGTCACTGCTTGAAGCTCCCGAGCCAGATGAGCAGGAAGCCGCCGATGACAGAGGCCAGCGCCCAGCCGCCGAAAGCGATCGCCTTGACGAAGATCGGCGGCAGATAGCCGTCGCCGTAGGGAATGCGCAGGATCAGCCCGCTCAGGTTCAAGAACGTGACGCTGTGCCAGATCGCGAAGAAGAGCGCGACGACGCTGAAAATGACGAAGCCGGTGCCGACCGACTGATGGGTGAAGTCGCCCGTATGGAGGCGGTAGAGCTCCCAGATCAGCCAGACGAACCAGGCTGAGACGAAGACCACGCTGACGTCTCGGATCATGTAGAGGACGTAGCCCGGCCGCCGGGTGAACCAGAGCGGCCCGTACGTGACCCGATAGGTGCGGGTGGGTTCGGGCCTGGCAAAGCCGCGGGCGTGATCCTGACCCATCAGCCGGGCCACCAATACCGACCAGAGGAGCCCCAGGGCGTTGACCGGTTTCGCGACGGGCGGAGCGACCGGCCTCGCGACAGGTCGAGCGACCGGCCTGGCGACCGTCGGAGCGCTCACCGCGCGCGCGACGCCGCCCCCGGGTTCGGATCCCGACGGCTCTGAGCCTGGACTGGCCGGGCCAGCGTCGGGCATCGACCCGGCGGGAGGCTCTGCCGGCGGCTCGGGCGATCTTTCCAGCTGCTCGCGGATGCACTCCGCCATCTGGTTCACGAGGCTCCTGGAGACGTCCTCCATCAGCCCGCGGCCGAATTGGGCCACCCGGCCGGCCACCGCGAGGTCGGTGCCGATGGTGATGTTGGAGCCGCCGTCGGCACCCGCCTCCACCTTCATCTGCGCCTTGGCTCG
This sequence comes from Candidatus Dormiibacterota bacterium, assembly GCA_955652705.1. GTDB lineage: Bacteria > Chloroflexota > Dormibacteria > Dormibacterales > Dormibacteraceae > VBGR01. Next base: position 16,397 of record CATPBK010000111.1, on the reverse strand, counting down.
CGCCGAGCCCGGTCCGGTCGTCTCCCGGCCTTCGCCTTCCAGGGTGGCCGTGCGCCTGGTCTCGTCGCGCTCGGTGATGCGCGCGGTCCCCGCGTAGGCCACCGTCACCGGCCCGACCTTGATTCGCACCCTGCCTTTGAAGGTCGACGGGTCGACCACCTCCGATAGCTCGGCTCCGGGCAGGCAGCCGACGACGTGGTTGACGTCCAGGAGAAAGGCGTAAACCCGGTCCGGAGGCGCCGCGATGCTGAAGGCGTTTTCGATCTGCATTTCTGGGACTCCCTTCCTGGCTGACTATAATCAAGCAGCGCCTCCGGTCGGGCTCGTGGGGCCGGTCCGAAGGCACGTCGCGCGACCTGTTTCTTCTCCGTACCCGCCATAGGAGGAGCTCATGAAGCGGAAGGTCTCGTTGACGGTGAACGGAACGCGCCGGGAGGACGAAGTCGAGCCTCGGCTGCTGCTCGTCCACTACCTGCGCGACGTGGCCGGGCTCACCGGTACCCACATCGGCTGCGACACCAGCCAGTGCGGGGCGTGCACTGTCCTGATCGGAGACAAGGCTGTCAAGTCCTGCACGATGTTCGCGGTCCAGGCCCAGGACGCGGACGTCCAGACCATCGAAGGGCTCGCCAAAGGCGACCAGCTGCACCCGCTCCAGCAGGCGTTCTGGGACGAGCATGGGCTCCAGTGCGGCTTCTGCACGCCCGGGTTCATCATGGCCGGCGTCTACCTGCTTTCTCAGAATCCCAACCCAACGGACGACGAGATCCGCAAGGGCCTGGAGGGCAACCTCTGCCGCTGCACCGGCTACGTGAACATCGTCAAGGCGGTCCGGACCGCGGCGAAGACGATGGGCGGCCAGACGAAGCAGCCGCAAGCCACCGCCGCGACGGCTGGAGGGGATTAGAGATGGCTGTCACGCAGCTCGTCGGGGCCAAGATTCATCGGCGCGAAGACCCTCGGCTGATCACCGGGCACGGCCACTACGTAGACGATTTCTTGAGGACGGGGATGGTCTACGCGGCGTTCGTGCGGAGCCCGTACCCGCACGCGCGGGTCCGCAAGATCGAGGTCACGGACGCGGCCAAGGCGCCCGGCGTCGTGGCCGTCTACACGGCCCGCGATTTCAAGAGCGTCATCACCGGCGCGACGCACCCGGCGACACCCTCCTTTGTGGCCGAGAAGAAGCACGTTCCCGAGCGCCGCCCGATCGCCGAGACAGAGGTCCGGTTCCAGGGCGAACCTGTCGCCGTGGTGCTGGCCGAATCCGGTGCGCAGGCAGTCGACGCCGTCGGGCTCGTCGACGTCGATTACGAGCCCCTGGAGGCGGTCACGGACATCGAGAAAGCCATAAAACCGGGGAGCCCGGCCGTCCACGAGGGCGCGCCGGACAACATCTGCTGGGACCTCGCCTACGCAGGCGACGACGTCACCGCCGCCGCCTTCGCGGAGGCGGACGTGGTGGTCAAAGAGCGCATTCACCAACAGCGCCTGGCGCCCACCTCCATGGAGCCGCGCGGCGTCCTGGCCGAATACGACCCCTATGACAAGAAGCTGCAGATCTGGATGTCCAGCCAGGGCCCGCACTTCATCCGGCTCTTCATCTCGGGCGCGCTCGGGCTGCCTGAGAGCAATGTCCGGGTGGTCTCACCCGACGTAGGCGGCGGCTTCGGCAGCAAGATCAGCCCCTACCCTGAGGACTACCTGGTGGCGGCGGCGGCCAAGCTCTCCGGCCGGCCGGTCAAGTGGATCGAGACACGCACCGAGAGCATCCAGAACACGACCCACGGCCGCGGCGAGATCTTCGACATCGAGGTGGCGGCCAAGAAGGACGGCACGCTGTTGGGACTCAAGGTGACGCAGTGGCTGGACTGCGGCGCTTACACGGCGACGTTCAGCGCATTCCAGCCCTGCGCCTGCCTGATGGCGGGCGGCGCCTACAAGTGGAAGGGCATCAGCGCGCGCACCGTGGGCATCTTCACGCACCGCGTCCCCACCGACCCCTATCGCGGCGCCGGGCGGCCGGAGGCGACGCACCTCGCCGAGCGCGCCGTCGACCTGGTCGCGCGGGAGATCGGCATGGACCCGGTCGACATCCGGCGCAAGAACTTCATCCAGCCCCAGGACTTCCCGTACACGCAGAACTTCGGGCTCGTCGTCGACTCCGGCGACTACGACAAGAGCCTGGACAAGGCGCTCGAGCTGGCCGGCTACAAGGAGCTGCGGCAGCAGCAGGCCGACCTCCGCAAGCAGGGTCGCTACCTCGGCATCGGGCTCTCGACTTGGATCGAGATCTGCGGCTTCGGGCCGAGCGCCGCCACGGCGCCCGCCACAGGAGGCATCGCGCTGGTCGAATCGGCCCAGGTCCGGGTCCTGCCGACGGGCTCGGTCATCGTTTACACAGGCTCGCACTCACACGGCCAGGGCCACGACACGACGCAGGCCCAGATCGTGGCCGACACCCTTGGGGTGCCCTACGACAGCATTGAGATCCGACACGGTGACACGGCCGAAGGCCCGGCGTTCGGCTACGGCACCTACGGGAGCCGAACCCTGGCGGTGGGCGGGCTCGCCATCCACATGGCCTGCCGGCGTGTGATCGAGAAGGGCCGCAAGCTGGCGGCTCACCTCCTGGAGGCGGCTGAGGACGACGTCTCGTATGAGCAGGGCAAGTTCATGGTCAAGGGCAGCCCCGATAAGGCCAAGGCGTTTGGCGAGGTCGCCTTCGCCTCTTACGGCGCCGGCCTGCCCGATGGGATGGATCAGGGCCTGGAAGCGACCGCCTACTTCGATCCTCCCAACTTCGTATGGCCGTTCGGCGCGCACATCTGCGTCGTCGAGGTCGACCCCGAGACGGGCAGCGTCGACCTCCAGAAGTACGTGGCGGTCGACGACTGTGGCACGGTGATCAACCCGCTCATCGTGGAGGGGCAGCTGCACGGCGGCATCACGCAGAGCATCGCCCAGGCGCTCTTCGAGGAAGTCGTCTACGACCCGGAGAGCGGGCAGCTGAAGACGGGGACCATGATCGACTACGCGGTCCCGACCGCCAACGAGATCCCTGACCTGGTGCTCGGCAGCACGGTCACGCCGAGCCCGAGCAACGAGCTGGGAGTGAAGGGCATCGGCGAAGCGGGCACGATCGCGGCCAGTGCGGCGGTAATCAACGCCATCTGCGACGCGCTCTCGCCGCTAGGCATCAAGCATATAGACATGCCGGCCAGCCCGGACCGGCTCTGGAGGCAGATCAACCAGGCGCGGGCCACCGCAGGCAACGGCCAGAAGGGGGTGAAGGCATGATCCCGGCCGCCTTTGAATACGAGAAGGCAGGCTCTGTCGAGGAGGCGGTCTCGCTCCTGCAGCGCTTCGGTGAGGACGCCAAGATCCTGGCCGGGGGGCACAGCCTGATTCCGCTTATGCGGCTTCGTCTGGCGCAGCCCAGCGCGCTCGTCGACATCAACGGCGTCAAGGAGCTGAACTACGTCCGCCTCGAAGGAGGCAAGCTCCGCATCGGGGCCATGACGCGGCACGTCGAGCTCCAAAACAACGACCTGGTGCGTCAGAACGTGCCCATGCTGGCCGAGATTGCCGACGAAGTGGGTGACAACCAGGTTCGCAACATGGGGACGATCGGTGGCGTGCTGGCGCACGCCGACTCGGCGGGCGACTACCCCACCCTCGCGCTGATGCTGGAAGCCGAGCTGGTGACGAACAAGAGCCGCTACCAGGCGAAAGATTTCTTCAAGGACGTGTTCACCACGGCGATGGCCGCCGACGAGGTCCTCTGCGAGGTGGTCTTTGCGGTCGCCAACGGGCCGCACAAGTACATCAAGTTCCGGCGCCGGCTGTTCGACTGGGCGATCGTCGGCGCGGGCGCCCAGAAGCTGAACGGCGGCTGGCGGATCGGGCTCACCAACGTCGGGCCCATGCCGGTCCGGGCGACCGCGGTGGAGCAGGCGCTCGCCTCTGGCGCCACGCCAGAGCAGGCGGCTGAGCACGCCTCCGACGGGCTCAACCCCTCGGGCGACCTGCGGGCCAGCCCGGACTACAAGAAGCACCTGGCCCGCGTGCTCACCAAGCGGGCCATCCAGCAAGCGCAGGGCGCCTGACCGCGAATTCCTAAGGGGGACGGCTCCGCCGCTGGAGCCGTCCCAGCCGGGCTCTGGCGTGCTTCCCAGCCGTGCCTGACGGGTACGCTAGCTTCCTGTGATCGAGACCATCGACGAGATCCAGTCGAAGCTGGCCGCGAACCGGTACATCGGCGACCGCGCGCTCGCCACCAGCATCTTCCTGGCGCTCAAGATCCAGAAACCGCTTTTCATCGAGGGCGAGGCGGGCGTCGGCAAGACCGAGGCCGCCAAGGTCATGGCCGACGTGCTTGGCGCCCGCTTGATCCGCCTCCAGTGCTACGAAGGCATCGACCTCGCCCACGCCGCTTACGAGTGGAACTACCCTCGCCAGCTGCTCCACATCCGCCTGCTCGGCGAGTCCGAGGACCGGCGGGCCGCCGAACGCGAGATCTTCAGCTCGGAGTTCCTCCTCAGGCGCCCGCTGCTTGACGCGATCGACAACCACGACAAGGTTCCCCCCGTGCTCCTGATCGACGAGATCGACCGCTCCGACGAGGAGTTCGAGGCCTTCCTCCTGGAGCTGCTCAGCGACTTCCAGATCAGCATCCCCGAGCTGGGCACGATCCGCGCCGAGCAGCCGCCCTTCGTGGTCATCACCAGCAACCGGACGCGCGAGGTGCATGACGCCCTGAAGCGGCGCTGCCTCTATCACTGGATCGACTACCCGGACCTGGAGAAGGAGATCGCCATCGTGGAGGCGCGCGTGCCGGAGGCGACGGACGGGCTGGCCCGGCAGGTGGCCGGACTCGTGCACGGTCTGCGCGACATGGACCTCTACAAGCTGCCCGGCGTGGCCGAGACGCTGGACTGGGCACGCTCGCTGGCCGCCCTGGGCGCCAAGGGCGTCGACGAGGCTCTCGTCGAGGCGACGCTGGGTGCGGCGCTCAAGTATCAGGAGGACCTCGAGCGGGCCCGGACCCAGATCCCCGAGCTCGTCGTCCGCGCCCGTGGAGCCTAAGACCGCTCCCACCCTGCTGCCCCGGCTGGCAGGCTTTGCCCGCCTCCTTCACGACGCGGGTCTCGACGCCGGTCCGGGGCGTCTGAAAGACGCCGCCCAGGCGCTGAACCACGTCGATATCGCCCACGAGGACGACTTCCGCGAAGCGCTCCGCTCCGTCTTCGTCAGCCGCCGCGAGGAGCTGTTGGTCTTCGACGCGGCGTTCGACATCTACTGGGCGCCGCCCGACCCGCGCGTCATGGCGGGGCAGGTCCCGATGCGAGGCCGCTCGCTCCCGCTCGACCCCGAGCGGGCGAAGGCCTGGCTGAAGGTGCTCGGCGCTCCCCAGTCGCAGCTCCCGCGCGAGGACGCGGAGACTCCCGCCAGCAGCTCGGGCTACAGCGCTCAGGAACTCCTGCGCGTCAAAAACTTCGACCAGATGACCTGGGAGGAGTCGGAGCAGGTCCGCCGGCTGCTCGCGCAGTCGCCCTGGCGCCTCGCCGAAAGGCGCACGCGGCGCCTGACCGCGGCTCGCTCGGGCCGGGTCGACCTCCGCCGGACGGCCCGCCAGGCCGTGCGATCGAGCGGCGAGCTGGTCTGGCTTCTGCACCGGCAGCCACGCGTGCGCCGGCGACCGCTGGTCCTCCTCTGCGACGTCAGCGGCTCGATGGAGCGGTACTCCCGCCAGCTCCTGATCTTCGCCCACGCGATCGCCCGCCGCGAGGATGTCGAGACCTTCGTCTTCTCGACCCGGCTCACCAGGATCACGCGGCTCCTGCGCCGCCGCGACCTGGACCGCGCGCTCGAAGCCGTCTCGAAGCAGGTCCACGACTTCAGTGGCGGGACCCGAATTGGTGAGGCCTTACACGAGTTCAACAGGAAGTGGGCACGTCGAGTTCTCGGGCACGGAGCGGTGGTGATCGTGGTGAGTGACGGCTGGGACCGGGGTGACGTGAGCCTTCTGGAGACCGAGCTCGAGCGCCTGCGCCGCTCGGCGCACCGCCTGATCTGGCTCAACCCGCTGCTCGGCTCGGACGGCTACGAGCCAGTGACGCGCGGCATGTCCGCCGCACTGCCGCACGTGGACGACTTCCTGGCCGCGCACAATGTCGCCGCCCTGGATGAGCTGGGTCGCCGCCTGGCCGCGCTCGATTCAAGGAGAACCCGTCGATGAGAGAAGTGATGGACGAGGTCCGGGACTGGACGGCGGCCGGGGACAAGGTGGCGGTGGCGACGGTGGTCGAGACCTGGGGGTCGAGCCCGCGCCCGCTGGGATCCAAGATGGTCGTCTCGGCGTCCGGCCGGATGGCCGGCTCGGTCAGCAACGGCTGCATCGAGGGCGCGGTCTTCGAAGAGGCGCAGAAAGTGCTCCAGGCAGGCCGTGGGCGCCTGGTCCCCTACGGCGTCGCCGACGATGTCGCCTTCGAGGTCGGACTCGCTTGCGGCGGCCATGTCGAAGTCATGATCCAGCCGGTGGCGCCCGAGCATTTGAAGCTCATCGAGCTCCTGGAAGCGGAGCGGCCGGCGATCCTCCGCACCAACCTGGAGACCGGCGAGACCGTGCTCGAAGAGACCGCGCCACGGGCCGACCTGCCGTACCGCGAAGGCGATTGGTTCGTCGAGCCGCATGGCCGTCCGCCGCACCTCGTCATCGTCGGCGGCATCCACATCGCTATCCCGCTGCACCGGCTGGCCAAGCTTCTCGACTACCGCGTCACCGTCATCGATGCCCGGGCCAAGTTCGCCACCCGGGAGCGCTTCCCGGAGGCAGACGAGGTGATCGTGAGCTGGCCCGACGAAGGTCTGGCCAAGATCCCCCTCGACCGCTCGACCTACATCGTCATCCTCACGCATGACCCCAAGTTCGACCTGCCCGCCCTGCGCGCGGTCCTGGGCAAGGACGTCCGCTACATCGGCGCCATCGGCAGTCGGAAGACGAATCAGAACCGCTTCGACGAGCTCCGCGAAGAGGGCTTCACGGACGAGCAGATCGCACAGGTGCACGGGCCCATCGGGCTCGACCTGGGCGGCCGCTCGGCGGAGGAGACGGCGCTCGCGATCATGGCGGAGGTGACCGCGGTCCGCTACGACGCCAGCGCGCAGGGCATGAAAGAGGTCAGGGCGGCACGAGCGTAGCGAGCCTCGGCCCGGTGACCTTGACGGGCCGCCACGTCCGGCTGGAGCCGCTCCGGCACGTGCACCTTGACGACCTCGCGCAGGCCGGCGGCGACCCGGCCATCTGGCGCTGGATGCCGGCCAGCGGAGCCACCCGACCCGGCCTGGACCGCTGGCTGGAAGCGGCGGTGGCGGCAGAGGAGCGGGGCTCCGAGTACGCCTTTGCGGTCATCTCGCTGGAGGAGGGCCGCGCGGTCGGCAGCACCCGCTACCTGGACGTCCAGCCCGAGCACCGTGGCGTCGAGGTGGGGTGGACCTGGTACGCGCCGCGGCTCTGGGGGACGGCGCTCAACCCGCAGTGCAAGCTGCTGCTCCTGAAGCACGCCTTCGAGGAGTGGGGCGCTATCCGGCTCTGTCTCAAGACCGACTCCCTCAACGCTCGCTCTCGAGCGGCGATCCTGAAGCTGGGCGCGAAGTACGAGGGCGACCTCCGCAACCACCGCATCCGGCCGGACGGGACCTACCGCGACACTTCCTACTACTCGATCCTGCCCACGGAGTGGCCGGCGGTGAAGGCCGGGCTGGAGGCGCGGCTCACCAAAGCGCTCTAAGCGGCCAGCCGGCGGAGGATCTCCATGTTGGCGGCGTCGGGGCCGGTGCCTTCAAAGCCTGGAACCTCGAGGATGAACGGCGTCTTCTCCAGCCGCGGGTCGTGCAGCAAGGCGCGAAAGCCCGCCTCGCCAATCTCGCCGAGGCCCACATTCTGGTGGCGATCTCGCATGGAGCCGAGCCCCGTCATCGAGTCATTGCAGTGGACCGCCTCCAGGCGCGCGAGACCGATCACTCGGGCCCACTCGTCGAGCGTTTCGCGGGCCAGATCCGGTGTCCGCAGGTCATAGCCGGAGGCGAACGCGTGACAGGTGTCGAAACAGGCGCCGACGCGCGGGTCGTCGACCGCCGCGAGAATCGCCTGGATCTCTTCGAAACGGGCGCCGACGCATCCCCCGGCGCCGGCGTTGTTCTCGATCAGAAGCCGCGTCTGCTGGGGATCGGACCGCGCCAGCGCGCCTTGGATGCGCGCGGTCACCTTCGGAAGGGAGCTCTCGAAGCCCTCTCCCCGATGGCTCCCTACATGGAAGATCACGCCGTCGATGCCGAGCTTGTCCGCCGCGTGAAGGTAGCCGGTCAGCGTCGACTCCGAGCGCGGATTCACCTTCGGGTCATCGCTGGCCAGGTTGATCAGGTAGACGGCGTGGAAGTAGAACGGCGGGCGGCCGGCCTCCGCGTAGGCCGCCTTGAACTTCTCGACGTCCTCGTCCGAAGGCTTTGGCGAGCCCCAGAATCCGGGCGGAGTGGGGTGGACCTGGATGGCGTCGGCGCCGATCGCCGTCGCGTTGGGGAACGCGTTCCAGAGCCCATGTCGGGCCTCGACGTGCGCTCCCAGGATCGGCACCCGTTTACTTTACTGAGGCAAGGATGACCTTCCCGGCTGACGTCGAGAGATGCGGCGATCCAAGTGGCCCGATGCCGTACTCGCGGCGCCGAGCACCGGAGGGAGCGCACCTTCAGGTGCGTGAGTGAGGAGCGCAGGAGCCGAACCCGGCAGCGGCCCGCATGGGCGCCGCAGATCCTCCGGCACGCCGGGAGGCCATCCGCCGGGCGAGGTCTTCCTGCTCAGCGATATCGAGCTCCCGGTCCGAGGGCGAACCTACGTCGAGCCGGAGGGAGCCCATGTCGCCGTCGCCCGCGGACGCGATCTCCAGAACGCCCTCGCGCACCTGAAGGCGCGGCCCGACTGCACCGGGCTCTGCCTGCTGGGGGCGCCGGATCCGCCCGCGGACCTGGGCGCGCTGGCCGGGCGCCGCCTGCTTGTCGCCGACGGCGACCCGCCGCGCGTGCGCGACTTCGTGGCCGCAGCCTGGAAGGCGAACGCCGAGGCCGAGTGGATCCATTCCGCCCGCCCGCCGGTGGACCGGATCGCGGAATGGTGCCTGCCCGTCGCCGGCCTCGTCCTGGCTGCCGGATCCAGCCGCCGCATGGGCAGCCAGAAGCTGCTCTTGAAGCTGGCCGGCAAGAGCCTGGTCCTGCACGCGGTGGAGTCGGCGGCGGAAGGTGGCTGCCACGCAATCTGGGCCGTCTATGCGGACGCCGAGGTGGCCGCCGAGCTGGAGGGACGTGCCACCTGCCTCTTCAACCCCGACGCCGAGACCGGGATGGCCTCCTCGCTCCGGGTCGGCCTGGAGTCACTGCCGGCCTGGGTGGCGGGGGCGTTGGTCTTGCTCGGCGATCAACCGATGGTGGGCGCCAGGACCGTCTCGATCCTGCTCCGCGCCTGGCGTCGCGAAGGGGCCAAGCCGGCGGTGGCGGCCTCCTACCGCGGCGCCTGGCGGCCGCCCGTCCTCCTCGACCGCAGCCTCTGGCCGGAACTCATGCGGCTCGAGGGCGACGCCGGCGCGCGCCAGGTCCTGGATCAGCGCCCAGACTTGATCGATACTGTTCCGGCCCGGGGCCGCGCCGATGACATCGACACGCCCGAGGACTATGCCCGCATCCTCCGCCTCCCTCGACGAGATCAGCGCTGAGAGCCTGGCCCGCTTCCGGGGCGGGCTGCGGGAAGTGCTGCGCACCAACGCCTTCTACCGCGAGCGGCTGCACGACGTGGGCAGCTGGGACGAGTTCCAGCGCCTCCCCTTCACGACCAAGAACGAGCTGATGGCCGACCAGGCCGCGCACCCGCCTTACGGCAGCAACCTGACGCATCCGCTCGATCAGTACGTCCGCTTTCACCAGACCTCCGGCTCCGGCGGCGGGCGGCCCCTGCGCTGGCTCGACACCGCCGAGTCCTGGGAGTGGTGGGAGAAGATGTGGGCCGAGCACGTCTACCCGGCGGCCGGCGTGACGCACCGGGACCGCGTCCTGTTTGCTTTCTCCTTCGGCCCTTTCATCGGCTTCTGGTCGGCCTTCAGCGGCGCCGAGCGGCTCGGTGCGCTGGCGGTGCCGGGTGGCGCCATGAGCAGCGAGCAGCGCGTGCGTGCCATCGTCGAGCTCGGCGCGACAGTCCTCTGCTGCACGCCCACTTACGCCCTCCGGCTCGCCGAGACCGCCGTCGGGCTCGGAATCGACCTCGCCTCCTCGGCGGTTCGGTCGGTGATCTGCGCGGGCGAGCCTGGCGGCAGCATCCCGGCCACCCGCGAGCGGATCGAAGCAGCCTTCGGCGCCCGCTGCTACGACCACACTGGCATGACCGAGCTGGGGCCGACCGGCTTTGGCTGCTCGGCTGGCGACGGCGTGCACCTCATCCAGACCGAGTTCATATTCGAGATCCACGAGGGCGAGCTGGTCGCCACCAACCTCGGGCGCTGGGGCTCGCCGTTGGTGCGTTATCGAACTGGCGATCGCGTCGAGCTGGCGACCGAGCCGTGCCCCTGCGGCAGCCGCTTCCTGAAGCTGGCGGGCGGGATCCTGGGCCGGGTCGACGACATGTTCACAGTCCGCGGCGTGAACCTCTACCCGTCGCAGGTCGAAGACATCGTGCGGAGATATCCGCAGGTTGTCGAGTTCCTGATCGAACACCGGGTGGTGCGGGAGATGGATGAGGTCGCCGTGCTCTTTGAGAGCGAGCTGCCCGCGCCCGGCCTCGCTGAGCTGATCCAGTCCGACCTCCGCGAGGCGCTTGGTGTGCGCATCGAATGTCGCGAGGTCTCGGCGGGATCGCTGCCGCGCGCCGAGCTGAAGTCGAAGCGCCTGCACCGAGTGGGATCACACTAGGAGGGGCGGCCAATGGCGATCGTCGAGAAGAAAGAGGTCAAGGTTTTCCGGCAGGAGCTGACGCCGGTCAGCTGGATCGAGCGCGCCGGCGTTGCGTATGCCGACCGCGTCGCGGTCGTGGACGGCGACGTGCGCTACACCTGGCGCGAGCTGCGCGCACGGTCGCGCCGGATGGCCTCGGCGTTCCGCCGGGCCGGGCTCAAGAAGGACGATCGCATCGCTATCCTGGCGCTCAACTCCGAGCCGATGCTGCTGGCCCATTTCGGTGTGCCCCAGGCCGGCGGCATCCTGGTCGCGATCAACACCAGGCTGTCGGCCGACGAGGTCGCCTACATCGTCGAGCACTCGGGCTCGGGCACTGTTATCTACACGCCGGAGCTGGAGCCGCTCCTCGCCAGCGTGCCGGGCTCGGTCCGCCGGCTGGCGACGGGAAAAGAGCTCGAGGAATTCCTGACGACGGGATCCGAGGAGCCTCTCGAGAGCTGGCTGGAGGACGAGTACGACACGATCGCGATCGACTACACGTCCGGAACCACGGGCCGGCCGAAGGGTGTCGAATACCACCACCGGGGCGCTTACCTCAACGCGCTGGCGATGTTGATCGACCAGGGCCTGACCGCCGACAGCAAATACCTCTGGACCCTGCCGATGTTCCACTGCAATGGCTGGACCTTCACCTGGTCGATGGCCGCGGTCGGCGCCACCAGCGTCTGCCTCAGCAAGGTCGACCCGGAGCAGTGCTGGGACCTCTTCAAACGTGGCGAGGCAACCAGCTTCTGCGGTGCGCCGACGGTGTTGATCATGATCGCGAACCACCCCGCCGCCCGCCGGCTCGAGAAGCCTGTGCGCCTGTTCGTGGCGGCGGCCCCGCCCTCGCCCACGATCCTGGGCCGGATGGCCGACCTCAACTTCGAGGTGGTGCACGTCTATGGGCTGACCGAGACGTACGGACCCTTCACCGTGAACGTCCCGCCACCCGGCGTCGCGAGCTTGCCCGCCGACGAGCAGGCCCGGCTCAAAGCGCGTCAGGGCGTGGCCAATCTCTGCGCGGGCGAGGTCACCGTGCTGGATGAATCCGATCGCCCGGTGCCATTCGACGGGGAGACGATGGGCGAGGTTTGCATGCGCGGAAACGTGGTGATGAAGGGCTATTTCCATAACCCCGAAGCAACCGAGCAGGCGTTCCGCGGCGGCTGGTTCCACTCGGGCGACGTGGGCGTCATGCATCCGGACGGGTTCATCGAGCTGCGCGACAGGAAGAAGGACATCATCATCTCGGGCGGCGAGAACATCTCGACAATCGAGGTCCAGCAGGCGGTGGAGAGCCACCCGGCGGTGCTGGAGTGCGCGGTCATTGCGATCCCGGACGACAAATGGGGGGAGGTGCCGAAGGCCTTCGTGACGCTCAAGGCGGGCTCGAGCGCAACCGAGCAAGAGATCATCGACCACGTCCGCGCCCGGATCGCGCACTTCAAGGCGCCGAAGGCCATCGAGTTCGGCGACCTTCCCAAGACTTCGACCGGGAAGGTCCAGAAGTACGTGCTGCGCGACCGCGAATGGTCAGGTCGCGAGAAGCGGATCAATTAGCGGCCGGCGGGGCCTGACCGTCCCGATCCCGGAGGTCACGCTTGCTGAGCTGCCGCGCGTCATCAAGCGGGCGGAGGAGCTCGGCTATTCGGAGGCCTGGAGCTACGAGAACAGCCTGCTCGACGCCTTCACCCCGCTCGCCGTGGCCGCCCTGGCGACCGGCTCGATGCGCCTCGGCACGGCGATCGTGCCGGTTTTCACCCGGCCGGCGCCGCTGATCGCAATGCAGGCGGTGGCGGTGGCCGAGACGGCACCCGGCCGCTTTGTGCTTGGGCTCGGCAGCTCCACCGCGGCCATCGTGAGCGGCTGGATGGGCATCGATTTCGGCAAGCCGCTGTCGAAAGTCGTGGAAGTCGCCGGCATCGTGAAGCGCCTGCTGGCGGGCGAGAAGGTCGGCGCCTTCAGGCTCGGCCAGCTCCCGCCGGCGCCGATCCCGATCTTCATCGCGGCTTTGGGTCCAAAGATGCTGCGCGCGGCCGGGGAGCTGGGGGAGGGCGTCTGTTTCTACCTGACCGGCCCCGGCATCATCCCCGAGCTGCTGGCCGGGGTCGGCCGGCCGCTTGACTCCATGTGTCGCATCGGCGCTATCGCGGGCGACGACGACGAGGCCGTGAAAGCAGCCGCTCGGCGCAGCTCGGTTGCCTATGCCCTGGTGCCGTATTACGCGGCCCTGCTCGAACGCCAGGGCTTCGGCGAAGAGGTGGCCGCCATCAAGCAGCGCTGGGCCGCGGGCGACCGCGCCGCGGCACCCGGCCAGGTCTCGGACGCCATGCTCGACGAGACCTGGCTCCTCGGCTCGGTCGACCACATGCTGGAGCGGCTGGCCGACTACAAGCGCGCGGGCCTCGGCTGTCCCGCGATCATGCCCATGGGAGTCGCGGCCACGCCGCCCGAGCGCCGGCGCCACGTGGAACGGTTGATAGAAGCGCTAGCTCCTAATTAGATGATTGTTAAGTGCAAGGTTTTTGGGGGTCGTGCGTTGTAGTGGTTGCAAAGGCTCTGACACCGGAGCTGCCGGTTCCCCCCTCACCGGCCTCACAGTCAAAGCCTCGAGGCCGGAACTTCGGTTCCGGCCTCATTTTTTTGGTCGATCTCCCTGATCCAGCGCGGGCGCAGGCGCGCCGGGAAGCGGAGGAAGAGAACCCCGCTAAGCAGTAGGCAGGCGAAGAGGACGACGACCACCACCTGGCGCGCCGCATTGGGGAGCGGCAGCAGCACCGTCACCGCTTCGACCAGGCAGCCGGCCCCGAAGGGAATGGCGACCAGCGGCCCGTACCGGATCGGCGTGTCGACCGGTCGGTACCAGCTCCGCCAGCGGCCGAGCGCCGCCAGGACTCCGGGCACCGTGCTGAGCACTCCGGCCGCGGCCATCAGCAGGACCCAGGTACCGATCGCGTCGCAGGAGCCGTTCTGCCCGCACACAGAGCAATTCTGCGCGGCTGCAGACGGCCGCCAGGGTGCTGAGAAAGGGCGTCGAGGGCTGAGCCGATCCTGGCGAGCCGATCCGGCGAAGGCGACGGAGCACCGGAAGGATCGCAGCCGAAGCTGCTTGACTGAGGAGCGGACGAGCCGACTGACGCAGCGGCCGTCAGGGCGACTCAGCGCCGATGCCCGGCCCACAGGGCCGGGGAACCCTTTTTCAGTAGCCTGCGCTAGATCAGCCGGCGGTGCTCCAGTAGTAGAGCCGGCCGAGCCAGCTTGGATCCTGCCTGATCAGGTTGGCGTAGAACTTCACCGCCGCCACGTAGTCCCAATCGTGGTTGTACGCGAAGATCGCCGCGTCCAGGTTGCGCCAGGCGCCATGGAGGACCAGGTACCGCGCGGCGGCGATGATCGAATCGTGGGGCGAGTTGACGTCGCCGCCCTCCCCGTAGGCGTCCCACGTCGAGGGCATGAACTGCATCGGCCCCAGCGCGCCCGCGGAGCTCGGCCCGGTGACACGGCCGAAATCCGACTCGATGTAGTTGATCGAGGCCAGGTAACTCCAATCGATCTGGTACTGGGAGGCTGCCCCCATGTAGAAGCCGCGCAGGGTGTCGACCGGCTCGGCGCCGCTCAGCGGGTGGAGGTGGAGCCGGAGCAGGTTGTACTCGTCGATCCCGGCCAGGCTCCAGATCGCATGATAGGCGCCCGCTGCGTTGTGCAGCACTGGCGCCAACGCCGGCGGCGCCACCTGCTCCACCAGGTCGCTCAAGCCCGGCTGGGCCGAGATGTTGAAGATCACGCGCTGCTGGTCGCGGACCGCCTGGCGGTAGCGGTAGCCGGCGCTATCGACTTCGTAGCCGAGCACCAGCCGGCTGACGAAGTCCTCGGGTTGTGGCCGGCTCTGGACCTGCGTCAGCTCTTCGGAGGTGGCCAGGACCACCTGGTCGGCGCGGGCCAGCCGGCTGGCCCAGAGCTCCGGAGTCGGCGGTATGTCGACGGGGCCGGTGCGGAAGAAGGCTGCGGCGGGGACCGATTGCAGGAGTGGTACGGAGACTGCCAAAGAGCACAGGATGGCGGCTAACGCAAGCCGGATCCGGGCCCCGCGCATGGATTGGCAGTCTCGGCAGAGCCGCCGACGATTCAGCGACGAGTCGGCAAATTAGGAGAGGGTTCCAGCAACGGCGGCGGTCCGCAGGGGTCTAGGCGCTGGCCTCGCGCCGCTCTTCCTCGGGCTCCCGCCGCGCCTCGTCCTCGTCACGCATCGAGGGCACGAAGTCGATCTCGGGCGGATAGGGGTCGGAGTCGTTAAACATGCGCAGGTTTACCGAATCGAGCAGCCCGCCGATCTCGTCGCCCACCAGCTCGCCTTGCGCCATGAGCGCCAGCGCGGCCTGGTCGATGGCCTCCTTGTTGACGTTCATCAACCGCCAGTCGTCGATGTAGGCGGCGCCCATCACCTGGGCGGCGGCGCGCCGCGAAAGGCGGTTGCCAAGCACCGCGGCTGTCACGCTCGGAGGCCCTTGGTCGAGGAGCCCGCGCGTCGTCTCAGCGAGCGAGAACAGGTACTCGCCAAAGTTGGCCGCCCGCCGCGACTCAGCCTTCGGCAGGGGATCCGGACCCATCGCGTAGACGCCGACCATGGTGCAGGCGGTGCGGGTCGACTGGATCAGGTCCATCGACACCCCGGTGGAGTTCTCGCCGTAGAACACGCGCTCAGAGGCGATCGCGCCGAGGCCGTGGCGGATATCGCCGGCCAGCTGCGAGCGGAACTTGGAGAACTCCTCCTCCTTCTCACTCGTGCGGTGATGCCCCAGGGAGCCGCCGCGCATCTTCACCGAGAGTCGCACTGACACCTCCTCGGGCAGGAAGTACTTGGCCGCGACGGCGTGTCCGAGCTCGTGCCGGGCCACGGCGACCAGCTCGCGTTCGGTGTACACGACAGGCTCGACGAGGCCCGCTTCGATGTTGCCCATCGCCTCGCGCATGTCCTTCCAGTTGAAGGCGTCGCGACCGTCTTCGAAGGCGTACATGAGGGCGATCGACAGGGCCTGCTCGATCATTGCCGGTGAGTAGCCCTCGGTCACCCGCGCGAACTCGTCGCGTTTCTCGGCCGTGTCGAGGTTCGGGTCGTGCTTCTTGCGGCTGAAGTAGAGGTCGGCGATGTCCTTGCGGTCTTCCCGCGTGGGCATCCGGAAGATGATCTGGCGGCCGAACCGACCCGGCCGGGTGACCGCCTCGTCGAGCACCGACGGGCGGTTGGTGGCGCCGACGAAGAAGAGGTTGTAGCGGGGCGCCTTCAGCTGCGGAACGCGCAGCGAGAGCCGGGTCCCGTTGAAAGCGATCTGGCGGGGGACGAAGAGCCCGTCGAGCGTGAGGTTGATCCCGCGCCGCAGGAACCGCTTCATGAAGGTGGGGTTGTCGACCCCGTCCATCTG
>CATPBK010000110.1 GCA_955652705.1 Candidatus Dormiibacterota bacterium | reverse complement strand
GCGCCAGGCACTCGATATGGTGGCCGACGGCATCGCGCTAGACGGCGCCGGCAAGGAGCGCCAGGTGACGCTGCTTTATGCGGACATCCGGGGCTTCACGAGCTTCTCGGAACGACTCGCTCCCGAAGAGGTGGTCGCCGTGCTCAACGATTACTTCACTGAGATGATGGAGATCCTGTTCGAGCACCGCGGCACGCTGATGTCCTTTGTTGGGGACGCTCTGCTGGCCGTGTTCGGTCTGCCGAACCGGCATCGCGACGACGCCGAGCGGGCTCTCGTCGCCGCGATCGCGATGCGCGACCGGCTGGCCTGGCTCAACGCCAACAACGTCTTCGACGTGGTCGGCGGGCTGCAGATGGGGGTGGCGCTGCATACAGGTCGCGTGGTCACCGCGTCCATCGGCGCGCCCCAGCGGCTGGAGTACACCGTGATCGGAGACGCGGTCAACACGGTGGTGCGTCTCGAAGAGGCCACCAAAGCGCTCTCCACCGAGGTGTTGATCAGCGGCACAAGCGCCGCCCAGGTGGGTCCCGACCATGCGCTGACGAGCTGCGGGACGCTTCAACTCCGTGGCCGCCGGGATGTGCTCGACGTCTACATGATCGAAGGCTCCGACGCCTGGGCCGAGCTCTCAGGGGCCATCCACTAGCAGCCTGCTCGGGACGCCCTTTCGGGCGTCACGTCTCCCCTCAGGACCGCGTGATTCAGCTAATCCTCAGCCCAGGTTTATGGCCCGTTTAGAGGCGGCTGGCAACCTCAGCGTATCGGCGCCAAACCGGCGTCGAAATGCCCGGCGAAACGCCGGAAAGGAGGTGCAGTCAATGTTCAAGTTCAAACGACAACTGGCGTTCCTGGCCGTCCCTGCCGTGCTGGCAGTCGGTGCGGTGACTTACGGGTCGGTGGTCGCCATGGCGGCGCCCAGCTCGACACCCGCTGCGGTGACGGCTCCGGCGGCAACCGAGCCCGCGGAGTCCACGACGGCGTCCGAGTCCCCAACGGCGCCTGAGACGGTCGAGCCGAACGAGCCGGCGCTCGCCAACGGCGGATTTGCCGACGACCCGGCCAATTCCCAGGCCGACACACAGCAGGACGGCGTCAACTAACCGGAATCGGCTATGTCACCTTCGCACAGGTGGGCGGGGCGGAAGCCCCGCTCACCGTTTGTGCCCGACGCTCCGGCGGCGCCTCATTCCCCTGGCGCGGAACGCGGGCCGCCGACCATCTGGATGCCGTACTTGGCTGCCACCGCCGCCACCTTTGCGAAATCCGGCGGCCCGCTCTCCGGAGGCGGCTTCCGTGGATCAGCGATGGCCTCCCAGGCTTCCTCCATATACCGTTCGAACAGGCCGCCCGGAGACTGGATCCCCAGCCCGCGGCCGCGCGTCGTGCCCACGTTGAGAATGGAATGGGGCGTGCCGCGGGAGAACGAACACAACCTCGCCGGGAGCGCACTCGTGCGTACTGCCGGCGACCTCAACTCTGAACTTACCCTCGAGCACCATCAGCAGTTCGTCGTAAAGGTTCTCGGTGTGCAGCGGGACGCCAGCCCCGGGGTCCACCCACACCTCGCCCATGCTGTAGGCATCCCCTGTGTCGGCGCCCGTGACTTTGAGCACGACGATGTTGCCTCGACCGCGGAACGCTCGACCCTCCCAGGGCATCAGCTGCCGGACGTCACGCTGCTCGTCCATGATGCAAGCCACCTCCTTGAGCTGGAGGTCAGCCTGAGCCGCGGCGCCGGCGCTGTGAATACCACAAATCTGGCAAATTGATTGGCCCGGCCCGGGCCTAATATTGAGCTTCGATCAGCAATACATGCCGCGGATCAAGGCAGGTGCGGGAATCGGCGCGAGCGGGTGGTTCTTAGAGGCGGCGACGGTAGTCAACTGATCGAGGCAGAAGCAGTCGTGTGACTGTCGCGGGCTTCACAGCCTCATTTCTCTGCAGGCTGCAGGCGATGAACAAGGTGGTGAGGTCGGGGAAGTCGAGCGCGAGGCCGAGCGCGGCCAGCAGCAAGGCAGCAGTTAGTTCGGTCAGTGAGCGATCCCCTGCACCATCGCCGCTCACCGGTTTGGAGCACCTGGACCACGAGTTCGCGACCACCTGGCCAACCTTTGACCTCGATCCGAAGACGCTCGCACTCCTCGGTCACAGGAAGAAGCTGACCGAGACACCCGGCGCCATAGAGGAGGCCGACTTCGATGCCCTCCGCGCAGTCGGCTGGGACGAACGCGGGATCTATCAGGCGACCGCACTGATCTCCTTCTACAACTTCAGCGGCCAGATGGAGGCGGCTTCAGGCCTGCCGATGGATGGTCCTCAACTCGGCGACCAGCTCGTCCGGATGCATGGACTGTAGGCCGGAGACGCCGAGGGGTTTGATTCAGGCGCTGCGGCGGCGGCGCTCGATGAACTCGGCCGGCCTGAGGTAGAACGGGTTGTCGACAACATCGCCGTCCAGGACCACCTGGGGGTGGGCCTGCAGGCCGCCATAGATGAGGCTCGCGCCGGCCAGTGTCGGCACCCCGTACGTGCAGACGATCACTGCCGGGTACGCGGTGACGACCTCGTTGACCGAGGCCTCGAACTCGAGGAGCGTCGAGTCGTCCGGCCAGGTCGGCGCTCCCCAGGCGATGAAGCCGAGGAAGCGGATTACGCGGTAACCGGCGGCAACCGCCCTGTCCAGGGTCTCGCCAATTGACCTGGTCAGGAGATCGATCGACGGGGCGCCGCCGATCAGTGCTAGCTGGCCCGACGCGATGAAGCCTTCGGCCGGCCGCCCCAGGTCTTCCGACAGCCAGCCCAGGAGGCCCTCGAACCGGGGCTCGTCGGCGAAGAGGACGCAGAAGTCGGTGCTGGAGGCCAGGCCGAGCCGGAGGAAGGCCAGCGTCTCGCGGAGCTGGTCCTCGCCCGAGTAGTACCAGCAGACGTGGCTCCTGACCGGTACGGTCTCGCCGCCGATGCCGAGAGCGACGCTGTCGTCGGTCACGTAGCGAACTCCGCTGGTAGAGCGATCCCGAACGTGGCGCCGCCGCCGGGCCGGTCCGCGTACCAGAGCTCGCCATCGTGGGCAGTGGCGATGCGGGCGGCGATCATCAGCCCCAGCCCGAGGCCCGGCGCCTGGAACGCTGACGGGTGGTCGACGCGGCTGAACGGCTCCGAGGTCATCGCCTCGGGCAGTCCGGGCCCGCGATCGCTCACCTTGACGACGACCCGCTCGGCGCACCTCTCGACCGCCAGGACGATAGGGGTGCCCGGAGGCGAGAACTTCTGCGCGTTGTCGACGAGGTTCAGGATCGCGGCCTCGAGCAGCGAGGGGAAGATCGACATCACGACAGGGCCGCTCGTGGAGCCCACAATGACGCTGTGGCCAGTCGCGGCCACCGAGGCCGCGATCGTGTGGACGACTTGACGCAGCCAACGCGACACGTCGACGCAGAGCGCGCCGGACCAGACGACATCCCGGGTGCCGACCGCCAGCGACAGCTGCTCGATCAGTCCGGCCAGCATGTGGACTTTGGCGAGGCAGGTCTGGACCAGGGTTACGGACCCAGCTGGAGAATCGCGGTTGCGGGCCAGCCAGTCCTCGAAGCTGGTCGCCAGGCGATCGATCACGGGGCCCGCGGCCGCCTCGAAGGCCGCGACCGGGGCGCTCAGTGTCTCCGGATCATCGCGCAGTGCGTCCAGCAGCTCGAAGAGCGCGCGGGCGAGGATCGCCGCCTGCGACCGCACCGTTTCGACGAAGGGCGACTCCGGGTCGGCTCCCACGTCGCCGTCCGCCCACATCGCCGCGTACCCGTTCAGCACCGAGATCGGGCCGCCGAGCTCGTGCGAGAGGAGGATCACCGCGCGCGAGGCCAGCTCACGGCCCTCCAGGCGCAGGCTGTGATCGCCGATTTCTGGGGCAGAGCTGAGAGAGGCGGCGATCGCCTTCGAGTCGTCTTGCATCTCTGCTCGCAAGCGACTATTGAGCCGGAAAGAGACAGACAACCCTGTCACATACTACAGAGTTCCGAACCACGCCATCATCCCCAAGCCAGTAGGTAGACGGGTCTGTATCGTAAAGGGAGTATAGTTGCGCCGCAGCCGTGACCGGAAGCATCACCCACCCAGGCCCGGCAACCAGCGACGCCAGGGAGCGGATACTAGCGGCCGCCTACGAACTGTTCAGCCGCAAGGGCATCCGGGCGGTCGGGGTCGACACAATCATCAGCCACGCCGACGTGGCCAAAATGACCTTCTACCGGCAGTTCCGGTCCAAGGACGACCTGGTCCTAGCCTTCCTCCGCCGGCGTGAGGAACAGTGGACGTTCGAGTGGCTCGCGACCCAGGTCAAGCGGCGTGCCACCGCGCCGGCGGAACAGCTGCTCGCGATCTTCGACGTCTTCGACGAATGGTTCCAGCGCGACGACTTCGAGGGCTGCTCGTTCATCAACGTCCTGCTCGAGACGTTTGAGCAGCGCCATCCGGTCCGCGAGGCGAGCACGCGCCACCTCGCCAACATTCGGGTGTTCCTCCGCCAGCTAGCCGAAGAGGCGGGAATCCGCGACGCGGACGACTTCGCGCGGAAGTGGCACATCCTGATGAAGGGCTCGATTGTCGCGGCGGGCGAGGGCGACAAGCTGGCGGCGCGGCGGGCGCAAGACGTCGGCCGGCTCCTGCTCAGCGCCGGCCTCAGCTGACCGCCGGCACGCTCAATCGCCCAGCGGAATGATCCGTCGCCCGAGCGGCCCTCGTTGCTGTGTTTGTTTTGACGAATCGGGTCAATATTCCGGTCATTGAAGACTGAGTCGGACGTAGACACCGACAAGATCGCCGTCGTGGTCAGGCCACCTTCGCGGGGAGGCATCGACCGGCGAATCTTCGGGTTGATCAACGGCCTGCCGCACTCGCTTACCAGCGACCGTTACGTCAGCCTGGTCTCGGACCTCGGCGAAGGGTTCGGCTGGGTGGCCGCCGGAGCGGCCATCGCCATGCTTGGCGGAAGCAAGGGCAGGCGCGCCGGCATCGCCACGGCCCTGGCGTCGGTGGGAGCCACCTACATCGTTCAGAAGCAGGTCAAGCCGCTCTTCCGCCGCGTGCGGCCCTTCGTTGATCGCGAGGCGCGCGTGGTGGGGATCCGGCCGGTCGACCACTCGTTCCCCTCCGGGCACAGCGCCTCATCATTCGCCGCGGCCACGGCGGTCTCCATCTACTTCCCGACAGCCGCTCCCCTGGCATTCGGCTTGGCGACCGGGGTTGGCCTCTCGAGGGTTCACCTCGGGGTCCACTTTCCCAGCGACGTCGCAGTCGGCGCCGTGATCGGCGTCGGGATCGGCGCGCTGTGCGCCGGGCTGCTCAAACTCCGAGGCTGACGGCCCCGGATCAGGCGGCTCGAGCCTTCCTACGGATACGGATCCACTTGATGCT
>CATPBK010000109.1 GCA_955652705.1 Candidatus Dormiibacterota bacterium | reverse complement strand
GGACTGCGCTGCAGGCGGCCTCGGCCTGGGCGAGCGCACCACCGCCCGTGATCCTGGCATCCTCCACCAGCTGCATCACTCGGGGCCCCGCCCCCGTGCGCGGCGTCGCGGCGAGCAGCCGCTCGTCTGTCAGCCAGCTCTCCGGCACCGGCGAGCCCGAGGCCACGCGGTCCTGCTCCAGGACGAACTGCGCCTCGAAGTTGACGGCGTCTTCCACGTAGGGGACTCGGATCTTCAGCACGGCGTTGCCGAATGCGTCCTCGGCCTCAGCGATCGCCCCCGGGACGTCCATCCGGAAGTCGTGTCCGAGTCGGCGCCGGGCGCCGGCCACCAGCGGCGGCAGCACCACCAGGCGATGGTCGAGCTGGGAGATCGGAGCCGGGTACCGATAGGTGAACCGCTGCCGCACGTGGAAGCGGACGCGCTGCGCCCGGTCCCAATCCACGTCTTCCCAGGCGGTGAGGCCCGGGATCAGGTCCTGCGCGGCCGCGTCTCTGGCGCCTGTCACGCGGCGGGCTCCGCGACGACAGTCATGGCACGCAGTTCAACGGGGCCCCAGCTATTGATCATCGCCACGTCGGCCGCGTCGCGGCCGCGACCGATGATGGTCCTGCCGATCCGCCGGGCGTTGTTGCGCGGGTCAAAGGCCCACCAAGCGCCGTCCAGGTAGACCTCCATCCAGGCGCAGAAGTCCATCGGATCGGCTGGTGGCGGCACATCGATGTCGGGAAGATAGCCGAACGCGAAGCGCGTGGGAATGGTCAGAGCCCGGCAGAGCGCGATCGCAAGATGCGCGAAGTCGCGGCAGACCCCCTGCCCAGCGGACATGGCGTCGCACGCGGAGGTGTGCACGTCCGACGACCCGTACCGGAAGTGGAGGTGCGAGTGGACCCAGTCGCAGACGGCCTGAACGCGCCCTGCGCCGACGGGCCCGTTGCCGAACTCCGCCCAGGCGAAATCGATGAGACGGTCCGACTCGCAGTAGCGGCTGGGCAGGAGGAACGGCAGGATCTCGGCCGGCAGCTCCTGGACCAGGTGCTGCCTCGCGCCGGCCGGGTCCGGGTCCGGGTCGGGCGGGACCGCGATCGTGGCGTCGTACTCGATCGTGTCCTGGCCGGCCGCCAGGACGATGCGGCGAAGGCCGTTGCCGTACACATCGGGCTCCGGCTCGAGCAGCTCTACGCCGTCCGGGAGCGTCCAACGAGCGGATAGCGGAGCCGCCTGCAGCGGTTCGACCATCAGCGCGACCGGCGATGCCTCCCCCACCTCGAATTCGAACCTGCATCCCACCCGCAGCTCGATGTGCCGGCTCCGCGATGGCGGCGGAATTGGCATCACCACGAACGCTAGCCGTTTCTCAGTCAAAGCGACATAGTGTGGAACAGACTTGGAAGCGCGGTCCCATCCGTGAGCGTCGCACGACACTCGGCGCAGACGAGGCCGCTACGGTACCGGAAGGTGGTGGCGACCGAGGCAGCGCCGCGCTCGGCGGAACTCCCGTACGACGAGGTGGTCGAGGCACCCGGGCATCCGCGCGCAGCGTATCGGGCACTGTGGGAGCGCTTCGACTCCCTGTCACTAGCTGAGCTGCGCCGCCGGCGAGCGCTCGCCGAGTCGGCGTTCCGGACCGAGGCGATCACCTTCAGCGTCCAGGGCGAGCGGGGCGGCTCCGAGCGCTTGCTGCCTTTCGACATCGTGCCGCGGGTTCTCTTGCCCGACGAGTGGCGCCGCATCGAGCTCGGGCTGGTCCAGCGGGTCACGGCCCTGAACCTGTTCCTGGCCGACGTGTACGGCGAGCAGCGAATCCTCACTGCAGGCGCGGTGCCGCCCGAGCTGGTCCTCTCCTCGCCGCAGTTCCGCCGCGAGCTGGTCGGGTTCCCGGTCCCCAAAGGCATCCATTGCCAGCTGGCCGGGATCGACCTCGTCCGGCAGCCAGACGGCACCTTCGCCGTCCTCGAGGACAACCTGCGCACGCCCTCGGGCATCTCCTACGTGCTCAACAACCGGCGCGTGCTGCGACGCGTCCTGCCCGAGCTCTTCGAGGGCTACGAGGTGCGTCCGGTCGAGGGCTTCGTGGACATGCTGTTAGCCGGCCTGCGCGCGATCGCGCCCGCCAGGTCCGGCGACGACCCCAGCATCGCGCTGCTCACACCCGGCCCCCTCAACTCCGCCTACTTCGAACACCTCTTCCTGGCCAAGCAGATGGGCGTCGAACTCGTCGAAGGCTCGGACCTTGCCGTTCGCGACGAGTCCATCTATATGCGGACCACCGTGGGCTTGAAGCGGGTCGACGTGATCTACCGCCGCATCGACGACGAGTTCATCGACCCCGTCTTCGGCAGGCTCGACTCGCTGGTGGGCGTGCCCGGTCTCGTGAACGCGTACCGCCGGGGCAACGTCGCCATCGCCAATGGCCTCGGGAACGGCGTGGCCGACGACAAGGCCGTCAACGCGCTGGTCCCGGAGATCATCAGTTACTACCTCGGCGAGGAGCCGCTTCTCGACACCGTCCCGACCTACCTGTGCCTCCGCGACGATGACCGGAGCTTCGTCCTCGACCACCTGGACGAGCTGGTGGTGAAGACGGTGGATGGTTCGGGCGGCCACGGGATGCTGATCGGGCCGCTGGCCTCGGCGAACCGGCGCGAGGAATTCCGCCGTCTGATCCTGGCGCGGCCGCGGAGCTTCATCGCGCAGCCGCTGGTCGAGCTGTCAGTGC
>CATPBK010000108.1 GCA_955652705.1 Candidatus Dormiibacterota bacterium | reverse complement strand
CGGCCGATCCGTCAGTCGGCTCGTCCGCTCCTCAGTCAGGCAGCTTCGGCTGCGATCCTTCCGGTGCTCCGTCGCCTTCGCCGGCTCGGCTCGCCAGGATCGGACTCAGCGCTCGACGCCCCTTCCTCAGCTCCCTTCTAGACTTCAGAGGCGATGGCTAAGACGCGCACGGTCAAGGACTCGATGGGCAAGCTGGAGGTGCCCGCCGACGCTTACTACGGGGCTTCCACCATGCGCGCGGTCCAGAACTTCCCCATCTCCGGGACCCGCTTCCCGCGCCGGTTCATCCACGCTCTGGGGCTGATCAAGAAGGCGGCTGCCGAGGTCAACGCCGACCTGGGGCTGCTGGACCGGGATCTGGCCCGCGCGATCGCCGCGGCAGCCCAGGAGGTCGCTGACGGCAAGCTCGACGAGCACTTCCCGATCGACATCTACCAGACCGGCTCCGGGACCTCGACCAACACCAACGCCAACGAGGTGATCGCATACCGGGCCAACGAGATCCTGGGCGGCAAAGGCAAGGCAGTCCACCCGAACGACCACGTCAACAAATGCCAGTCCTCGAACGATGTGATCCCGACGGCCATCCACGTCTCCTGCGCGCTGGCGATCAAGGAGGACCTGCTGCCTGGGCTGGAGCAGCTGCGCAAGGAGCTGGACAGCAAGAGCCGCGACTTCATGGACGTGATCAAGACCGGCCGCACCCACCTCCAGGACGCCACGCCGATCCGGCTCGGCCAGGAGTTCCAGGGCTATGCCGGCCAGGCGGAGGAGTCGGCGCGACGGGCCAGCCAGGCCCTCGCCGAGCTGGAGGTTGTCGCGCTGGGCGGGACGGCCGTCGGCACAGGCATCAACGCGCATCCAGACTTCGCGAGCGCGGTCTGCAAGAAGCTCGCCGGTTGGACCGGTCTGCACATCAAGGAGACGGGCAACCACTTCCACGCCCAGGCCACCCTGGACGCTCTTGTCGCCGCCCACGGGGCGCTCAAGACCGTCGGCGTCAGCCTCTGGAAGATCGCCTCCGATATCCGGCTCATGGGGAGCGGTCCGCGCGCGGGCATCGGAGAGCTCAACCTGCCGGAGGTGCAGCCGGGCAGCAGCATCATGCCGGGCAAGGTCAACCCGGTCATCGTCGAGTCGCTGACGATGGCCGTCGCCCGGGTGCTCGGCAACGACGTGACGGTCACCCTCTGCGGGCAGTCCGGGAGCTTCTTCGAGCTGAACGTGATGATGCCGCTGGCGGGCTATGCGACGCTCGAGTCGATCTCCCTGTTGGCTAGCTCGGCGCGCAACTTCGCGACACGCTGCGCCGCCGGCCTGGAGGCGACCGAGCGCGGGCCCGAGATGGTCGAGCGCGGGCTGATGCTGGGCACCGCGCTGACGCCGATCATCGGCTATGACGAAGCTGCCAAGCTCGCCAAGGAGGCGGCCCGGAGCGGCAAGACGATCCGGGAGCTGGCCCGCGAACGGGGCATCGACGAGAAGACCCTCGCCGTGGTGTTGGACCCGGCCCTGATGACCGAGCCGAGCGCGGACCGGGTGGGCGGTGGCGGCGGTTAAGCGCCGAGACGGTCGCCGCGGGCGAGGCAGCTTCCTGAGCCCCTGGAGCGCCTACAGCTTCCTCAGCGTGGGCAGCCTGTTCAGCGCCGGTTCCATCTTCAGCATCGGCAGCGCCGGCTCGATCCTCAGCATCGGCAGCGCGGGCTCCATCCTCAGCATCGGCAGCGCGGGCGGAATCCTGAGCATCGGCGGGCTGGGCGTCGCCCGGCGTGGTAACCACTCGGACGGATGAGACCGGCCGGCCTCGTCATCGCTTTGCTGCTCCTCCTCGTCGGCTTGGTCTGGATGGGCCAGGGCCTCGGCTACGTGAAAGGCAGCTTCATGACCGGCGTGATGCTCTGGTTCTGGATCGGGGTCGGCTGCGTCATCGGCGCCGGAGTGCTGGCGGGCGTCCTGGCCCGACGCCGATCTCGCTCTAACTAAGGCGCCCGCTGCTTTCTACTTCGACTGCTTCTGGAAGTCGAGCGCGAGCGAGTTGATGCAGTAGCGAAGACCGGTCGGTTGAGGGCCGTCGTCGAAGACGTGCCCCAGGTGCGAGCCGCAGCTCTTGCAGGTGACCTCGGTTCTCGTCATGAAGAAGCCGCGGTCGGGGTGGAGCTCGACGTTGTCCTCCTCGACCGGCGCGTAGAAGCTCGGCCAGCCGGTCCCAGAATCGAACTTCGTCTGGGAGCTGAACAAGGGGGCTCCACAGGCTCCGCAAACGTAAGTGCCGTCTTCCTTGGTGTGGACGAATTCCCCGCTGAACGGCGGCTCGGTGCCCTTGCGGCGGAGGACGTCGTACTTGTCCTGAGGAAGCTCAGCTTGCCACTCCGCGTCTGTCTTCTCGCTGGTCTTCATGCGCCAACCCTACCGCGATTGGGGCTTCGTCAATCCTCCGGTTTCCAGGCGGGGTTGGTGATCGAGCTGAGCACGTGGTCGCGCCACTCGCCCTTGATGAGCAGGTAATCGCGCGCGTAGCCCTCGATCGCGAAACCGAGCCGCCGCAGCACGTTGTTGCTGCGCTGGTTGGTGGGCATGAAGTTGGCCATGATCCGGTGCAGGTTCTGCTCTTCGAACATGTAGCGGATGGCTTCCCGGAGCGCCTCCGTCATGTAGCCCTTGCCTTGCTCCGCTTCCGCCAGCGCGTACCCGAGGTAGCACATCTGGGCGGCGCCCCGGACGATGCCGGTGAAGGAGAGCTGGCCGACCACCCGGCTCGGGGCATCTTTCGCGAACATGAAGAGCAGCACGGCCGTCCCCGCCTCGAAGGCGCGGCGATGCCGAGACAGCTGCTCGCGCCAGAAGCGCTCGCTGTAAAACCCGTCAGGTCGCGGCGGCTCGTAGGGTTCGAGGAACTCCCGGTTGGAGCGGAAGAACTCCAGCACGGCGCCCAGGTCCTTGTCGGTGGCGACGCGCAGGATGAGACGTTCCGTGGTCAGGATCGGGGTCAGAGGGGCAGCTCCATCAAGACGACGTCCTCGCCCCAATAGTGGGCCCGCAGGTGGCCCGACTCCCGAAACCCGAGCGAGCGGTAGAGCCGTACCGCGCCCTCGAGCTTGGGGACCGCCTGCACCCAGACCTTGGTGACGCCGGCCCGGCGGGCTCGCTGGATGGCGTGCTCGGCCAGCGCGCGGCCGATCCCGTTGCCGGCCCGGCCGGGCTCGACGGCCATGCGATCGACCAGGCAGGTACCGGTCGGAAAGCTACAGCGGACGACACCGACCAGGCCGCCGTCGACCGTCCCGGTGAAAACCTCAAAGCCTCCCTTGAGCCAGGCGGTGACCTCGTCAGCGAGCGGCGCCTGCTCGTGGACCAGGCGCTCGTCGACCTGGCCGTGGTGCTTCGCCCAGGCGCGCTCGTAGAGCGAAGCGATCGCCGGGGCGTCGGCGTCGTTTGCGAGCGCGATGCGCGGCTGCTGCCGGAAGAGCCGCATCCCATGGGCTAATGTAGCGCCGCCGTGGAACCCCTCCAGAAGGCGCGCAGCCTGTACACCGCCGGGCGCATGCATGACGCGCTGGAAGCCGCCCAGATAGCCGCCGAGCGGCAGCCCAAGGACGCCGAGGCGTGGTGGCTGCTCGGCTGCATCAGCCGCTACACCGGCCTGCCCGCGGCCAGCGACGACGCCTTCAAGCGGGCCTCCCAGCTTTCCAAGCAGCGGCCTCCGCCCCATCGCGTGGACCCGAAGGTGTTCCGCCGGATGGTGGACGAGGCGTTGGGGGAGCTCTCCCCCGACGCTCGCCGGCGGCTCGAGAAGGCGCGCGTCAGTGTCGAGCCGCTGCCGACGGTCGAAGCGGTCTTGAAAGGAGCTTCACCGGACTCGCTGGTGGATCGGCGCCGCGCACGGGGCGACGCAGGGCGAATGCCGCTGAACGAGCGCGCCGGCGAGCTAGTCCTGTTTCAGGTCAACTTCGAGAACCGGGCCGGCAGCGAGGCCGAGCTGCGCAAGCTCGTGGCCCGCACCGTCAGCCGCGCCTGATCGGTGTCTGACCGGCCCGAGCACCCCGGCCGGCGCTTTCAGCTGCCGGGCCTCCTCCTGGCCGCGGTCCTGGTCTACGGCGTCGCCGGCTACATGCTGATCGAGCACTGGAGCCTGTTCGACGCCTTCTACATGACCGTCATCACCATCTCCACGGTCGGCTACTCGGAACTGCACCCCCTCTCGGTCGCGGGCCGAGTCTTCACTTCGACGTTGATCGTCAGCGGCGTCGGTATCCTGCTCTTCGGCTTCGGCGTCTTCGCGGAGACGCTCTCGGAAGGTCATTTCCTCGAGTTCAGGAGGTTCCGGCGTTTGGAACGCCAGATCGCGGCGCTGCGCGGCCACTTCATCGTCTGCGGCTATGGCCGGATCGGGACGCGCATCGTGATCGAGTTCGAACAGCACCAGACGCAGTACGTCGTCCTCGACAACAACCTCGATGCGATCAGCCGCTTGAAGCACGAAGGCCGCCTCTTCATGGAGGGCGACGCCGCCTCGGAAGAGCTCCTCAAGGGAGCTGGAATCGAGCACGCGCGGGGACTCATCAGCGCCGTCGACTCCGACGAGCGCAGCGTGTACATCACCCTGGCGGCGCGGGCGCTCAACGCCGACCTTTACATAGTCGCCAGGGCCGGGCGACCCGATTCGATCCGGCGGTTGGAGCTGGCCGGGGCCGACCGGGTCGTCTCGCCGTACATCATGGCCGGCCACCGGATGGCCGAGTTTGCCCTCCACCCGGAGCAGCCGGCGCGCGCCGCGGAGAGTCCCGGAGAGCACAGCAAGGAGTGACCTCGAGGGCCGGCCGGCCCCAAGTCGGAAGGCTGCTGAGCCTGTCCGGGGGCCATCTCGTGACAGATGTCAACCAGGGCGTCGTGATCCTCCTGGTGCCGGTGGTCAAGGCGTCGCTGGGCCTCTCCATCGGCGCCGCCGCGCTCCTGGTCACGGTCTCCACCGTCGCCTCCTCGGTAGTGCAGCCGCTTTTCGGGGTCCTCACCGACCGCTACGACCTGCGCTGGCTGATCCCGGCCGGAGTCTTCCTGGCCGGGGCCGGCATCCTGGTCGCCGCCCTGGCGCCCGCCTACTCGATAGTGCTGGTGGGCGTGCTTCTGAGTGGTCTCGGCGTGGCCGCCTTCCACCCTGAGGCCGCGCGCTGGGCGGGCGAGGCCTCCGGCCGCCTGCGAGCGACCGGGATGTCCTGGTTCTCGGTGGGCGGGAACGCCGGTTTCGCGCTGGGCGTGCTGGTGACCGCGCCGCTGGTCGGCATCGCCGGCGGCCGGGCGGGCGCTGGCTGGCTGGTGCTGCCGCCGGCCCTCTACGCGGCCTACCTGCTCTGGGAGGTTGCCCGGTTCCCAGCTCGCGAAGCCGGGCGGGGCCAGCCGGTCTGGTCGGCGGTCCGGGCCACCCTGACGCCGGCAATGGGCCTGCTGGTCGGCTTCATCCTGGTCCGCTCCGTGGTCTCGGTGGGCATGGCGACCTTCACCCCGCTCTATCTGCAGCTGGTGCGAGGGATGCCCCTCACCGAGGCGGGTGCCATCACCTTTGCTTTCCTCCTGGCGGGCGCCGCCGGAACGCTGGCTGGCGGACCGGTGGCCGACATCTTCGGCCGCAAGGTGATGCTGATCGTCTCACTGGCACTGATGCCTCCGCTCGGGCTGGCCTTCGTCTACCTGCCAAACCTGGCCGGCTATGCGGCGCTGGTCGTGATGGGCGCGCTGGTCGTCTCCACGTTCGGGGTGACTGTCGTGATGGCGCAGGAGTTGATGCCAAAGCATGCGGGGACCGCCTCCGGCATCACGATCGGCTTCTCGATCGGAGTCGGCGGCGTGGCGGTTGCGCTGCTGGGGCGTCTGGCCGACGCGGTCGGCCTCACGACCACACTTGTGTTCCTGGCGCTGATCCCGGTCGCCGGCGTGCTCCTGGTGCTGCCCCTGCGGGAAACAAAAGCAACCCAGGCCGAGCAGCCCGCGCCGATCAGCGTCGAACCCTGATTCCATGCTTCGATTGACGCGCTGATGGACGTTTATCGCACTCCAGATGAGCGCTTCCAGGCCCTTCCGGGGTACCCGTTCGAACCCCGCTATGTCGAGCTGGACGGCCTCCGCATGCACTATCTCGACGAGGGCCGGGGGGACCCGGTGCTACTGCTCCACGGGGAGCCGGACTGGTCGTACCTCTACCGGCGGATGCTCCCGATCCTGGCCCGGCGGCTGCGCGTCATCGCCCCCGACTACTTCGGCTTCGGACGCTCTGACAAGCCGGTCGGTCCCGATTTCTACACCTACGACCGGCACGTGGAGTCGATCAAGGCCTTGATGGAGCGGCTGGACCTGCGCCAGGTCATCGTGGTCATGCAGGACTGGGGGGGACCGATCGGTCTGCGCGTCGCGGTCGAGATGCGGGAGCGGTTCGCCCGGCTGGTCGTCCTCAACACCGGCCTCTTCGGCGGCAAGGAGTGGCCGACGGAAGGCTTTCTGAACTGGCGGCGCTTCGCCGAGCGGGCGGGCCTCGAGCTGCCGGTGGGCCGCATCATCCAGCTCTCCTGCGTGCGCCAGCTGGAGCCTGACGTGGTGGCGGCCTACGAAGCGCCCTGGCCGGTGCCAGAGTCGAAGCATGGCGTGGCCCGCTTCCCGCTCCTGGTACCGCTCGACGCCCGCGACCCGGCCGCCGCGCCGCTGCGCAAGGTCGCCAAAGAGCTGCGCAGCTGGGAGGTGCCAGCGCTGGTGCTCTGGAGTGACAGCGATCCCGTCTTCCCTGTCGAGTTCGGCCGCCGGTTTGCCGAGCTCCTACCAGGCGCCGGCGAGATGGAGGTCATCGCCGGCGCCGGTCACATGCTGCAGGAGGACAAGGGCGAGGAGATCGCGGAGCGGATCCTGCGATGGGTGAGCTCCGAGTAGACCGCCGGCCGCAGGCGATTGCACTTGGCTCGCTCGTCCTGGGCGTGCTTCTGCTCGTCGCCAAGCTGGTGGCCGGCATCCTGACCGGGAGCCTCGGGATCCTGAGCGAGGCCGCCCACTCGGCTCTCGACGTAGCCGCGTCCGCCTTTGCGCTAGTGGCGGTGCGGACCTCCCGCCGGCCGGCCGACCAGGAGCACCCGTACGGGCACGGCAGAGTCGAGAACCTGGCCGCCTACACCGAGGGGCTGGTGCTCCTGCTGACGGCCCTCGGCATCATCTACGAGGCCGGGCGCCGCCTGCTGGCGGGTGCCGCCCAGGTCGACGCGGCGAGCTACGCCTTCGTGCTGCTGATCGTCGCGATGGTGGTCGAGGCCGGTCGCGGGCTGGTGCTGCGCTGGGCCGGACGGGCCGCCTCCAGTCAAGCCCTGACCGCCGATGCAGGCAACCGCTGGGCCGACGTAGCCTCGGCCCTGGCTGTGCTGGCCGGTCTGGCGGGTGTTCGCCTGGGCATCCCCTGGGCGGACGCGGTAGCCGCGCTGGCGGTGGGGGCCTTCATCGCCTTCGCCGCGATTCGGATCCTGCTCCAGGCCGGCGACGAGCTGATGGACCGGGCGCCGGTGGGCGCCGAGGCCGACTTGAGGCGCGCGATCGGGGCGGTGCCCGGCGTCGAGGAGGTCCGGGCTGTGCGGGTCCGCCGTTCGGGTCCCCGGCTGCTCGGCGACGCCCGCATCGCGACCCGCCGCATGCTCTCGGTCGAGGGAGCCCAGTCCCTCTCCGAGGAAGTGCAGGGCAAGGTCGCGGAGGCGCTCCCGGAGGTCGACCTGGTCCTCGTCGTCGAGGGCCAGCAGCATGCTGAGAACCTGGTCGAACGCGTCCACGCCACGGCGGCCCGGGTCGGCCAGGTCCGGGACCTCCACAACGTCACTGTGGAGGAGGAGCGGGACGGGACGCTGCATCTCACGATGCACGCGAAGCTGCCCGGGGGCCTGACTCTGGAGGAGGCCGAGCGGACGACCGGCGACCTCGAGAGCGCTCTGCGAGAAGAGTTCCCGGAGGTCTCCCGCGTGGACGTCCACCTAGAGCCGCTTGAGCCCGAGCTGGTCCGAGGCCAGGACGTCACGCGGAGTCGGGGCGAGGTGGCCGACCGCATCCGTAAGGTGGTCGAGGGCCACCCCGACGTGGTCGCCTGCCGCGATGTCGAGCTGAGCTCGCGGGATGGCCAGATCACCGCTCACGTGGTGGCGGAGATCGCGGGCGACATCCCGCTCGAACGTGCCCACGACATCGAGAGCGAGCTCGAGCAACAGATCCGGCGGGCGGCGCCGGAGGTGCACGAGGTGGTGGCAAGGGTCACCGCGCCGAGCTCCCCATGAGACCGGCGCGGCCGGCTGACGTCCCCGCCATCCTGGAGCTGCTGGAGGCGGCGGAGCGCAAGCGCTTCCGCCCACCAGATGACTGGGCCGCCTCCACTCGCGTCGTAGAGGAGGCTGGCAGGCTGGCTGGCTTTGGCCAGCTCCGGCGGCCGTGGGGGACCGCGCTGCAGGCCTCGATCGCGGCGCCCGACGCCGCCGTCCGACGGCGCCTCCTGGGCTGGGCCGTGACAGCGGCCGGCGAGCAGGGCGCGCCCCGCCTGGGCCTCTGGCTCGAGAAGGGCCGGACGGATTGGCTCGCTAACCAGGGCTTCCACCTGGCGAGGCCCTTCTGGAGGATGGATCGCCCCCATCTGGACGCGGTTCCCGAGCCTTCGCTGCCGGCCGGCTTCCAGCTCGTCAGCCGAGACCAGGCGATCCTCCCGGAGGACGCCTGGTTCGAGGCGCGCAACGCCAGCTTCGCTGACCACTGGAGCTTTTCGGAGGACACGCGGGATACGTTCGAGCGCAGGCGGGAGGGCGGCGACCTGGGGCTGCAGGTGATCGCGCTGGACCCGTCAGGTGTGCCGGCTGCGATCGCGATCTCGAGCGTCGCCGCACTGGGCGACGAACGCCCGCAGCCGGTCGGCTATGTGGAGGAAGTCGGCACGCTGCCGGCGTTCCGGCGCCGGGGCCTGGCACTGGCGTTGACCGCCGAAGCACTTCGCCGGCTGGGAGCGCGCGGGGCGCGCTCGGCATCGCTGAATGTCGACGCGCTCAACCCGACCCGCGCCTACGACGTCTACCGGCGACTAGGGTTCGAGGTGGGGCGCGAGTACGAGGTCTGGGAGCGCGCGTTGGACCGGACCAGCTCGTAGACGGCCCGCACGTCATCCCGGGTCGTGCGCAGGTTCCCGATCGCGATTCGGAGCGCGTAGGCGCCCCGGGCGGTCGTGTGCGAGATGAACGCCTCGCCCGAGGAGTTGACCGCCTCCTCGATGGCCTGGTTCGCGGCGTCTCCGGCTTTGAAGCGGAAGACGACGGTGCTGAATGGAGTGGGCGCCAGCACCTCGAAGTCGGGGTCGGCGTCAAGCCAGCCCCGCAGCTCCTGCGCCCATTCGAGGTGCCTGGCGATGCGTTCGCGGGCGCCCTCGAGCCCGAAGGCCCGCATGACGAACCAGAGCTTCAGGCTCCGGAACCGGCGGCCCAGCGAGTTGCCGAAGTCCATGAGGTTGCGCACGTCGCCGTCGGTGCTGGCAAGGTAGTCGGGAACCAGGCTGAAAGCGCGCTTCAAGACGTCCTCGCGCCGGCAGTAAAGCACGCTGCAGTCGATCGGCGTGAAGAGCCACTTGTGGGGGTTTACCACCAGTGAATCGGCCCGTTCGCAGCCTGTGAGAACGTGCCGGTGGCTCTCCAGGATCGCCGCCGCTCCTCCGTAGGCCGCGTCGACGTGCAGCCAGAGGCCTTCGTGTTCGCAGATGGCGGCCAGTGCGGGGATCGGGTCGATCGAAGTGGTCGACGTGGTGCCGACCGTGCCGACCACGGCGAACGGCAGGTGGCCGGCCGCGCGGTCGGCCGCGATTGCCCGCTGGAGCGCCGCCGGGTCCATGCGGAACTCGCCGTCCACCGGGATCTTGACGACGCCGTCGCTCCCGACTCCGAGCGTCAAACCGGCCTTCTCGACCGAGGAGTGGGCTTCGGCTGAGATGTAGACGCGAAGAGTCCTGGTGATGCCCCGACGGCGCACCTCCAGCCCGGGAACCGCCTCGCGAGCGCCGGCCAGCGCATAAAGCGTGCTGCTGGAGGCGGTGTCGTTGATCACGCCCCGGAACGACGGCGGCAGGCCGATCGCGTCCCGCAGCCAGCCCGTGGTGACCTCTTCCAGCTCGGTCGCCGCGGGGGACGTCCGCCAAAGCATCGCGTTGACGTTCAGGCCCGCGCAGAGCAGCTCGGCCAGGATGCCGGGCGCTGAACCGGTGATGCCGAAGTAGGCGAAGAATCGAGGGTGCTGCCAGTGCGTGATGCCGGGCAGGATGAGTGACTCGAAGTCGTCGAGCAGCCGGTCGAGCGGCTCGCCCTGGAGCGGCGCCGAAGCCGGCAGCTTCGCGGTCAGGTCGCCCGGGCGGGCGGGCGAGAGGACCGGGTAGGCGCCGACTCCGGCCAGGTAGTCAGCCACCCAGTCGGCGGCACGGTGAAGGGCCGGCCGGAGCTCCTCGGGGTCGACATCCATGCCCGGAAAGTAAAACAGGAGGGCGCAGCCGGCGCCCTCCTTGGGGTGGTGGGAGAAAGTGGTTCGGCTCGTTAAGCGGTGCGCCGCTCACCCTTGCGAGCCCTGCGCGCACCCCGGCTCAAGGTCCGGCGAGCAGTCGATGTCGCCCGCCGCGCGGTCCGCTTCAGCTGCCGTGCCGGCGCGCTGGTCCGGCGCGGGGTCTGCGGTGGCTCACTGGCTCGCTCGATCCGCTTCAACACGCCGCCCAGGAGGCTGACCCCGCCGTTGACTACAGCCAGCGTCCGGTACGAAAGCGTGCCGAGGGCATCCTTGCGCCGAGCCCGCGCCTTCATTGCGTGAAGACCGGCCAGGAGCAGGCGCTCCGGCATCAGGCCCGCGGCAAACTCGACCGAGTCCTCGAGGAGGTCGGTGGTTTCCCGCCCGATCTCTTTGTTGATCGGGGCGCCCTTCCTCTCCAGCTTGCGCGCCGTCCGGACGGGATGAATGAAGGTGTCGCCGACGTCCTGTGCGGTCTCGCCGACCTGTGTCGCGGCACCAGTGACGAGGTCGGCGCCCAGCACGCCGCTTTCGGTGGTCTTCTCTCCGATCTGAGCCAATTCAACTTCCCCTTGAGTAGTAAACGTGAGTCTATGGCTGTATTTTGACACACTGCGCCATAACGCGTCAAGACGACCGCGGCAGCCGGCGCCACAAGAGGTGCAGGACTTCCCGGATGAAGGGGCCCCCCCAGATCCCGGTCGAGAGCACCGCGCCGAAGAGGATCACGACGTCCACGCTGTCCCGGCCCTGGCGCTCCCAGTAGACGTCGGCCAGGAAGAACCAGAGCGCGAACTCGTCCAGGGTGAGCGCGGCGCCGACGCCAAAGAGGATCGGCGCCACCACCGTCACGAGCCGCGAGGTGGGCGACTCCAGGAGTCCGATGTAGCCCGCCAGCAGCAGCAGCAGGATTCCCCAGACGAGGTGGTGGATGTGCGTCCCGCCCGCGGACACGTTGTGGAGGGGGCCGAACCCAGCCTTGATCGCATGGGTGATGGCGCGGACGATGCCGAAGGTCAGGAAAAAGCTGGCGGAGGCCAGGAAGAGCCGCTCCCGTGGCGGGTTGTTCGCGAAGTGCTTCAGGTAGAGGTCCCGGATCCGGGACGCTGCGCTGTCCGCCTGCCTAAAGTCCCAACCCGGCAGATCAGACGGGAATGCCCCAGAGGGCATACCACCGCTCCAGCTGGGCCTCCACCGGGAGTCCCTCCGGCTTCGCCAGGGCGGAGAGGCGGAGCTCTTCGGCGTTGTCCCGTTGGTGGTCGCCGATGGGCACGAAAGGATAGAAGTTGCCCTGCTTGTAGGAGTAGAGCCAGTAGACGGGTCGCGAGTTCTGGGTGAACTTGAAAGCGACCGCCAGCAGGAGGTCGCCGAGGCTGTCTTCCATCAAGGACGTGGCGGCGCTGTGCACGGCGGCGATCGCGTTCTGGAAGTCGGCGCCGTCGAGGATCAGCCATTCGAACCCGAGGTCGTCGGTCTTGTCCTCCACGGTCAGGGACCCCTCCCCCTGCAGCTTCAGCAGGTCGACGATCTCCTGCCTCAGCTGGTCGAAACGCCCGGGCGGCAGGCGCTTGAAGACGATGCCGACGCGGCCTGCCGGCTGGATGCCCGCCGAGGCCTCGAGACCGACGGCCGCCGTGCTCATGGCGAAGAGCGCGTCCTCTTTGGAGGGCGGCAGCTTGGTGCGGCCGAGAAGGCTGTCGAGGAAGCCCACGTCCAGACTGTAGCGGCTTAGTGGGAGAGCTCCGCTTCGTACTCGCGGAGTCGGGCGAGGCGATGCTCGAGCGAAGGATGAGTCGAGAAGAGCTCCGAGATCGAGCCTGGAGAGATGGCGGGGAAGATCATCAGCGAGTTGCCGGCTTCGATCGCACGCAGGTCCTGCTGGGGTATGCGCTGGACCTGGCCGCTGATCTTGGTCAACGCCGAAGCCAGATGCGAGGGCTGGCCGGTGATCACCGCCGAGCCGCGGTCGGCCGAGTACTCGCGGTAGCGGCTCAGGGTCCGGATCAGCACGAAGCTGACCGCCCAGACTACGGCTGAGATCAGGAAGATGAAGACGAAGGCGCCGCCCCGGTCGCGGTTATCGCGGTCGCCGCCGCCATAGAAGCCTCCCCAGAGCCCGGACTGGACGATGAAGGAGGCTACCGTGGCGAAGAAGCTTGCCATCGCCATCACGCGCATGTCGCGGTGGATGACGTGGCTCAGCTCGTGTGCCAGCACTGCCTCCATCTCCTCGGGGGTGAGGGCCTGCAGGATGCCTGTCGTGACCGCCACCAGGGCGTGCTTGGGATCGCGACCCGTGGCCATCGCGTTCGGCACCGGGGAGTCGATGATCGCGACCTTCGGCTTGGGAATCCCGGTCAGCGCGGCCAGCCTGCCGACCATGTCGTGCAGCTGCGGCGCCTCTTGCTCCGTGACTTCCTGGGCGCCGAGCGACAGCAGGATCAGCTTGTCGGACCAGTAGTACTGCGCGACCAGGAGAACGGCGGCGATCACGATGATGAAGATGAGCGGGACACCGAACCGCCAGAGCGCCCCGATGAACGCCAGGTAAATCAGGGCGAGCAAGAACATCGTGAGGAACATTCGGAGCGTGAGCCCCCGGTCCGGACCGAGTCGCCTTTCCATCGCGATTGGATATACCCCCCGTCGGTTCACCATAATCGGAGTCAGGAGGTGACCGCTCTATGGAACTCGAAGGCAAGCAGATAGCGATCCTGGCCGAGGACCTCTACGAGGACCTCGAGCTCTGGTACCCGTACTACCGGCTGAAGGAGGCCGGCGCCACCGTCAAGGTGGTCGGCAGCGGCCGCAACCCGACGCACGCCTCGAAGCACGGCCTTCCCGTCACCCCGGACCTGACCATCGAGTCGGCGCGCGTCGCTGACTTCGACGCCGTCGTGATCCCGGGTGGGTACTCGCCCGACCTGATGCGGCGCAAGCCCGAGATGGTGAAGTTCGTGCGCGACATGGACGCCGCCGGGAAGACCGTGGCGGCGATCTGCCACGCCGGCTGGATGCTGGTCTCGGCCGGCATCGTCAAGGACCGGCCGCTGACCGGTTTCCACTCGATCAAGGACGACCTGATCGCGGCGGGCGCCCGCTACCAGGACTCTCCGGTGGTGGTCGACCGCAACCTGGTGACCTCTCGCATGCCGGCCGATCTGCCCGACTTCTGCCGGACGATCATCGGACAGCTCGCCAAAAAACCCGCCGGAGTGGCGTAGTAGCGACCCCACTGCTGGACCCGGTTTAGAGCGTCGAGGCCTCTTCTGCTCAGGCTTGCGCGCCGCAGCGCGCGGCCGGGGGGCCATTCCCCATGCCGGAGGCCCGGCTTGGGGGCCCCAAAGCAAGGCAGTGGCCCGCTCCGAATCAAATAAAGGAGGAGCCGGCAGTAGCGCCGGCTCCTTGACGAGG
>CATPBK010000107.1 GCA_955652705.1 Candidatus Dormiibacterota bacterium | reverse complement strand
GCATCAGCGCCTGAAGGGCGCCCGGCGGCCTGGGACGTCGGATGCACGTCAAATGGCCGTTACAGTCCACTAGGCTTCGGCGGCGTAAGGCCAGCGCGGTGCGCCCAGCTCCCGGGAGACGCCGCGGGCCGCCTCGCCGACCGCGGCCGCGACGCCCTTCGCAGGGCCGCGCGGAAAGAGGCGCTCGGTGGCGTCCCCCACTCCGATGGCGCCGACCGCGTGGCCCGCGTGGTCGAAGATGGGCGCCGCCAAGCTCGACTCGCCGAGCACCGCCTCGTCATGCTCGCTGGCGACCCCCTTGTCGCGCACGCCGGCCAGCTCCCGGCGCAGCGCGGCCGGGGTGAGCGTCCGCTTGGTGAGGCGCGGGAGCGGCTCCGCCAGCAGGTCCTCCAGGACCTGGCCGGGCGAGAAGGCGAGGATCGCCTTGCCCAGCGAGCTGGCATAGAGCGGCAGCTGGAGGCCGACCTCGAGCACGCCGAAGGCAGCGTCGGGGCGGAAGACGTGGTGCACGACGACCACGCTGGCGCCGTGCATGACGCCGACGCGGACCGACGAGCTCGTGCGGCTGGCCAGCCGGTCGGCGTGCCCGATCGACCGCGCCCGCAGCTCGTTCAGGTCGAGGTAGGAGTAGCCGAGCTGGAGGAGGCCGGGGCCGAGCTGGTACTTGTCCGAGTGGCGGTCCTGCTCGACGAAGCCGTGGTCCTGCAGGGTCTGGAGGAGGCCGTGGACCGTCGGCCGCGCCAGCTCAAGCCGGTCGGCCAGCTCGCTGACCCCCAGGCGGCGGGGTCCGCTGGCCAGCGCTTTCAAGATCGCGGCCGCCCGGTCGATCGATTGGATCGAGCCGCGGCGTCCTGAGGTGTTATTCGGCATTGCTGAATTCCTGTCGGTAGTGTAGACTGCCGTCGGCGGCCTGACACGGCCTCCTGGGAGTAACGAAATTGGTCGGGATTGTACTGGTGTCGCACAGCTCGGAGCTCGCTCGCGGGCTCGCGGACGTGGCCACGCAGGTGGCCGGTCCCGAGGTGCGCGTGGAGCCCGCGGGCGGGGGCCCGGGCGGCACGCTGGGCACCAGCGGCGACGTGGTCCGAGACGCGATCGCGCGGGCCGATGCCGGCGATGGGGTGGTCGTGCTGGCCGACCTCGGCAGCGCGGTCTTGACGGTCCGCCATCTGCTGAAGACGGAGTTGAACGGCCAGGTCAGGCTGGTCGACGCGCCCTTCGTTGAAGGAGCGGTGTCGGCGGCCGTCACTTCCGCCGCCGGAGGCGCGCTCGACGACGTGGCGCGGGCGGCCGAGGAGGCGCGTGGTGCCCGCAAGCTCTGAGCTCCTGGTGGCGCTCCCCGCGCACGTCGCCCTTCACGCCCGGCCGGCCGGGCAGTTCGTGAAGGCGGCGATGGGCTTCAAGTCGCGGCTGACGGTGGCGGTGGACGGTCGCGACGCCGACGCCAAGAGCATCCTCCAGGTGCTCGCCCTGGGCGCGACCGGGGGCACCGTGCTGACGCTCCGAGCCGAAGGCGAGGACGCGGCCGCGGCTCTAGACGCGCTCGCCGGCTGCATCGACGGGCTGACCGAGTAGCGCACTTTTCGCGGCGGCGCGACACTCCTCGTAACTGAGGGCCCGGACCCACTCCCTGACCTCGCCGACCCGCGCCGCGCCGACGCTCAATTCATCGGCGCCCAGGCCGACCAGCAGCGGCGTCGCGGTGGGATCGGAGGCGGCTTCCCCGCAGACCTCGACCGGGATGCCGGCCGCCTGGCCGGCCCGGATGGTCGCGGCGACGAGCCTCAGCACCGCCGGGTGCAGGACCGGCCCCAAGCTGGAGCGCTCCCGGTCGAGTCCCAGGACGAGCTGGGTCAGGTCGTTGGTCCCGATGCTCAGGAAGTCGAGGACGGCCGCCAGCTCGGCTGCCGCCCGGGCGGCGGCGGGCGTCTCGATCATGGCTCCGAGCGCCGGCATCCGGGCCCCGTCCGCCGCGCGCCGGAGGCTGGCGCGAACCGCCTCCACCTGCGCTCGAGCGGTCACCATCGGAACCAGGATGCGGAGCTCCACGCCGCCCGCCGCGGCGAGGATGCCGCGCAGCTGCGCCTCGAGAGCCGCCGGCGCCTCCAGGAGCAGTTCGACGCCGCGACCGGCCGCGCCCCGAAGAAAGGGCGGGGTCTTGTCCCCACCGAAGTCCAGGAGGCGGACGGTGGCGGTCCGGCCGGCGAGCGGGGCCAGGATGGGCTCCAGGAAGCGGGCGTGCTGGCGGGCGTCCGGCCACGACCGCGAATCGAGGAAGAGCAGCTCGGTGCGGAGCAGGCCGACGCCTTCGGCGCCCTGCGCGAGGGCCTCCAGGACCTCAGCCGGGCTGGCGGCGTTGGCGAGCACGCGGACCGCGCGCCCGTCGGAGGTGACCGCCGGCTCCCCGCGACCCGCGAGCGCCCGCCGGCGCGCGGCCAGGCGTCGCTCTCCTGCCTCCCGGGCCGCAGCCAGCCGCTCGGGAGTCGGGTGACGGACCAGCTCCCCCCAGTCGCCGTCGACGACGATCACCTCGCCCGCGGCGACCTCCAGGAGGGCGGGGCCGAGCCCGATCACCATCGGGACGCCCAGCGACCTGGCCACGATGGCCGCGTGGGCGGTAACGCCGCCGCCCGCGAGGGCGATGCCCTTGACCTCCGGCGCCAGCTCGGCGACTTCGGCGGGGCCGATGCTCTCGGCAACCAGCAGGCCGCTCGCCGCCTCCCGGCGGACGCCGGCGGCGCGGGCGGCCGCCCGCCGTCCCAGGCTGCGGACGTCGTCGGCACGCTCGGCCAGGAGCGGGTCGTCGAGCGCTTCCAGCTGGGCCGCCATCTCCTCGACGGCTTCCCTCAGCGCGCCCGCCGCCGGGCGGCCCGCCGACCTGACCAGCGCCTCCACCCTGGCCCACAGCGCCGGGTCGCGAGCCATCAAAGCGCCCGTCTCGACGATCTCTGCCTCCGGTCGCCGCCCTTGCTCAAGGAGCCTCCGGGCGATCTCCTCCAGCTCCGCGGCGGCCGTCTCCAGCCCGTCGCGGGCGCTGGCCAGGCCCCGCCGGCGACTCGCCGGCGCGGCGTCGAGAACACAGGCCGGCCCTTCGCCTACGCCCGGCGCGGCCGCGACCCCGCGCAGAACCCGCTCCCGCATCAGGAGCCGGTGGCGACGGCGCGCTGGAGGGCGCGCAGGATCAGCCCGGTGGAGGTGGCTCCTGGGTCCTGGTGCCCGATCGAGCGCTCGCCCAGGTAGGAGGCGCGGCCCTTGCGCGCCTGCATCGGAATCGTGGCGCGGCCGCCCGCTTCCGCGGCGGCGCAGGCCTCGTCCAGGGCGATCGCCAGGGGGGCGCCGGCCGCCACCCGCTCGCGGAGGGTGTCGACCGCCGGCTCCAGGGCGTCGACCATCGTCTTGTCGCCCGGCGTGGCCGCCCCCAGGTCCTTGACCGACGCTAGGGCTGCGGCCAGCACTTCGACCAGCTCCGGCCCTTCGAAAGTGGCCTGCTCGCCGAGGACCCGCCCGCCGCTGCGCAGAGCGGAGCCCCAGAGCGGCCCGCTGGCGCCGCCGACCGAGGAGACCAGGGTGCGACCGGCCAGGACCAGGAGCCGCCCGGGCGGCGATCCCGAGTCTGCGCCGAGGGCTTGGACGACGGCCTCGAAGCCCCTCAGCATGTTGGTGCCGTGGTCCCCGTCGCCGATCGCGGCGTCGAGCTGCACAAGGTGATCGCGTTCGGCCCGAATGACCGACTCGATCTCCCGCATCCAGGTGCCGATCGTGGCCGCGTCCAAGGCGTGCTCGGTGATCAAAGGCTTATATCACGCTCCCCAGCGCAGCGCCGGAGTGTGGACGGGGGCGTCCCAGAGAGCGGTCATCTGGTCGTCGAGCTCGAGCACCGTCAACGAGGCGCCCGCCATCTCGAGGGAGGTGATGTAGCTCCCGACCAGGTTGCGGACCGGCTCGACGCCGGCCGCGCGCAGCTTGCGGTCGGCCTCACCATAAAGAAGGTAGAGCTCGAGCAGGGGCGTGCCGCCCATGCCGTTCAGGAAGACGAGGACCTTGGCGCCCCGGCTGGGCTTGAGGTCGGAGAGGACCGCCTCGACCATGACGTCGACCACTTCGGACGCGCCGCCGAGCGTGGTCCGGCGACGGCCCGGCTCGCCGTGGATGCCGATGCCGAGCTCGATCTGGCCCTCGGGCAGATCGAAGATGGCCTTTCCGGAGGCCGGCGGGATGCAGGACGAGAGCGCCACGCCGAAGGAGCGGGAACGCTCGTTGACGCGCTTCACGAAGCCGGTGACCTGAGCCAGGCCGTCGCCGCGCTCGGCGGCCGCTCCCGCGATCTTCTCGGCGAGCACTGTGGCCCCCACTCCCCGGCGCCCGGCCGTGTAGAGGGAATCCTGGACCGCGACGTCGTCGTCGATGACCACGGCCTCGACCTTGATGCCGGCGTCGGCGGCCTCTTCGGCGGCCATCTTGAAGTTCAGGACGTCGCCCGTGTAGTTCTTGACGATGTGGACCACGCCGGCGCCGCCGTCCACCGCCCTGGTCGCGGCCAGCATCTGGTCCGGGACCGGTGACGTGAAGACTTCGCCCGGGCAGGCGGCGTCGAGCATGCCGAGGCCGACGAAGCCGCCATGCAGTGGCTCGTGCCCGGAGCCACCGCCCGAGACCAGGGCGACCTTGCCCTGCTTGGGAGCTCCCTTGCGCACGACGATCTGCTGCTGGGCGTCGTAGCGGAGGAGGTCGAGGTGAGCCGCGGCCAGGCCGGCCAGCGACTCCTTGACCACCAGCGCCGGGTCGTTGAGGAACTTACGGACCTTGGTTTCAACTGCCATGTTTCGTTTCTTTCTCCTTGGGCTCTAGCTGACGGCAGCCTGGCTGCGGTCGTCGGCGGCCACACGCTCGTCGACGGTCACGGCCTCTTTGATCGGCCGCTCGACGATGCGCGGGTTGGCGAGGAAGTCGTAGATGAAGGCGGCGCCGGCGGCGCCGACCAGGCCCGGCACCAGGTAGACGGGCAGGTACTGAGTCCAGAAGGTGCTTCCGCCCGCGATCGCCTCGACCAGCTCCGGACCGAACGCGCGGGCCGGGTTCAGGG
Source organism: Candidatus Dormiibacterota bacterium (assembly GCA_955652705.1). Lineage (GTDB taxonomy): Bacteria > Chloroflexota > Dormibacteria > Dormibacterales > Dormibacteraceae > VBGR01. Next base: position 6,392 of record CATPBK010000107.1, on the reverse strand, counting down.
AGGCGCCCGTGATGGGGCCGAAGATCAGGATGATGGCGACTACGGCGCCGCCGATGACGAGCCCGGCCAGCTGGTTGGGCGAGCGGGAGTCGACGATGCCGAGGATCGCGAAGAGGAGGAGGCCGGTCCCGAGGGCCTCAGCCAGCGCCGCCTGCAGGTAGTAGCTGGTGGGCGCGTCCGCCGCGAAGTGGGTCTGGCCCATGCCGAAGGTGACAGCGTTCTGGCCGAACACGCCCCAGATGGCAAAGGCGCCGATCACGGCCCCGACGACTTGCGCCACCCAGTAGACGGGCAGCTCCCTCCAGGGAAATCGTTTGGTGGCCGCGAGCGCGAAGGTGACCGCCGGGTTGATGTGGCAGCCGGAGACCTTGCCGATCGCGTACACGAGTGCAGTGATGATCAGCCCGAAGGCGAAGCTGATGGCGAGCAGGTCGGCCTCGGTCACCGCCGGTGTGGCCTTGCCAGCCAGGGTCAGAGTGGCGATCACGGACCCTGGACCGACGAGGACCAGCGCGGCTGTGCCCAGCATCTCGGCCAGGGCCCGCTGTGGCATGGTGTACATCTTTCCGAACCCCCTTGTTTGCTGACTGGTGTTCGACATTGTCGAACTGACTTCGGGAACCGTACCTGTCGCACGTGGTTTTGTCAACTGGTTTCGTGGCGGCCCGCCGCTCTTGTGCGGCTTGCTCAAGGGACCCCCCCTCCTTTTCGTCACTACTACACATAGAAGGTGCGCGCTGGCCGACCCTACCGTGTGCACATGACAAAACGCCTCGGCTTTGCACTGACTGCCGCCCTTTCCCTGGCCCTGGTGCCGGCGGCCGCCCTGGCGGCCGACGCGCCGCCGCCCACCGCGGCCGACATCGCGAGCGACACCGTCTGGGTGATCGTAACCGCGGTGCTGGTCATGTTCATGCAGGCCGGCTTCGCGATGCTCGAAGTCGGGTTCAGCCGGATGAAGAACGTGGGGACGGTGGTGGCCAAGGTGGTCACCAACTTCTCCATCGCCTCGATTGTCTACTGGGCGGTGGGCTTCGGGCTCGCCTTCGGAGGCGGGGGCCTCTTCTGGCTACTCGGCGGCAGCGGCTTCACCCCCAGCTTCCACCCGGGCTTCACGATGGACCTGCCGGCGCTGAGCGCCAGCACCGCTCCACCGGCCGCGAAATTCTTCTTCGAGTTCGTCTTCTGCGCCGTCTCGCTGGCCATCGTCTGGGGCACGATGATCGAGCGCACCAAGTTCATCGTCTACATCCTCTTCGCGATCCCCTTCGCGGGCTTCATCTACCCGCTCATCTCGCACCAGCTCTTCGGCGGCGGCTGGCTGATGTCGACGGTCGGCGCCCAGGACTTCGCCGGCTCGACCGTCGTCCACCTGACCGGCGCCACCGCCGGCTTCGCCGGCCTGCTCCTGCTCGGCCCCCGGATCGGCAAATTCGAGCGCAAGCGCAAGCCCAACGCGATCCCCGGCCACAACATGCCGCTCGCCCAGCTGGGCGTGCTGATCCTCTGGTTCGGTTGGTTCGGGTTCAACCCCGGATCGACGCTCAACGCCACCAATCTCCACTTCGCCGACATCGTCATCACCACCAACCTGGCCGCCGCGTCCGGCGCCGTCGCGGCCCTGGTCTGCATCTACTTCATGACCCGGACGCTGGACGTGGGCATGGTCGGCAACGGGGCCATCGCCGCCCTGGTCGCCATCACGGCGCCCTCGGGCTACGTCGAGCCCTGGGCGGCTGTCATTGTCGGGGCGGTCGCGGGCGTGATCGTGGTCTTCGGCGTCCTCGCCCTCGACAGGTACCTGGACGACCCGGTCGGGGCCATCCCGGCGCACGGCCTGGCCGGCATCTGGGGCACCCTCTCCTGCGGCCTCTTCACGACCCCCCAGCTGGCCAAGTTCAACGGCGTCGGCGAGGGCGGCCTCGTCTACACCGGCTCCTTCCACCAGCTTGGCTCCCAGGCGCTGGCCGTCTCGGTCTCCGCGGTGACGGTCTTCGTGATCTCGTTCGCGGTCTTCTGGGTCATCAAGCAGACGGTCGGGCTGCGCGTGAGCGCGCGCGAGGAGATGGACGGACTCGACATCTCTGAACACGGTATGTGGGGATACCCGGAGTCGTTCATGCCGGTTCCAGGCGGCGTCTACCGGCCGGCTGAGCAGCCGACCGTCAACCCGCACACCGGCGAATATGTTGGCGTTCCTCGGGCCGCCTTCGAGCACGCTGCCAAGCGGGAGACAGCATGAAGAAAGTAGAGGCGATCATCCGCCACGAGCGTTTGCAGGAGGTCCAGGACGTGCTGGACGAGTGCGGGGTCTCGGGCGTGACCGTGACCGAGGTCAAGGGCTGCGGCGCGCAGCGCGGCTACACCGAGTCCTACCGGGGGACCCGGGTGAACATCTCGCTGCGCCCGCGCATCAAGATCGAGGCGGTCATGCGGACGGAGATCGTGGCTGTCGTGGTCGACAAGATCGCGGCGGCCGCCCGGACGGGCGAAGTCGGCGACGGCAAGATCTTCGTGATGCCGGTCGAGGAGGCGGTCCGTATCCGGACCGGCGAGCGGGGGCCGGAGACCGTCCAGCACGCCGAGCGTGCCATGTGGGGCCACTAAGGGGCTAACCGCTAGGCAAGAGGTTTTCCGCGCTGGGCCTCCACGACGTCGAGTGAGACCAGGAGGCCCAGCACCGCGGCCATCGCCAGGATCGCGACCGGCAGCGGCAGCGCTGCCGAGGCGGCGGCGGCGACCAGCACAAGCAGGGCTGCGGCGAGGAAGCGCAGCGCGACCGGGCGCTCGGGGTTGACCCTGGTCTGGAGGACGCCGACCACCGCCAGGTAGACGGCCACCGGCAGCGCCACCGCGAAGGCGGCGCCGACCGGGCCGAGCCCGGACGGCTTCCGGCTGACCACCTCGGCGGCGACCTGGAGTCCGGCCCCCAGCGCGGCCGCCGCCGCGAACACGGCGTAGTGGCCGTAGCCCCAGGCAAAGGCCGACGCGGCCCGCAGGGCCTCCCCCGCCGGGCGCTTGAAGTAGGACCACCAGAGGCCGAAGACGAGGAGCAGGCCGGCGGCTGAGATGGTCACCAAGGCGCCGGCGGGGCCGTGCGCCGCGAAGGCCGACTGCACGGCCACCGTCGCCGCCAGCACCGACTCGCCGAGCACGATAAGAGTGAAGAGGCCATAGCGCTCGGTGATGTGGCCCGGATGCCAGGGGGTGCGCGGGCCGGAGCGCTCGGCCCAGATCGGCACCGCCAGGTCGAGCCCCGCCAGCGGCAGGAACCCGAGCCACCCCCAGGGTTGTGGCAGCGCCAGCCGGGCCACCCAGCCCACCTGGACGAGGGTGAGGCCGGCCGCGAAACGGAAGGCGGTGGCCCGGCGCGGGGGGTCCTCCCAGGCCACCCGCAGCCACTGGGAGACGAGCGCCAGCCGCATGATCGCGTAGCCCGCCGTGACGATCGTGAAGTCGAACCGCTCGAAGGCGGCCGGGACGCCGGCGGCCAGGACCAGCCCGCCCGCGATCTGGACCAGGGAGAGGAGCCGGTAGGGAACGTCGTCCACGTCGTACGCGGAGGCGAACCAGGTGAAGTTGACCCAGGCCCACCAGATCGCAAAGAACACGCCCAGGTAGCCGAGCACCGCCACTCCGAGTCGGCCCGCGGCGAGACCCTGGTGGAGCTCGCCGCCCGCCTGCGAGACGGCCACCACAAAGCAGAGGTCGAAGAGCAGCTCGAGCGGCGTCGAGGGCCGATGCCGCTCGCTGCGGTCGCGTCCCACCATCGGGCGCCGCCAGGGGCGCTTGGCCACCGCGGTCACGGGAGAAGAGGCTAGCGGGGGTTGCTGATCAGCGGGGTCGGCGGATGAGCCGGTGCTGGTCAGCGGGAGTTGCGATTAGCGGGGGTCGGCGGAGTGTGGGTCCTGGCCGGCGGCGATTGCCTGGGCGATCTGCAGGACGCCGTCAGCGTAGGACCAGGTGTCAGGCGCGGAGTAGCCGCCGAAGAGGGCCGGCTCGCCCTGATAGTAGGCGGCCAGCGCGGTTCGCGGATCGTACTTGTTGAGCAGGTCCTTCAGGATGGCGGCACCCAGCAGCGCGTTGTCGTCCGGGTTGGAGATGTCGACCTGGCGGCCGAGGAGCTTGGGGCCGGCCTGTTGGCCGGTCTCTGGCATCACTTGCAGGAGGCCGACCGCGCCTGCGCTGGAGACGGCCTCCTGGCGATAACCACTCTCCCAGTAGGAGAGGGCGAGCAGCAGGTTGGGGTCGACGCCCTCCTGTCGGGCTGCCTCGGCCACGATCGCCTGCGCCGTGCCGGCGGGCGGCGGCGGGGTGTCCTGGGCGTTGCCGGCCAGCCTGGCGAAGAGCTCGTCCGGGAGGAGGTCGTTGCGCAGCGGCTTCGGCGCGGGGAGGTCACGAGCCGGAGGCTGGCCGAAGTAGGCGGCACGTGCCGGAGCGGCAGCCGGCGGGGCATAGTGCAGGCCGATCACGGAACCGACCTCGACGGCGGTCAGCACGGCTCCCGCCACCAGCGCCCGAGCCCACCACTCATATGGCACGGGACGCCATTAGACAGCTCGGCGCCGACATTCCAGGGAAGGGGCGGGGAAGTTTTGTCTGTAACCGCCGGTAGCAGCGGTATCAGGCGGGTGTCAGGCGGGTGTCAGGCGGGAAGCGATTCCCTGAGGAAGCTCTCGATGAGGCCGGCGAGCTGGTCTGGCTGCTCCAGCGGGATTGGGTGCCCGGAGCCGGTGATGATCTCCAGGGAGGCGCCCGGGATGGCCTGGGCGATGATCTCGCCCGCGCGCGGCGGGCAGTGCTGGTCCAGGTCGGCGGAAACGACCAGCGTCGGGGTGGTGATCTTCGCGAGCTCGGGGTCCAGCGGCTCCTCGTTGAGCCTGGCCATGGCCTGGCTGGCGTTGCGGTAGCCGCCGAGGTCGGTGGTCGCCTCCCGGCGCATGAGGAGGGCGTCCTCCAGCTCGCCGGGGGCGATGTGGTACTGGTCGACGGTGTCCCGGTCGATGAGCTGGCGCAGCTCCTGCTCGCGGGCGGCCGCTCGCTCCTCATACCAGGGCAGGGCGGCCTTGCCGACACGGCTGGAGGTGGCGACCGGGAAGAGCACCTCGACCCGCTCCGGGTGGTCGATGGCGAGGCGCATGGCGACAGTTCCGCCCAGCGAGTAGCCGGCCAGGGCGGCGGTTTCCAACTCGAGGGCGTCGAGCAGGTTAAGGAGGTCCTGGCCGAGCTGTCTCAGCGAGCCGTCGGCGTCGCCCAGGCTCGTCTGGCCGTGGCCCCGGAGGTCATAGAGGAGCATCCGGTGGCGGATGGCCAGGGACGGCACCAGCTTGCGCCAGAGGCGGTGGTCGTCGGCGAGGCCGTGGATCAGGACGATCGGGCTGCCCCGGCCGATCTCGAACCAGGCCGTCGAGATATCGCCGGTCCTGGCCGTGGGCATCGTGCATCTACGTTAACAGGCGGTCTCGGAGTGACTGTCTGTCGAGTTTTCCGGGTCCCTTTGTCGGCAGCTCGTCCAGGTGGCGCACCTCCTCGGGCCACTTGAAGCGGGCCAGTCCTTGCTGCTGGAGGTGGTTCTTGAGCTCCTCGAGGGTGATCGGTCTGGGAGGGACGGTGACCAGGAACGCGACGGCGCGCTCGCCGAGCTCCGGGTCGGGTTTGCCGACGACGGCGACGTCCTTCACATCGGGATGGCGGCGGATGACGTCCTCGACCTCCGTGGGGTTGATGTTGGCGCCGCCTCGGATGATGAGGTCCTTCTTGCGGCCGGTGACGTAGAGGAACCCGTCGGCGTCCAGGTGGCCGAGGTCGCCCAGGTGAGCCCACCCTTCTGCGTCCTGGGGGCCTTTGCCATCGGGGTCGTCCCAATACCGGGTCTGGACGGTGTCGCCGCGCATCGCGATCTCTCCGTCGGGCTCGATCTTGACCTCGGTGGTGGCGTGGGGGCGGCCGACGCTGGTCCAGCGCTTGGGTTGCGGGTCGGTGGGGCTGGCGACGCTGAGCTGGCCGGCGTCCATGGAGCCGTAGAAGCTGCAGACCTTGGAGTTGGTGGCGCGCTCCCATTGCTCGGCTATGGAGGGTGGCAGGGGGGCGCCGGCGACGGCGGTGAGGCGGGCGTGGGTGAGGTCGGTCTGGCTCAGGTCGGGGCTGTGGAGCATCCGGATGACGTTGGTGGGGACGCCGACGAGCATGGTCGCCTTGTGGGTGGCGGCCAGCCTTAACAGCGTCTCTGGCGTTGGCCTGGCGTCGTGCAGCATGATCAGCGCCGCCCCCCGGCGGAGGCAGAAGAGGCACATCCCGCCGATGCCCTGGGTGAGCGGGGACATGACCAGAACGCGGTCGGCCTGGGTGACCTGCAGGCGGGCCGTGAAGCCCTCGAAGGTGGCCTGCTTGAG
>CATPBK010000106.1 GCA_955652705.1 Candidatus Dormiibacterota bacterium | reverse complement strand
CTATCCGTTCCGGCAGCTCGCCGCCCCCTATCCGTTCCAGAGGTCGCGGCCGCGCTCCAAGCCTCGGAGGCCTACGTCCGCCGGCTGCTGATCGGTCAGCGCCTGTATGGCTTCAAAGTCGGACCGGTCTGGGCTGTCTACGAGGAGGATCTGGAGACCTTTCGGCGTTTGCGGCGGCCGCCCGGACGACCTGCCCGGGCCAAACAGGCTCCCGCCGGCGAGGCCCGAGCGCGGCTTCGGATCGACAAAGAGCGCGTCTCGGCGGGAACGGGTGGCGCTCTCCGCAAGACTGGCCGGAAGCAGCCCCGACGGCCCGCTGCGCGAGGTTAGCCGGGCCGCGTCACAAGTGCGGCAATCGACGCTGAATCGCGTGCCGTCGCAAGCTAGCCAAGCAGTAGCCTGCGCTTGTGATGACCCGGATTCTGGCAGTCGCTGACCAGGTCGAGGAACGCCTGGACCGCACGCGCCTGCTCGAGCTTCGGCCGGACCTGATGCTCGCCTGCGGCGACCTCCCGTACGGCTACCTCGACTTCCTGGTCTCCACGCTCAACGTGCCCCTCGTGTATGTCCCGGGCAATCACGACCCTGACCTCCGGCCAGGCGCCCCTACCCTGGACGTCGCCGAGAGCCTGGAGCTGGAGCCCCGGGGCCCTGCCGGCTGCATCAGCGCGGACGGCCGCGTGGTGGACGAGGCGGGCCTCCGAATCGCCGGCCTGGGCGGCTCGATCCGCTACAACCGGGGCCCCAACCAGTACACGCAGGCGGAAATGTGGTGGCGAGCGCTCTGGCTGGAAGGTCGCCTCCGGCTCCGCCGGCCGCTGGGCGGACGCCGCCTGGACGTGCTCCTCACGCACTCGCCCCCGCTGGGCGTCGGGGACGGCCCCGACCCTGCCCACCGAGGTTTCGCCGCCCTGCTCGGGCTGGTCAGGAGACTCCGGCCCCGGCTGCTGGTGCACGGCCATCTGCACCCCGTCTCCAAGCCACTGCTAGATCGGCAGCTCGGCTCGACGACCGTGGTCAACGCGGTCGGCCACCGGCTCCTGGTCATCTGACCTGTGTGCGCGTCATGACCTGCCAGGTCTGTGGCAACCCGCTTCCGGAAGGCGCCCACTTCTGCCCGAACTGCGGCGCTGTCGTGGCGCCGCTGCTCGAGACCGAGGAGCGCAAGATGGTGACTGTCCTCTTCGCCGACCTGGTCGACTCGACGGTCCTCGCGCAGCTGCTCGACGCGGAACGCTCGCGAGAGTTCATGGGGCGCTTCTTCCAGGCCGCCACCGAAGAGCTCCAGGCGCTCCGCGGCCGGCCCGAGAAATTCATCGGCGACGCCGTCATGGCCGTCTTCGGCCTGCCGCAGGTGCACGAGGACGACGCACTGCGCGCGGTCCACGCCGGTCTGGCGATCCGGGGCCGCGTCCTCAGTCTCGGTGAAGCCGCCGGACTGGCGGAACCGCTGGAGGTCAGGATCGGCATCGAATCCGGCGAAGCCGCGACCGGCCTCGGGCCCGCCGGCCAGCTGCTGGTCACCGGGCCGGTGGTCAACGCCGCCGCCCGCCTGCAAGCAGCCGCGCAGCCAGGCCAGGTGCTGGCCGGCCACACGACGCATGCGCTGACGACCACCAAGGTCTCCTACGGCCGGCGCCGCTCGGTTCGGGCCCGCGGCTTTGCAACCTCGCTGGAAGCCTTTCCGGTCGAGGGACTGACCACCCGCTCCGCCCGGCGCACGATCCCCTTCGTCGGCCGCATCAGCGAGCAAGCGATCCTGGGCGAGAGCCTGGGCCTGGCGAGCACGACCGGCCGGCCGGTGCTGGTGACGGTCGTCGGCGAACCGGGGATCGGGAAGACAAGACTTGCCGACGAGTTCGCGGCCGGCGTCAGCGCCGCCGTGGTGATCCTGCACGGCCAGGCCCGCTCCTACACCGACACCGCGACCTTCTCGCCGGTCGCCGCGATTGTCGACGAGCTGGCCGGCATCGATGCCGGTGACCCGCCCGACACCGCCCGCCGCCGCTTGCGCGAGCTCGTGGAACGCTGCTCAGACCCGGGCGAGACGGATCGGATTCTGGAGCGGCTGGGCCTGCTCTTCGGCCTCACGGAACGGCGCGAGGAATCGGCGTTCGTCCACGACGTCCAGGCCGGCTTCGTCGCGCTCGTCGACGGGCTGGCCCGAGACCAGCCGGTGGTGCTGGTGTTCGAGGATGCGCACAGCCTCAAACCGCCGATGCTCGACTTGATCGAGCGGCTGGGTGCGAGCGGCCGCCGAGGACCCCGCCGCGCTCTGGTCCTCACGCTCACGCGCGGCGAGCTGCTCGACGAGCGGCCCGGCTGGGGATCCGGCAGTGGGAACGCCGTGACCGTCCGGCTTGACCCGCTCTCCAGCGCGGATTCCATCAAGCTCGTCCACCATGCCGGCGGCGGGCGTATCGACGACGGGGAGGCGGCCGACATCGCCGGGCGGGCCGGTGGCAATCCCTACTTCATCATCGAGTCAACCGGGATGTTCACGACCGACGGCGGCGGGGTTCACCTGGCGAGCCGGGGAGCTCTCCCGCCCACGGTGCAGGCGGTCGTGGGCGCCCGGCTCGATGCCCTGCCCGCGAGGCTGCGTGAGCTCGCCCGGCGGGCGTCGGTTTTCGTCTACGCGTTCGAGCTGAAGGACCTGGCCGTTGTCGATCAGGCCGCAGACGTCGAGGAGCTGCGCCAGCTCGAGGAAGCCGAGATCCTGGTGCGCGACGAGAGGGCGGGCGCCGCGCCGATGTGGCGTCTGCGCCACGCGACCCTGCGCGAGGTTGCCTACGCCAGCTTGCCCAAGCGCGAACGGCTCCGGCTGCACGAGCTCGTCGCCGAGAGCCTGCTCGAGTCGGGCCACAAATCCTGGGCGGCCGACCACCTGGAGCTGGCCGCGCTCGCCGCGCTCGACCTGGACCCGAACGATCACGCCGCGGCCGAGAGGGCAGCCGATGCCCTGGTGGCCGCCGGCGACCGCGCGCGCAGGCGGACGGAGAGCCGCACGGCCATCGACTTCTACCAGCGCGCCCTGGCCCTGGCCGGCCCCACGGACCGCTGGGGAGTGCGCGAGGCCCGCGCCCTGGCCGGCATGGGCGAGGCCCGCTACTGGCTGGCCGAATACCCGGCAGCGACGAAAACGCTGGATCAGGCGGTCTCCCTCAGCGAGGCGCACGGCGACCAGTTCGCGCTCGCGCTGGCGCTTCGGTTCCTGGGCGACATCGCCATCAACGTCGAGGCCGACGTCGACAAGGCCGAGGCTCTCCTGAAGCGCTCGCTGGCCGCCGCCGAAGAGCTGGGCGAGCCCTGGGCGATCGTCCGCACGCTGCTCTTCGCGGGCTGGGTTCCCTGGACCCGGGCGAACTACGACGAGGCGGAGGCGATCTGGCGCCGCGCGCTCCTGCTTGTGGAAGCCGACGACCGTTGGGCGCGGGTGCGGGCGCTTACCTCACTGTCGGTGAACCGGACGGAGATGAAGGATCCCGAGGGAGCGCTGCAGCTGGTCGAAGAGGCGAGCACCCTCGCCGAGGAGTACGGCGATCAGTTCAGCGTCGCGATAACCACCGTGCAGAAGGCGCGCGTGTTCGAGGAGCTCGATCGTCGCGAGGAGGCTCTCCCTCTGTTCGACCGCGGCATAGCGATCTTCTCGGACCTCGGAGCCCGCTGGGAGCTGGCCGACGCGATGGCCGAGCGGGGGATCGCGAAGCGCGAGCTCGGTCGCCTGGACGAAGCCGAGGACGACCTCCGCCGGGCGATCCGGATCTCGGAGGAGCTTGGTGAGCGCCAGCTGGGCGGCTGGACCTGGCGCGCCTTCGCTCTAGTGGCCGAGCGCCGGGGCGATCAGGCCGAGGCGGCGGAACGGTACCGGCGGTCGCGGCAAGCGCAAGCCCAAGGCCCCACCCGCGCAGGCGCGCGCGCCGCTAGCGCAGCCGGGGATCGAGAGCGTCCCGCAGACCGTCGCCGACGAGGTTGAAAGCCAGCACCGCGCCAAAGATGGCAAGGCCGGGAAAAGTCGCCAGCTTGGGGTCGGAGAAGATGTAGTTCCGGGCCTCGCCGAGCAGCTCGCCCCACTCCGGCGTGGGTGGCTGTACACCCAGGCCGAAGAAGCCGAGCCCGGCCGCCACCAGGATCGCGAAGCCCATCTGGAGCGTCGCCTGGACGATGACCGGCGCCAGCGCGTTGGCGATGACGTGACGCAGGAGGATGCGCGAAGAGGGCGCTCCGAGAGCGCGAGCCGCCTCCACGAAAGGCAGCTCGCGCAGCCGGAGTGTGTCGGCCCTCACCAAACGGATGAACGCCGGGATCGAGCTCACGCCGACCGCGATCACGACGTTGCGGAGTCCGGGACCGAGGCCCGCGACCAGGGCCAGCGCAAGGACTATCGAAGGGAAGGCGAGCAGCACATCGGTGAACCGCTGGATCACCATGTCGACCCAGCCCCCGAAGTACCCGGACACGGCGCCGAGAGGGACGCCGACCACCAGTCCGAGCGCTACTGCCAGGACGCCCAGGCTGAGCGTGTAGCGCATCCCGTTCAGGATCAGCAGGAGCTCATCGCGCCCGTAGTTGTCAGTTCCCAGCAGGTGGCCGGCATGCCCAGGCGGCAGGAACACGTCAACCAGGTGGTTCTGCGCGGGGTTGAAAGGGAAGAGGAGCGGCCCGAACGTCCCGGCCAGGATGTAGACGCCGAGCACGCTGAGCCCGAAGACCGCGCTCCGATGATGCAGCAGACGGCGCCAGGCCAGCGAGGCTCCGACGGCCGCGGCCGTCTCGGGCTCGAGGGCCGCCGCGCCGAGCGACTCAGCTGTAGCGGATGCGCGGATCGACATAGGCGTAGAGGAGGTCCACCAGCAGGTTCACGAGGATGAAGGTGGCCCCGAACATCAGCACGAGGCCCTGCACGACCGGGTAGTCCCGAAAGAAGATGGAATCGATCAGCAGCCGGCCGACGCCCGGCCAGGCGAAGATCGTCTCGGTGAGGACGGCGCCGCCCAGCAGGGAGCCGACCTGGAGTCCGATCACAGTGATGATCGGCAGCAGCGCATTGCGCAGGGCATGCCGGAAGATCACCGATCCGGAGCCGAGGCCCATCGCCCGCGCCGTCCGGATGTAGTCCTGGCCCAAGACCTCGAGCATCGAGGAGCGCGTCATGCGCGCAATCAGCCCGACCGAGAAAAGGGCCAGCGTTACCGCCGGCAGAATGATGGACGTTGGCTCGTCGGCGCCTGCCGCCGGCAGGGCGTGGAGCCCGACCGCGAAGAGGATGATCAGCATCAATCCCAGCCAGTAGACAGGCATCGAGATGCCGAAGACGGAGAGGCTGGAGATGATGAGGTCGGTCTTGCTGTTGCGCCTGACCGCGGCGGTGACACCGGCCAGGACCCCGATCGCGACCGCGATCACCAGCGCCACGAAAGCCAGCTCGATCGTGTAGGGGAGGCGGCTGCCGATCTCCTCCAGGACCGGCGCGTTCGTGTGCGCCGAGCGGCCGAGGTCGAGGCGGAGGAGGGAACCCAGGAAATCGACGTACTGCACGGGGAGCGGCTGGTCGAGGCCCATCTGCTGGCGGATCCGGTCGACGTCAGCCTGCGTGGCCAGCACGCCGGCGATCACGCGCGCGGGATCTCCGGGCAGGAGACGGGCCATGATGAACACGACGGTGGCGACGCCCCAGAGGGTGGGGATCGCGACCAAGAACCGCCGCAGCAAGTAGGTGAGCACTGGGCTGGCGGCGGCCCGGGCTGGCTAGGCCGGTGACGCGTACATCGTGTAGAAGGACTCGTTCGGAATCGACTGCACGCCGGTCACCTTCGAGGAGTACACGATCGGGAACCTCTGCACCCAGAGGAAGAGCCAGGGCGCGTCCTTCCAGATCTGCTTGGAGGCGGTGCAGTAGTCGGCGGCGCGCTGGCTCTGGTCGCTTTCCGAGTTGGCCTTGGCGAGGAGCTGGTCGACTTCGGGGTTCTGGTAGTAGGAGGTCGCCAGGCCGGCCGGCGGCCACTGGCTGGATTGGAACTGCACCATCGCCTGCGAGGCGTCCAGGTAGCCGGGCGCCCAGCCCAGGAGATGCATGTCGACACTGGCCTTGGCCGGGGCCACGTTGATGGTGCCGAGGTAGCTCGGCCAGTCCATCGTGCGCGGGCCGTTGACCTTGACCCCGACGGCGCTCAGGTCGTTGGCGATGACCTGCGCGGCCTGGAAGTCCTGGATGTAGCGGCCTTGCGGTGCGACCAGGTTGATCGTCAGGTTGCTCGCACCCGCCGCCTGGAGCATCGACTTGGCCTTGCCGACGTCATAAGGGTAAGAGCCGACCTTGCAGTAGCCGAAGAGGCTCGACGCCATCGGCGCGTCCATCGGGGAGGCGGCGCCGAACAGGACGCTCTTGATGATCTGGTCTTTGTTGATCGCGTAGTTGAGAGCCTGCCGGACCTCCGGCTTCTGCAGCAGCGTCTGCTGCGAGTCCTGCGTGTTGAACGCCATGAAGATGGTGCGATCGCCCGGAGCCAAAAGGACCTTCACCGTCGAGTCGCGCTGCAGCGCCGGCAGGTCGGAAACGGGAGGCAGAAGGATGACGTCCGCCTGGCCGGCCCGGACCAGCGCCTCCCGGCTCGCTGCCTCGGGGACGATCAGGAACTTCTGCGTTTTGTAATTCGGCTTCACCCCCCAATAGCCGTCCTGCCGCTGGAGCGTGACGTGGTCGCCCTTGACACGCTCGCCCAAGGTGTAGGGGCCGGTGCCAACGGGCTTCTCCTGGTCCGAGTAGGTAGAGCCGCCCTTCTGGATCGAGTTCGGCGCCACGATGCCGAAGGTCACCTCGGTGAGCAGGCCCAGCATCGGCGCGATCGGCTTCGTCAGGTTGAGCTTGACGTGCGTGGCGTCGACCGCTTCTACGGACTTGACGCCCCGCATCGGCCCGCAGAGGGGGCAGGTGTTGGCCGGATCGAGGACCCGGTCGAAGTTCGCTTTCACCGCGGTGGCGTTGAAAGGCTCGCCATTGCTGAACTTCACTCCGGAGCGCAGGGTGAAGGTCCAGGTCAGGCCGTCAGAGCTGGTCTGCCAGGCGGTGGCGAGCGCGGGCTGCACCTTGCCGCTGGTGTCGATCTTGACCATGGTTTCGACCACCATCTGGACGATGTTCTGGATCGTGGTCGTCGTCTGCCGCATCGAGTCCAGCGTGTCTGGGTCGACGCCGATCGCGATGCGGAGGGTGTCGCCCTGCTTCGACCCGCCGGTCGGCGCGCTAGTGGTTCCATTGCCGCAGGCGGCCAGCGCCAGTCCGCCCGCGACGGCGAGAGCAAGGAGTTTTGTTCTCATTCGAGCCGCGCCCCCAAGTTTTCGGTAGGTGATTTGAGTATAAGCTCGGGCGCTCGGCTATCAGCTAAGGGGTCGTCCGGGTGCACGGCCTGCTAATTCAGGCCGTAGAGCTCCCCGAACTTGCGCTCTGCGTAGGCCACCCAGTACCTGGCGTCCAGCTCCTGGCCGGTCACCCGCAGCAGCAGCTCGGCCGGAGTGAATTTGCGCCCGTGCCGGTGGACACGCTCGCGCAGCCAGCCCAGGAGGGGGCCGAACTCGCCGGCCTCGACCTGGTCGTCGAGGTCGGGGAGGTCCTTCCGAATCGCGGCCAGGAGCTGCGCGCTGATCAGGTTGCCGAGGCTGTAGGCGGGGAAGCTGGCCAGCTCACCGGCGAAGCTCCAGTGGATGTCTTGCAGCGACCCCTCCGCGGCGTTCGGCGGTTCGACTCCCAGGTACTCGACCATCTTGGCGTTCCAGGCATCCGGAACGTCTTCCACCCGGAGACGGCCCTCCAGGAGGTCGTTCTCGATTTCGAAGCGAAGCAGGATGTGGAGGTTGTAAGTCACCTCGTCGGCCTCGACCCGGATCAGTGAGGGCGCCACCCGGTTGACCGCCCGGTAAAAACCCTCCGCGTCCACCTTCGCCAGCTGCTTGGGAAACAGCGCCTGGAGCTCGCCGAACCAGTGCTTCCAGAAGGGCCGGCTGCGGCCGATCAGGTTTTCATAGAGGCGCGACTGCGACTCGTGAACCCCGTTCGAAGCACCCTCCCAGAGCGGCGTGCGCGCGAGCGCGGCGGAGATTCCCTGCCCGTAGATACCGTGCCCGCTCTCATGGATGCCGCCGAAGATGGCCATCGTGAGCAGGTCGCGGCTGACGCGGTTCGTGAGCCGGACGTCACCCGGGTTCATGCCGATCATGAACGGGTGCGTGGAGATATCCATCCGGCCCTGCTCGAAGCTGTAGCCGAGGCTCTTGATGACGGTGTTCACGAACCCGAGCTGGGGCCCTTCGGGGAAATCGCCCTGCAGGCAGCTCGCGTCGACTGCGTCCGCCTTCGCCGCGATCTTTTTGACGAGCGGGACGATCGCCTCTTTGAGACCCACGAAGATCACCTCCAGCTGGGACGTCGTCATCCCCGGCTCCGTGAACAGCAGTGCGTCGAAGGGCCGGCTTTCGAACCCGATGGCCTCCGCCCGGCGCAGGCTGAGCTCGACGTTGCGGGCCAGGTGCGGCGCGAACATCGCGTAGTCCGACTTCTCGCGCGCCTCGCGCCAGACCGGCGCGGCCGCGGTCGACGCCTCCGCCATCTCGCCGACCAGCTCGGATGGGATCCGCCGCTCCCGCTCCTGATCGCGGCGCGTCACGCGCACGAGGCTGGCCTCGTCGCTGTCGAAGTCCAGGCTCGAGACCTCGGCTTCGGCCGCCTCGAGCTGGCGCGTTACCTGGTCGGAGACGAAGAGGTCGTGAGCCCGGCGGCCGAGGGTGGAGAGCACCGCGCCTCGCCCTTCGAAACCACCCGCCGGGAGGTAGGTCTCCTGGTCCCAGAGCAGGACTCTGATCGCCTCCTGGAGATCGGACACTTCTCCCAGCACCTCGCGCAGCTGGTCGAGGCCGCTTCCCATCGCCCCGTCATGCTAGCGATTGTCAGGTGGGGCATGGGAGTGAGCCAACCCCCGCGGATGTCGGCCCACTCCAGCCTCGAAGTGTTGCGCCCATTGCGTTACGATGTCAAGTCCGTAACGTCATGGGAAAGAGGTGCCGTCAATGCGGCCGGGACCTGGAAGGAGCACCTCACCGGCGCTATTGCTCGGACGCCTGCCGGATGCGCGGCTACCGGCGACGGGCCAAGGGCCTGCGAGTCGACTTCCCGAAGGTGACCCGTTTCGGGCTGGTCAGAGCCGCCGTCGCCGCGGAAGCGGCGGGCGGCGACCGGATCCAGGCTTGGCGCCTGCTGATGGACACGGCCAGTCGCTCATCGCCGAGTCGCGTCGTCAGCTGATCGAGAGCCGGCGGCGCACGATCCCACCCTGAGGGCTCTCCGCCCGCCGGGCGACTCCGGCGACTGAATCGTTCAGATCGATCTGAACGCCGCTACCCGGGTCAGCGGGGCGTTCGCATAAACGACGACGCACCAGCCCCGCCCAAAGTCGGCGGCAGGCACGTCGATCGATCCTGCCGCATCCGTTCCGACTGAGAGGTTCGGGAGATAGGCGATGTGGAAGGACTGGCGGCCGTTGCAGATCGAGTGCAGGTGCACCGGGTACGTGCCCGAGGCCAGACCCCTGAACGAAACCGGGAAGCTGGCGGGCGCCGGCAAGACGGGGGTAGGGGTTGGTGCTGCGGCGGTCGGGGTCGGAGATGGAATTGGGCTCGGATCGGGTATCGGGGCCAGGACCGGCGCGGGGGAGGAGCCCGCAAGCGGTGCCGAGGAGGCCGCGGCGCCGGCACCGCAGGCGGTCAGCAGCAGCACGGTGATTGGCGCGAGCAGGAGCCTCATGATTCTCGCCCGTTCTTACGCCAGTCGGTTACTCGGGAAGGGACGCTAGATCTTGAGGTCGGCCCAGGTCAGCACGGTCTGGCGAACCGGGCGGCGCCGCGACCGACGGCGATCGACCGGCACCGGCAGGGGAGTGAGCATCAAGCCCTCCTGGCCTTCCAGCACCTTGTCGATGAGGGTCGTGATCGAATGGGCCTGCGGCTCGCTCACCCCCAGCTCGCGGAGGCGGTCCGCCACCGGTCCGGGAACCGACTCGACTTCATGCAGGTTCAGCGTCTCCAACGCTTCGAGCAAGTCGTCGAGCCGGCGGAGCCGGCGCCGCCTCTCCGCGTTGCCGTCCGACGGGCGGCTCTCGGAGCCCCAGGGCGGGTGCCGGTCCATAGTTGGTCTGCAATCCTAAGACGAATCGGAGCGATTGCTTTGACGTGTCATCTCCGCGCGTTCAGTCCCGCTTGGGTGCGGGCGGCGGGGCCGGCGAGGCATCGGCCGCCGTGTACCGCCACCCCAGGGCATCCCCGTTCTTGAAGGTCAGGTCGTCGATCCCGACGTTGGAGACCTTCCAGGTGGTGCCGCCAGTGGAGACCCAGAGCGCCCAGAAAGGCGCGCCGGCGGGGAAGCAGCTGCTGAAAGCCGCGGGCTCGTTGTCGATCTGGCAGATCGCGGTTCCGAACGAGGCCTTTTGGGCGCTGTACTCGATCCCGCTCTGCTTGAGGAGATCGATCCCGGCCATGGACTCGCCGCTGAAACCGACGCACCGATCGAGAGACGAGCCGCTCAGGTGGGCGACGACGACGTGCGCCTTGTGGCTGGCGCCGGCGTTGAGGCAGGTCGCTTTGCCCGTCGCGGCTGGACCCGCGGTCGGGTTGCCGACGCAGGCGGCGGCGAGCGTGATGGTGGCGGCCAGTATCGCGCTGGCTGCGGCGATGTGCTTGCGCATCTCGAATTCCTCCGGCGGCTACCCGTCTCCACCTGCTCCGGGAAACCTCGCCGCGTAGAGGCCGCCCATCGATCCGCGCAGATGGGAAGAATTTCGATGCCTCGACGGGTCGGTCTCCTGGCTTGCGGATCGTGGCTCTCGGCTGCCTTCCCAGGGCTGACGCCCCAGTGGCCTTGAGGCCTCGAGCTCCCCACTTACAGTTGCGCGACAGCGCCGGACTCCTCACCGGCTTCCCGTTACCCGCGCGGCTATTGACTTGGCGCTAAAGGTTACGACACGGCCGGATGCCCTGTCGCGGAGCGGCGTAGTCTCGACGCGAGGCTCCAATTTCAGTTGGACAACGTCGCGATCGCCCGCGCGACCATGGGGACCTCGCTCGCCTTCCACATAGTTTTCGCGGTCCTCGGGGTCGGCATGCCGGTCCTGATGTCGGTCGCCGAGGGCCTTGGGCTCTGGCGGCGCGACCCGCTCTGGACGCAGCTCGCGCGGCGCTGGGCCAAGGCGTTCGGAATCCTCTTCGCCGTCGGCGCGGTCTCGGGCACCGTCCTTTCCTTCGAGCTGGGACTGCTGTGGCCGCGCTTCATGGCCTTCTCGGGCGCCATCTTCGGGCTGCCATTCAGCGCCGAAGGCTTTGCCTTCTTCCTGGAGGCGATCTTCCTCGGCCTCTACCTCTACGGGTGGGACCGGTTGAGCCCACTGAACCACTGGCTGACCTCCATCCCGATCGCGGTCAGCGGCGCAGCCAGCTCGCTCTTCGTCGTGATGGCGAACGCCTGGATGAACACACCGTCGGGCTTCCAGCTCGGAGCCAATGGCGAGCTGATCCGAGTCGACCCTGTCGCTGCCGCATTCAATCCGTCGACGCCGACCGAGGACCCGCACATGCTGGTCTCCGCCTATGTCGTCACCGGCTTCCTGGTGGCGGCCGTCTACGCGGCCGGCCTGCTCCGCGGGCGAGACGACCCGCTCCATCGCCGGGCGCTGACGCTGGGGATGGCGATGGCAGGGCTGGCGATCATCCTCGCAGGCATCACCGGAGACGCCAGCGCCCGCTTCATCTACCAGGCCCAACCGGCCAAGTTCGCCGCCATGGAAGGCGTCTATCAGACCCAACGGGGCGCGCCGCTCAGCCTCGGCGGCATCCCCGTCGACTCTCAGCACCGGGTCCTCTACGCCATCCAGATCCCGAAAGGGCTGAGCTGGCTGGCCGCCTTCGACACCAATGCGCAGGTGCGGGGACTGGACAGCTTCCCGGCCGCGGACCGGCCCAAGCCGGCGATCGTTCATCTCTCCTTCGACGCGATGGCCGGCTCCGGCTTGGGCCTCGGTTTGCTGGCGGCCCTCTTCTGGCTGCTCGTAATCCGGACCCGGCGCCTGCCGCGGTCGCGACTCCTTCTCTGGGCGTTGATCGCGGGAGGTCCGGCTGCCGTAGTGGCGATGGAGGCCGGTTGGTTCGTCACCGAGTTCGGGCGCCAGCCGTGGATCGTCTACGGGATCATGCGCACCTCCCAAGCGGCCACGACGGCACCGGCGCTGGGCGCGACCTTCGCGGTGTTCCTCGTCATCTACGCCGGCCTCGCGGTGACCACGGCCCGCCTCCTTCTCCTCCTGGCGACCCGTGCTCGCGAGTCTGCGTCCGGTGACGCGCGAGGCGCCCGCCGGGACCGGCCGGTGCCGGGATGACGGCGGCCGAAGCCATCGCCGCGATCCTCTGGCTCGCACTGAGCGCGTACACGGTGCTGGCGGGGGCCGACTTCGGGGGTGGGCTCTGGGACCTGCTCGCCGCGGGACCACGGGCCAGCGAGCAGCGCGAGGCGATAGCCGAGGCGATGGGGCCGGTCTGGGAGGCCAACCACGTCTGGCTGATCTTCATGATCGTCGGCCTCTTCACAGCCTTCCCGAGCGCGTTCGCGATTCTGGGTGTCGCGCTCTACCTGCCGTTCACCCTCGCCATGACCGGAATCGTGCTGCGGGGCGCTGCGTTCGCGTTCCGGGCTCACGGCCAGGAGGCGGCCGGCTCGCTCGCCCCCTGGGGGGCGGTCTTCGGGTCGGCCAGCGTGATCGCGCCCTTCTTCCTGGGCACCGCGGCCGCCGCGGTCGCCTCCGGGTCGATCCGGGTGCCGGGCGGCCGCCTGGAGCCGGCCTTCACAGCGGGCTGGACGACGCCGTTCGCCGTCGTGGTGGGACTCTTCGCCGTCGCCATGTGCGGCTACCTGGCCGCGACCTACCTGACGGTGGAGACCGAAGACCGGCCGGAGCTGCAGGCGGACTTCAGGCGCCGGGCGATGGCCGCCGCGGTGGTGGCGGGCGGTCTCGGGCTGCTGGCTCTACTGGTCGCCTGGGTGCAGGCCCCTCGACTTCTGGAATCGCTGACCGGTCGCGGCCTGCCCTTCTTTGTGCTGGCTCTTCTGAACGGTCCGCTGGCGCTCTGGGCGGTCTGGCGGGCCCGGCCGCGCATCGCTCGGGTGGCCGTGATCGCGCAGGTCCTCTTCGTCCTCTGGGCGTGGGCGGTCGGGCAGTGGCCCTACCTGGTCCCGCCCGACATCACGCTCGCCGCCGCCGCGGCTCCGGCGGCGACGCTGGACGCCCTGCTGGTCGTCACCGGCGTCGGGATGGCGCTCCTCTTGCCCTCGCTCTGGCTCCTCTTTCGCGTCTTCAAGGCCCGGAACCCGGCCGCCTCGGCCTGAATCTTCAGGCCGTGGCCGGCACCCTCGGCAGCTCTTCGATGGCGGCGTCGATCCTGGACTGCGAGAGCTCGATGTCCTCCAGTTTGCCCGCGAAGTAAGCGTCATAGGCGGACATGTCGAAGTGGCCATGGCCGGACTGGTTGAAGAGGATCGTGCGGGAGGCGCCCGCCTCGCGGGCGGCTGCCGCTTCTTCAGCCACGGCTCGGATGGCGTGGGCCGCCTCCGGCGCGGGCAGGAATCCTTCAGAGCGCGCGAATTTGACAGCTTCCGCGAAGCATTCGTTCTGCTTGTACGCGCGCGGCTCGATCACGCCCTTGTCGACGAGCATGCAGAGCGAGGGCGCGTCGCCGTGGTACCGCAGCCCGCCCGAGTGGATGCGGTCGGGCACGAAGCTGTGGCCCAGCGTGTACATCTTCACGACGGGGCCCATGCCGACGGCGTCGCCGAAGTCGTAGGCGTAGACACCGCGCGTGAGCGTGGGACAAGCGGCCGGCTCCGCGGCGATGAAGCGGGTGGCTGGGTGCTGGCCCTTGAGCTTGTCGCCCACGAACGGATAGGCCAGGCCCGCGAAGTTGGACCCGCCGCCGACGCAGCCGATGACCACGTCGGGGTAGGCGCCGGCCATCTCCATCTGCTTTTTCGCCTCGAGACCGATGACCGTCTGGTGGAGCAGGACGTGGTTGACGACCGACCCGAGCGAGTACTTGGCGTCGTCGTGAGTGGCGGCGTCCTCGACGGCTTCCGAGATGGCGATGCCGAGGCTGCCCGGTGAGTCGGGGTCCTTGGCGAGGATGCCGCGGCCGGCGTTCGTGAGATTGCTCGGCGACGCGTGGACCGTCGCGCCCCAGGTCTCCATCATCGCCCGGCGGTAGGGCTTCTGCTCGTACGAGACCTTGACCATGTAGACGGTCACTTCCAGGCCGAAGAGCGCGCCCGCGAACGCCAGCGCCGAGCCCCATTGGCCGGCCCCGGTCTCGGTCGTCAGCCGCTTCACGCCCTCCTTGGAGTTGTAGTAGGCCTGAGCAACAGCTGTGTTCGGCTTGTGGGAGCCGGCGGGCGAGACGCCCTCGTACTTGAAGTAGATGTGCGCCGGCGTGTCGAGGGCCTTCTCGAAGCGGTCCGCTCGGTAGACCGGCGAGGGGCGCCAGATCTTGTAGATGTCTCGGACCTCCTCGGGGATCTCGATCCAGGGCTCGGCGGAGACCTCCTGGGCGATGATCGCCTGCGGGAAGATCGGCGCCAGGTCGGCGGGCCCCATCGGCTGCAGCGTCCCCGGGTGCAGGTACGGTGCGGGCGGGCCCGGAAGGTCGGGGAGGATGTTGTACCAGCGCTCCGGGATGTCGCTCTCGGCGAGCAGGATCTTCTTGACCATGGCTCCGCCTCCTG
>CATPBK010000105.1 GCA_955652705.1 Candidatus Dormiibacterota bacterium | reverse complement strand
CGTGCGTCGGCGCTGAGTCGCCCTGACGGCCGATCCGTCAGTCGGCTCGTCCGGTCCTCACTCAGGCAGCTTCGGCTGCAATCCTTCCGGTCCTCCGTCGCCTTCGCCGGCTCGACTCGCCAGGATCGGGCTCAGCGCTCGACGCCCTTTTTCACCGCCCTGCTGTCGCCCCAGCCAAATCCCCCTGGTCGGCTATCAACTAAGGGGTATATTCGCCTTCGATAACCTGGCCTCTCGCGGAGGCCGATTGGAGCGGAATGGCGAGGGTTCCCCTGAGCAAGATCGACCTCGACGAGGACGAGATGATCGTCGAGGGCTTCCAGGCCGAGCTGGTGAACGGCATGAAGGTCTGGGTGACCGCCGTGCTCGAGCGTACCTGCGTCTACGAGACCCCGGACCTGGAGCGCCGGCTCGTGCCCAAGGACCAGGTCATCGTCGAGCGCGGCCAGGTCCCGATCCGTCGCCGGAAGTTGACCGGGCCGCCCGGGGCGGCCGGCAAAGGCCGCCGGGCGGGCGCCAAGGCTAAGGCAGCCGACGACTCAATGAACTCGTGACGGGCAAAGTCGCCGCCTCGACCCGGCGTGGGTTAACTTCTCAGGCGATGCCGCGAGTGACGTCGATGAACCGCAACCTTGCCCTCGAGCTGCTGCGCGTTACCGAAGGGGCCGCCCTCGCCGCGGCTCCGCTCCAGGGCCGCGGCAACAAAGAAGCGGCCGACCAGCGGGCTGTCGACGCCATGCGCGAGCGGCTCGCCTCGGTCGACATGAAAGGCACGATCGTGATCGGCGAGGGCGAGAAAGACCAGGCGCCGATGCTCTATTTCGGCGAGGAGATCGGCAACGGCCTGGAGCCGGAGGTGGACGTCGCCGTCGACCCGATCGACGGCACCGAGTTCACCGCCAACATGCTGCCCGGCGCGATGTCAGTGGTGGCGCTGGCAGAGCGCGGGAGCATGTTCACGACCCACGTCCACTACATGGAGAAGCTGGTCGTAGGACGGCGGGCGCGCGGCGTCATCGACATCGACATGCCGGTGGACTGGAACTTGCGCCGGATCGGCAAGGCGGAAGGCCTGCACCCGCGCGACCTCACCGTCATCGTCCTGGACCGCCCTCGCAACCGGGAGATCATCGACCAGGTTCGCGACGTGGGGCCGCGCATCTCGCTCATCTCGGGCGGTGACGTGGCGGGCGCGATCACGGCCGCGTCGGAGCAGATCAGCGGCAAGCACGTGCTGATGGGCAGCGGCGGCGCCACCGAAGGCGTGCTGGCGGCCTGTGCGGTCAAGTGCCTGCACGGCGACATGCAGGCCAAGCTCTTTTTCCGTGACGACGAAGAGCGCGCGCTCGCCCGCAAAGAGGGCTACAAAGAAGGCCGCGTGCTGGCGATCGACGACCTCTGCTCGGCCCAGAACATCTTCTTCGCGGCGACCGGCATCACGTCAGGCGACGTTCTCAAGGGCGTGCGCTACGAGGAGTTCTACGCGTACACGCACTCCATGGTCTTGCGCTCGGCGACGGGCACGATGCGCTACGTGGAGGCCTACCACGAGATGTCGAAGCTGCGGGCCCAGGGACTGCTGCCGGAGCAGCTGAACGGGTTCAAGTGAGCAGGACCTAGCGCCTTAAGTGGACTGTAACGGCCATTTGACGTGCATCCG
The DNA here is from genome assembly GCA_955652705.1 of Candidatus Dormiibacterota bacterium. GTDB lineage: Bacteria > Chloroflexota > Dormibacteria > Dormibacterales > Dormibacteraceae > VBGR01. Next base: position 4,400 of record CATPBK010000105.1, on the reverse strand, counting down.
ACGTCCCAGGCCGCCCGGCGCCCTTCAGGCGCTGATGCCGGTGTTGCGGGCCCCGGCGCTAGACATCACGCATCTTTGGATGCGCTCGTCGTCGCGCCACCCGCGCCTTGGCACCGGCGGCCTGGAACGCCGGTCTACGAGCCTCCGGCCTGCTACGCAAATGGCCGTTACAGTCCACTAGGTGGGGGAGGTCACGCGGAGCATCACCATCCACCGGCCCCCGGCAGCCGTGTTCGCCTTCCTGTCCAACCCCGAGAACGATCCCACCTGGGTCTCGGCCTCGATCGAGCACCACCGCACCTCCAAGGGTCCGAAGGGCCTCGGCTCGACCAGCCGGGAGATGGTTCGTGCGCCCTGGGGTGGCAAGCTCTGGGTCGAGTGGCGCGTGTCGGGCTGGGAACGGGACAGCTTGATCTCCTACGAGACCACCTCCCAGCGGCGCCTCGGCTCGACTGACCTCGACATCATGCTGAAGGAGGTGCCGGCCGGCACCCGGGTGGTGCTGCGGTGCCGGTTCCGGGGGCGGGGCCCGCTCCGCCTCCTGGAGCGGCTTTTTCTCGGCCAGCTGGGCAGTAACTGGAGCCGCCGCGATCTGCCTGCGTTGAAGCAGCAGCTGGAGGAATCTCCCCGTGGTGGATCCCGCTAAAGCGCCCTGATCCGCCACTCCGACACAAGGGGGAAGCCGGCCGCGTCCAGCATCCGCCGCTTCGGCTCGTCATGGTGGCCGCAGACGACCACCGCCTGCACGGCCCCGCGGTCGCGGGCGAGCGCCATGACCTCGGTCAGGAGGTTCCGTCCGATCCCGTTCCAGAGCTCCGGCTGGGCGACGGCGAAGTCGTCGATGACGCAGGTGAGCCCGCCGGGGTCGTAGACGGGAGGCGGCGGGCGGAGGTCGGCGACCAGGAAGCCTTCGATGCGGCCCCCGTCCTCGTGCACCAGGCAGATCTTCAGGGTGCTGGCGATGATGGATTCGAAGTACGCCTTCTGGACGCTGCGCGAGTCGACGCCCATCCGCCAGAACTGGGGGCGGACCCGCTCGTACTCGCGGCGCTTGCGCTCCGAAAGCTGGACCATGCCGAGGACGTCGCCAGCCTCGGCTGTCCGGATCAAGCGGCCGTCCGGATCAAGCTGTGGGGATCGCGGCCGCCGCCTCCAGGCCGAGCTCCTTCACCGAAACCTCTCGCATCTCCACCTTGCGGACCTTGCCGGTCACGGTCATCGGGAACTCGTCGACGAACTTCCAGTGGCGGGGGATCTTGTAGCTCGCGATCTTGCCCTTGCAGAAGGCGGCCAGGTCGTCGCCAGTCAGGGTGGCGCCCGGCTTGAGCTTGACCCAGGCCATGACCTCCTCGCCGTACTTTTCGCTTGGGATGCCGATCACCTGGGCGTCGGAAACGTCGGCGTGCGTGTACAGGAACTCTTCGATTTCGCGCGGATAGATGTTCTCGCCGCCCCGGATGATCATGTCCTTCAAGCGGCCCACGATCTTGACGTAGCCCTCGTCGTCCATCACCGCCAGGTCCCCCGTGTGCATCCAGCGAGCGCCGTCGATCGCCTGGCGCGTCGCCTCCTCGTTGTTCCAGTACCCGAGCATCACCGAGTACCCTCGCGTGCAGAGCTCACCCGGCTCCCCGCGCGGGACGATCTCGCCGCTCGACTGGTCGATGATCTTGATCTCCACGTGCGGGTAGACGCGGCCGACGGTTCCGACTTGCTTCTCGAGCGGGTCGCCGATCGCGCTCTGGGTCGATACCGGCGAGGTCTCCGTCATGCCGTACATGATCGTGACCTCGGGCATGTGCATGGTCGACTTGACCTTCTTCATGACCTCGACCGGGCAGGGCGCGCCGGCCATGATGCCGGTGCGCAGGCTGGAGAAGTCGAACTCCTTAAAACGCGGGTGGTCGAGCTCGCCGATGAACATCGTGGGCACGCCGTAGAGCGATGTGCATTTCTCTTCCTGCACGCACTCCATCACGGCCACGGGGTCGAAGGCCTCGGCCGGGATCACCATGGTTGAGCCGTGGCTCGTGCAGGCCAGGTTGCCCAGCACCATGCCGAAGCAGTGGTAGAAGGGAACCGGGATGCAGACGCGATCGCGCTCGGTGTAGTGCACACCCTCGCCGATGAAGTAGCCGTTGTTCAGGATCATGTGGTGCGAGAGGGTGGCGCCCTTCGGAAATCCGGTTGTTCCCGACGTGTACTGGATGTTGATCGCGTCGTCGAACTGGAGATGTGACTCGCGTTCGGCGAGGTCCGCCTCGGCCACCTTGTCGCCGTCGCGTAGCAGGGCCTCCCACCCGTCCTCTAGAACTAGGGCTTCGCGCAAGTTCGGACAGCGGCCCCGGACGTCGGCCAGCATGGCCGCGTAGTCGGCTTTCCGGAACCCTTTGGCCAGGATCAGGAGCCCCGTCCCGGACTGGTTGAGCGCGTACTCCAGCTCGCTGGTCCGGTAGTTGGGATTGATGTTGACGAGGATGGCCCCGATCCGAGCCGTCGCGTACTGGACCACGACCCACTCGTAGCGGTTGGGAGCCCAGATGCCGACCCGGTCGCCTCTGGCGACGCCGCGGGCCAGCAGCCCGCGAGCTGCGCGCCCGGTCTGCTCCCAGAGCTCTTTGTAAGTGCTGCGGAAGCCCTGCTGACGGACGACAAGCGCTTCCACGTCGCCGAACTTCTCGACAGTCCGGCGGAGGTTCTCGCCGATCGTCTCGCCCAGTAGCGAGATGGAGCTGGCGCCGTGCGAATAGGAAGGTGCGGGCATCGAATTTCCCACCTCCAGGATCGCGGCTATTGTCCTCGAAAGTACAGCAAGGCGCCGTCCAGCTTCTGCTCCCACCTCTCGAAGCCGGCGCGTTTGGCGAGGCCCGCCACCTGATCGGCCCCAGGGGGCACGAAGAAGCCGGCCAGTCGGGCCAGGCCGATCACGTTGCGGTAGAAGCCAGGCGGGTCGCTGACCAGCGTGGTGCCGAGCAGCTCACCGCCGGCCTTCAGGACCCTTCGGAACTCGGCGAGTGCCGCGCCCTTGTCCGGGATGACGTGGAGGCCGTTGAAGCAGGCGACCCGGTCGACGCCCGCGGTTACCACCGGCAGGCGCGCGGCGTCGCCGCGAACCAGCAGGACGTGCTGTTCAAGGCCGAGGGCCCGCCGGCGCCGGGCTGCCCGCGCCAGCATGGCCCGGCTGAGATCGATCCCGACCAGCAGGCCGTCGAGCTTGGGAGCGCCACGCGAGAAGAGCGTGCCCCCGCCGGCCGGCACGTCGAGCACGACGCGTCCGGGCGGGCAGTCGAGCACCTCCGCCATCCACTCGTACATGCGCGCGACGTCGGCTCCGTACTCGATTCTGGCCGCCACGCGGGCAAGGGCCGGGCGGTTGACTCCGAAGTCATAGGCGGCACCGAACGGCGTCGCGTAGGTGTCGAGCCGGGGAGGCCGCCGCCCAGGCGGCCAGAGGTCGAAGATGCCGTCCGCGGCAGGCAGCCGGCTGTCCCGCCGCGGGCACTCCAGCCGGTCCCCCCAGAGGGCGAGCTGCGAACCGCAGACCCAGCATTTGAGCGGCGTGGGCCGGCTGCCATTCGTAGCCTGGCGGCGCACAACAGTTTGGGTCTTGCGCTTCGCCATTCCTTAACCGTAGAGTCTGCCGCGGCCCCGATCGACGGCGGGCCGTTCGGAAAGCGCCGCAAGGCGAGGTCCGGATGGTACGAAGTTGGTTGGGGTCATTTCCTTTTTCAACAGGTTTTCCACCGCGGCGCAGTGCCTGTGGCAACGATTCGTAGCCTAGCGGCGCACAACAGTTCGGAGTTGCCACTTTCACTACCCCGCGAGTACAGTTCGCGACGGCCCCGATCGACGGCGGACCGTTCGGAAAGCGCCGCAAGGCGAGGTTCGGATGGGACGAAGTCGGTTGGGGTCATTGCTTTTTCCAGGAGTTTTCCACCGCCCTGAGGACTCTCGGGTGTGCCCTTGACCTTTCTCCGCAGAGGGTTAAAGTAGCGGGCAAGAACTTATAGCGGACGTATCAAGGCTCCCGCTTTGCGTCGCAGTTCGGCGACCAGACCAGATGTCCCCGTTTCATAACCAAGCGTTGTAGCCTCCTCCGTCCAAAAAAACGCGCAAGGGTGGGCCTCCATAAGAGGCGACGGCCCTGAGGGGCGCCGGTCAAGACCTGTGTTGCGCGAGACAGACGGAGCGGCCGAGGCGGCGCCGTTCTGGGCGCCGCCTCGTTTTATCACTGCAGCAGATACCTGGGCCTGATTTCTCGCGTCTGCTAGGCTTTCAAGGGTGAAAGCTGGCTCTTCCTACCGGATGGGCCAGGCGGCCGAGCTGCTCGGCACGAGCGTGGACTCGGTGCGGCGCCTGGCTGACTCCGGCCGGCTCAAGCCCGTGCGCTCGGCGGGCGG
>CATPBK010000104.1 GCA_955652705.1 Candidatus Dormiibacterota bacterium | reverse complement strand
GCCTGAGCACTCGGGCCGGGCCCCCTAAGACCGGCAGCGGCGTTCAGAGCCGATGAGATGCCGGCGAATTTCTGACCTGGGACACTAAGCTTCCGGGGTGAGCCGCCTTCCGGTCCTCGCCTTCCTGGATGCCGCCGAGGCTGCGGCGCCCTTGCTCGCGTTCCTGGACCGGACCGGGGCATTCCAGCTCACAGTCACTCACGACTCGGCCCGCCTGGCCGACCTGGACGGCTTCCGGGCGGTGCTGGCCGACGCGCGTCGCGGCCCGCTCGACATGGAGGAGGCGCGCGCCCTCGCCGACTTCGTCAGGCGGGGCGGTGGGCTGGTCGCGATCGGAGACACGCTGGCCGCCTGGTCAGGCAACGCAGAGGTCGGCGATCTCCACGGCTGGGCGCTCGGCGACCTGACCGATCCGACCGAGCTGGTGGTGCGGACCGCGCCCGGCAACCCGGTCACCGAGCGCCTCGACTCCGAGTTCCACGTTCGCGACAGGCTGCGGCTTTCGGACGGCCTCCCCGCCGGCGCCGTGGAGGTGCTCCGTGTGCCCTGGCGCTACCAGGACCGCGTGCTCGCCTTTGTCCGCCCGGCCGCGGCCGGCCGCGTCGCCGCCCTCGGACTCGGGCACCTGCCGGAGACCTTCGGTCACCCGGTGTTCGGCCAGCTCGTCAACCGCCTCCTGCGCCACGCCGCCGGCCTGGATGGACACCGCTCGCTGGGGGTCGGCCTGGTCGGGTACGGAGCGGTCGCCAAGGACCACGCCCGCCAGATCACCGAAGTCGCCGGCCTGAAGCTGCGCGTGGTCGCCGACCTGGCTCCCGCCCGGCGGACCGCAGCCGCGTCCGACTTCGGGGTTGCCGTCCACGCTCGGACCGAGGACCTTCTCGCCGATCCCGACATTGAAGTGGCCGTCGTGGGCACGCCGCCGTCGACCCATGCCGAGGTTGTGCTGCAGGCCCTGGCCGCCGGCAAGCACGTGGTCTGCGAGAAGCCGTTCGCGCTCAAGGTCGCGGACGTCGACCGGATGCTCGAGGCGGCGGCGGGAGCCGGCAAGCTGCTCACGGTCTACCAGAGCCGCCGCTGGGACCCGGACTTTGTCGGTCTGCGCGAGGCGGTCGCCCGCAAGGCCATTGGCGAGCCCTTCCACCTGGAGTCGTTCATCGGCGGCTTCGGCCACCCGTGCAGCTTCTGGCACACCCACGAGCCGCTCTCGGGCGGCACCATCTTCGACTGGGGGTCGCACTACTTCGACTGGATGCTGCTGCTCTTCCCCGGTGAGGTGGACACGGTCTCGGCAGTGGCTCACAACCTGGTCTGGCATGACGTGACCAACGCCGACCACGTGAGCGTGGACGTGCGCTTTCGAGACGGCCGCCAGGCCACGTTCATCCACTCCGATGTGGCCGCCGCGCTGAAGCCGAAGTGGTACCTGCTGGGCACCGCGGGAGCGATCGTCGCGGACTGGCGGCGGGAGTCGGTCAAGACTCGGAGCGAGACCGGCGACCTGGTCGAGGAAAGGCTGGCGCCGGCCGACTCGCCGGCCATCGTGCGGGTCTTCCGCCCGGACGGCTCGGGCGGTACGCACGAAGAGACGCTGAGCTTGCCGCCGCGCGTCCGCAACGGCTTCTACCGCAACCTCGCCGATCACCTCCTGGAAGGGGAGCCGCCGGCGGTCCCGGCGCGGGAGGCGCGTCAGAACATCGCGGTCATGGAAGCGGCCGCACGCTCCATCGCCCAAGGTGGCCGAGCGGTCGAAGTCCGCGCCTGAGTCGCTCGCTCGTCTGGCGAAGGCGGCGGCTTACCTGAGCGCCCTTGTTTCGGGCTTAGGTGGTCTCGCGCTGCTTCTAACCGCGCGCACCGGCTCCGTGCTGGACTTCGCTCCGCTGGCGGCGGCCATGCTGGCGGCGGCTGGCGGCGCAGTCGTCGGGCGCAGCCCGGGGACAACTGTCGTCGCCCTGGCAGCGCTTGCCGCCGCTTTCATGCTGCTCACGGCCGCCCTCGTCTCCACGTACCAGGTCAGCCTGATCCGGTCGGGGCTCTTGCTGGCCGTGGTCAGCACGGGCGCGGCCGGGATCTCCTCGCTCGCCGCGGTGCTGGTAATCGGAGCCCGTCGGCTCGATGAGTGAGCGCCTGCGGTGGGGCGTGCTGGGCGCGGCCGACATCGCACGGAAGGCTGTGATCCCGGCGATCGCGGCTTCCCGAAACGGCCAGGTGGTCGCCATCGCCAGCCGCGATCCAGAGCGGGCGCGGGCTGTCGGCGTAGGGCGCGTCATGCCCACTTATGACGCATTGCTCGAGGCCGGCGACGTCGACGCCGTCTACATCCCAGTGGTGAATTCCCTGCACCACGAGTGGACCATCAGGGCGCTGGCGGCGGGCAAGCATGTGCTCTGCGAGAAACCGCTCGCGATGAATGCGTCAGAAGCCGAGGCGATGGCCGCGGCCGCCGCGCGCCACGGCAAGCTCCTGATGGAAGGCTTCATGTACCGCTTCCACCCCCGCATCCGGCAGGTGGTGGCTGAAGCGCACGACGTCCGCGAGCTGTGGGCCAGCTTCGGTTTCCGTCTCCGGGACCCGGCCAACTATCGCGCTCGGCCGGAGCTCGGCGGCGGCGCGCTCTACGACGTGGGCTGCTACGTCATCAACCTCACCGCTTGGATCCTCGGCCAGCCTCAAGCTGTCGACGCGGAGGGCAAGAGCGTCGAGGGCCTCGACACGACGGTCTCGGTTGAGCTCGGCTTTGCGAGCGGCGCCAAAGCCCACCTCTTCTGCAGCATCGAGGTGGACGAGATCCAGGAGCTCAGGTTGGACGGAATCCAGATCGACAAGCCGTTCACCGCCTGGAAGGACCCGGATGACCCTTACCGGCTGATGGTCGAGGCCTTCGCCGACGCCGTCTTCAGCGGGTCAGGCGCGCCCCTCTCCCTCCAGGACTCGATCTCCAACCTGCGCGTCATGGACCTCGTCCGCCGGCAGCTCGGGCTTGGCGACCTGGGCCACCGGGACCACCTGCCGGAAGCCGGCCAGTGAGCGGTCCCAGTCGGCCAGCAGCGTCGCCCCAAGGTGGCTGCGTGTGCGCAGGATGTGCTCGGCGATGAGCGCGCGCAGCTCCTCCTCGTCCTCCGCCGGCACCGGCCGCACCACCACGCTCTCCGGGTTCAAGCCCGCCCACTCGCGGACGTAAGCGACGCCGCCGGTCATGCCGGCGCCGAGATTCGACCCGACCCGGCCTAGCGAGACCGCCACGCCACCCGTCATGTACTCGCAGAAGTGGTCGCCGGCGCCTTCGATCACGGCCACTGCGCCGGAGTTGCGGACGGCGAACCGCTCGCCCGCGCGGCCGGCCACGAAGAGGCGTCCGCCGGTGGCGCCGTAGAGACAGGTGTTGCCGACCAGGACCGGATCTCGGGCCGCGTCGCTGGTGAAGGGCCGGATCGCGATCAGCCCGCCGCCCATGCCCTTGCCCACGTAGTCGTTCGCCTCGCCTTCGAGGGCAAGCTCGACGCCCTCCGCCAGCCAGGCGCCAAAGCTCTGGCCGGCGCTACCGCGGTAGGAGTGCCGGCCGCCGGAGCCTGTCTCGACGCGGCGGCGGGAAAGCTCGGCACCCACTGTCCGCTTCGAGTTGTCGATCGGTCCGCTGGGCGGATCGCTATGTGTAGAGGGGGGACGTCCCCCGTTTGCCGGGGCCGGGCTAAGCCCTTCCCCCCCGGCACCCCCCTGCGCCGGGTCGCCGTTGCGCGCCCACAGGCGCCGGCGCGGCGCGTCTGCTTCGGTCGGCTGGAGGACAAAGGAGAGGTCGAGCCGGCTCTCCGGCACCGCCTCCAACAGTTCCACCCGGCCGACCACCTCATCGACGGTCCGGGCGCCGAGCGAGGCCAGGATCTCGCGAACCTCCTCGGCGACGATGGTCAGGTAGTTGACCACGTGCTCGGGCCGGCCCGTGAACTTGGCGCGCAGGTCCTCGTTTTGGGTGGCGATCCCGGTCGGACAGGTGTTCAGGTGGCACTGGCGCGCCATGTCGCAGCCGAGCGCGACCAGGACCATGGTGCCGAACCCGAACTCTTCGGCGCCCAGAAGCGCTGCCTTCACGACGTCGGCTCCAGTGCGCAAGCCGCCGTCGGTACGCACCGTCAGGCGTTCGCGGAGCCGGTTGGCGACCAAGACCTGCTGGGTCTCGGCGAGGCCAAGCTCCCAGGGCACGCCTGCGCCCTTGATCGAGGAGAGGGGCGAGGCTCCGGTCCCGCCGTCGTGGCCGCTGATCAGGACGTAGTCCGCCCTGGCCTTGGCCACACCGGCCGCGATCGTCCCCACGCCAAGCTCGGAAACCAGCTTCACGCCCACTCTGGCCCGCGGGTTGATCGCCTTCAGGTCATAAATCAGCTGGGCCAGGTCCTCGATCGAGTAGATGTCGTGGTGGGGCGGCGGCGAGATCAGCTGCATGCCGGCCTGGGCGTGCCGGAGGCGGGCGATCAGGCTCGTGACCTTGATGCCGGGCAGCTGGCCGCCCTCGCCCGGCTTGGAGCCCTGGGCGATCTTGATCTCCAGCTCGTCCGCACGGAGAAGGTATTGCGGGGTGACGCCGAACCGGGCTGACGCGACCTGCTTGATGCGGTTGTCAATCCGCGGGCCATCTTGAGTCCAGTGGTCCGGATCCTCCCCGCCTTCACCGGAGTTGGAGCGGCCGCCGATGCTGTTGAGCGCGGTCGCCAGCGCAGTGTGAGCCTCGGGCGAGAGCGCGCCCAGCGACATCGCGGTCGCGATGAAGCGAGGCCAGATCGTCGCGGCGGGCTCGACCTCGGCCAGCGGCACGGGCTGCGGAGCCGGAACGAAACGGATCAAATGCCTCAGGGCGGCGGCGCTGCTCAGGTCGGCCAGCGTCTTGTAGGCTTCCCAGGCGTCGCGATCGCCCGACTGGGCGGCCTTCTGCATCTGGCGCACGGCGACCGGGTTGTGGGCGTGCCATTCGCCCAGCTTCCGGAAGCGGACCAGGCCCAGGTCGGGAGGCGCTTCGTTGGCAGTCCAAGCTGCCTCGTGGTGGTGGCGGATGAGCGCCTCCAGGTCGGCGAAGTCCGCACCGCCGATGCGGGAGGGCACGCCGGGAAGGCAGACCTCCATCACCTCGGCACCGAGTCCGAGCGCCTCGAAGACCTGGGCGCCGCAGTAGCTCTGCACGCAGGAGATGCCCATCTTCGCCATCACCTTCAGGAGGCCTGACTCGAGCGCCTTCCGGTACGCGTTCTCGGCGTCCTGCGGATCCTGCTCCTCGCTCACCGTCCGCGCGGTCGCGAGCGCCAGGTACGGGTGTACCGCGGCAGCGCCCGCGCTGATCAGCATCGCCAGGTCGTGGACGTCGACCGCGTCACCGGCGAGGGCGACCAGGTCCTTGCGAAGGCGCGTGCCCGCGACGGTCAGGCGCTCGTGCACGGCGCCCACGGCCAGGACCATGGGCACCGGCAGCCGGTGACGGCCGGTGGAGCGGTCGCTCAGGACGATGATCCCGTCCGGCCCGGCCTCGGCCTGGGCCTGCAGGCGTTCGAGGGCTTCGCGCAGGGTCTCCTCCTCGCCGAAGGTCGCGTCGAGCACGATCGCGGTTTCCAGGATGCGGGCCAACTCGCCGGCGCCGAGGATCGGGCTCTCCAGCTCGAGGAGGGGCTTCACCTTCTTCGGTAGCGGCATCGCCTCGACCGCCGCGAGGACCTCGTCGCGCGCCCCGAGCACCACCCTGAGTGACATCACGAAGCGCTCGCGAAGCGAGTCGATGGGCGGGTTGGTGACCTGGGCAAACCGCTGCCGGAGGTAGTTGTAGACGCGCCGCGGCGCCCGGCCGAGGACAGCGATCGGCGTGTCGTCACCCATCGAATAGACGGTCTCCAGGCCGGTCTCGGCCATGGTCTTGATGACGATCTTCACGTCCTCCGAGCCCCAGCCGTGCACGCGCTGCAAGCCCGGCAGGAGCTCGGGTACGTCGGACTCGATCCAGCGGCGGGGGACAGGGTGGAGGAGCGCGTCGGCCATGGGCCCGTACCCGTGCCGGCCGGCCACCCGCTCCTTGGCCTCGGAATCGCGCAGGAGGCTGCCGTCGCGCGTGTCGACCAGAAGCAGCTGGCCTGGTCCCAGGCGCCCCCGTTCGATGACGTGCTCCGGCTCCAGCGTCACCACGCCCGCCTCGGAGGCGGCGACCACGAGGCCGTCGTCGGTGACCTGGTAGCGGAGCGGCCGGAGGCCATTGCGGTCCAGCGCCGCGCCGGCCACGATCCCGTCCGAAAAGGCGAGGGCAGCGGGCCCGTCCCAGGGCTCGAACCGCGTCGACTGGAAGCGGTAGAAGTCGCGCACACCGGGGGCGAGGTCGCCTCGTCCTTCCCAGGCATCGGGAACCAGGGTCATGAGCGCTTCCGCGGGGTCGCTGCCGAGCCGGACCAGCAGCTCCAGGACGTTGTCGAGCGAGGCGCTGTCGGAACCTTCAGCCCAGATCACCGGGCGCAGCTCCTCGGGCAGCCAGGCTTCGCGAGCGCGCATCCAGGCTCGGTTGCCCGAGAGGGTGT
>CATPBK010000103.1 GCA_955652705.1 Candidatus Dormiibacterota bacterium | reverse complement strand
CCGAGGAGTTCGTAGCCCAGATCACGTCGGCGGCTTCCTCGATGTCGACGCGGAGCCTGCCGGAGGCGGCCAGGTCGGCCGCGAGGCGGCGCATGTTGGCGGCACGCCGTTCCGCGACCTCCTTCCAGAGTCGGGCCAGCGCCGGGTCGGTGTCAGCCGCGGCGCGAACCAGCCCAAGGAGCGGCGCCAGGCGCTCCAGGATTACGCCGATAGCCGTCGCGTACAGCTCCAGCTTGCGAGCGGGGTCCGGCTCTGCCTGGATCGCGCGGACATAGGCTCGCTCCTCGGCCGGCACCGCCTCGTCCTGGCCGGAGATCGCGGTCTCAATCAGCTCTCGGAAGAGCGCCGGCTTCCGGCCAACCGACGCGTAGACGGTGTCCAGCGCCACCCCGGCCCTGGCCGCGATCGCGGGCATTGTAGCCGCCGCGTAGCCCAACTCGAGGAAGACCTCGCGCGCCGCCTCGAGGATCGCACGACGCGTTGCCGCAGCCGCCGCGCGACGGCGACGCACGTCGTAGCGGCGGCGGTCCTTGACAGGCGAGCTCACGCCGGACTACATTAGCAGCATTCATCCGAATAAGCTTCGGATCAAAACAGGGAGGCTGGCGGTGGCGAGGCAAGAACGATGGAATCGTTAGACGTCGTGGTCATCGGCGGCGGCCAAGCCGGGCTTGCCACGGGGTACCACCTGCAGAGGCTGGGGCTTCAATTCGTCATTCTGGAGGAGGCCCAGCGAGTTGGCCAGAGCTGGCGCGAGCACTGGGATTCGCTGCGTCTGTTCACCCCTGCCCGCTATGACGCGCTGCCGGGCCTGCCGTTTCCGGCAGCGGCCGGGTCGTTCCCGACCAAGGATGACATGGCCGGCTACCTGGAGGAGTACGCACGGCGATTCGCGCTGCCAGTCCGTCTGGGAACCCGTGCCCGCCGAGTGACCAGGGACGGCGATCGCCACCTGGTCGACTGCGGCGCGGCGGCCTTTCGGGCCACCGACGTAGTGATGGCGACCGGTGCCCACGCGACCCCTAAGATCCCGGACCTGGCTGCAGACATCGACCCTGGAATCCTCCAGGTCCACGCCCGCGACTATCGCAATCCTGGGCAGCTGCGTGCCGGTGCGGTGCTGGTTGTCGGTGCGGGCAACTCGGGCGCCGAGATCGCGATGGAAGCGGCGGCCGCCGGGCACCAGACCTGGCTCGCCGGTCGCCCGGTCGGACACATTCCGTCCTTCGCCTACGCCTTCGGCGGGCGGATCTTCTGGTTCTTCGCCAACCACGTGGCCTCGCGACGCCACCCACTGGGCCGGCGGGTGCTGGCAAAGATGCAGTCACGGGGTGGGCCGCTAATCCGGTTGACGATCGACGAGGTTGTGGCAACTGGGGTCCAGCTGGCTCCGCGCGTCGAGGGGGTGTCCCAGGGTCGTCCAGTGCTGGCCGACGGTCGTGTCTTGGCGCCCGACAGCATCGTCTGGTGTACGGGCTTCGGCGAGGACTTCAGCTGCTTCGACTCGGGCGTGGTCGAAGGGCCCGGATTCCACGTCGTTGGGAAGCCCTTCCAAACCCGGCTCGCATCCGCTTTCATCGGCGGCGTCGGCTCGGAGGCGGAGCGGATCGCCAAAGGCATCCGCGCCAGACAGGAGCGGGGCCGCGTACCAGCGCCCACGTCTTCCCGACTGTCCGCCTAGCTCTCTACGGCGTGTTTTCTCTCTCGGCGACTCAGCTGCGAATTTGCGTTGACTGACCCACCTCGATCAGGTGGCCGTCGGGGTCTCGGATGTAGGCCCGGATCTCCCTGCCGTGATCCTTCGGCTCGGTGAGGAATTCGGCGCCCTTGGCGGTCCATTCCTTGTAAACCTTGGCGATGTCCGCGACCCGCACGTTGAGGAACGCGCTGGTGCGATTCGGGTCGGGCGGCGTCGTCAGGGTGACCGTCGGCTTGTCGTCTGTCGGCCCGCCTCCGGCGTTGAGGATCAACCAGGTGTTCGCGACTTTCATGATGACCGGGTCGCGCTCGATCAGAACCTGTCCATCGAACAATGTCTTGTAGAACTCTCGCGATCGGTCCTGGTCGGAGACCACGAGAAAGTGAGTCAAGACGAAGCCATCTCGCGGCGCAGGAAAGTCCTCAGGGTTCATGTGATACCTCCACTTTCTCGATTCGTTGTGGCCGACTCTACAGGGGGCGCTCGAGCGTCACTTCAATGAGCGGGCTATAACGCACCATCGTCTCGACGTCCCGGCGACGCCAGTTGCGCGCCACCTCCGTGAGGATGGTCCGGCGCTCGTCCTCGTTCTCGATGATCCGAGCTCTGGCGGGCAGGTCTGCCCTGACGCCTCGTTTGAAGTGCAACGTGAGGTGCGGGTCGGCCTCGAGGTTGGCGAGCCAGCCCCTGCGCCTTCGTGAAGGAATGCCACTGATGTAGATGCGGCCGGCGAGATTGTGGAAAGCGATCTCGAGGCGGCGCGGCAGGCCCGTTTGGCGGCCAGTCGTGGTGATGTCGATGAGCCCGCCCCGCTCGAGAGCCCTCAGCAAGGTCTCGTTGCTGGTTTGCATCACTACAAGTAACCTGCTCCCGGTCATCCGTAATCCGCATCTGGGGCGGCGCTAGCATCGGGTCATGAGTGAACAGAGCGCCGCCACCGAGCCCCGCCCTAACAGGGATCCGCACCAGCCGCACCGTCTCGTCCAGGCGATCGATGTCCGGTCCAAGGTCCACGGCTCGAGCGCCGTCGGCCGAGCCAACGGTTGGCTGGCCGTGCGAGCGACGGCCGTGCTCAGCTCCATGTGGTTCTTCTGGATCTGCGTTCTACTCGACCTGGCGGCCCTGCCGGCCGTCATCGCGGCCGCCTCCATCATCGCCTGGGTGATGTACGCGTCGCAGACCGTGATCCAGCTCCTGGCGCTGCCCCTGCTGGGAGCCGGCCAGCGGATCATCTCCGAGGCCCAGGACGCGCGGGCCGAGACCGACCACGAGACGCTGGTCGCCCTCCACCAGATGAGCGAGCAGCAGATCAAGATCCTGAACGGACAGAACGAGATCCTTGACCTGCTCCGGCGATCGATCGTGAAGACCTAGCGAACCGGCTCCGCCGGCGCGGTGTCTCGCCGGCCCCGCGCCCACCAGACGATCAGGATCACAGCGATCAGGACCGCGATGACGTAGCCGCCGTCCTGGATGAACCGGGCGACCTGGTCGTAATGCTGTCGAAGCGTGTAGCCGATCCAGGCCAGGGCCAGGTTCAGGGGAGCGCTCCCGCGAAGGTCAGCAGCACGAAACGACCAAGCGGCACCCTGGCCAGGCCCGCCGGAAAGGAGATGTACGTCCGGACGACCGGAAGGAGCCGGCCGACGAATACGGCGAGCAGGCCCCAGCGGGCGAACCAGCGATCGGCGATCTCGACGTGGTGGCGGCGGATGCCGAGCCAGCGGCCCGGGCCGAGCAGGATGT
>CATPBK010000102.1 GCA_955652705.1 Candidatus Dormiibacterota bacterium | reverse complement strand
GCCCGGCGGCCTGGGACGTCGGATGCACGTCAAATGGCCGTTACGGTCCACTAGCCTTACGGTAACCGCCGGGAAGGCTGGCCCTATTTCGAGGCGGCCGGGAGAGCGAACCAGAAGGTGGAGCCGCCGCCCGCGCGAGGTTCAACTCCCACCTCGCCCCCCATCGCATGGACCAGGCCGCGGGCGATGTAGAGGCCCATGCCAGTCCCGGGCTGCGCCGGGTCGAGGCGCTCGAAGGGCTCGAAGACGCGCTCCCGATCTGGAGCCGCCAGGCCGGCGCCGCGATCGCGGACCTCGGTTCGGATGAGCCGTCCGGCGGCGGTCAGCCGGACCTCGATGGGGGTGCCAGCGGGCGAGAAGCGGGTCGCGTTGTCGAGCAGGACGCGCAGGACCTGGGCGATCCGCTCGGAGTCGCCCCTGACCGCCGCGCCGTCCACGGTCCCGGGTGCGCGCACCCGCCGATCGGGGGCGCGGGCGCGCGTGCCGTCGAGGGCGTCGGCCAGGAGGTCGGCGAGGTCGACGTCCTCATCCGCCAGTCGCAGGCTGCCGTTGCCGAGCTTGGCGGCCACCAGCAGGTCCTCGATGCGGTCGGCCATGTTGGTCGCCTGCCGGTCGATGAGCTGGAGCAGTTGCTCGACGCGCTCGGCCGGGATCTGGTCGTGCGCCTGGACCAGGAGCGTGGCCGCCCCCCGGATGGCGGTCAGGGGCGCGCGCAGGTCGTGGGCGAGGACCGACATCAGGTCGGCCTCCTCGGTGCGCACGACTCTCACCACTAGATCGTCACCACTTTCAGGAGATTGGTCTGGCCGGGCCGGTTCGAGACCCCCGCCACGATAACCACAGTGTCGCGTCTTCGCACGATCCCGCTTGCCAGCGCCGCCTGGCTCGCCTTGGCGATCAGGTCGTCGGTATCGGCCCCGGCGGCCACCAGGAGCGGGACCACGCCCTGGTAGAGAGCCGTTCGGCGAAGCGTCTCGACGTGGGGGCTGGCGGCGATCACCGGCACCGTGGGCTGCGACTTGGAGACACGCAGCGCGGTCGTACCGGTTTCGGTGAAGGCGACGATCGCCCGGGCCCCGACCTCGGTCGCGACGCCCGTCGCGGCGTGGGCGATGGCGGCGCCCACGGAACCGGGCTCGGTCCAGGGCGACCGTTCGCGCTGGTAGGACGGGTGCTTCTCCGCCGCCCGGCAGATCAGGTTCATGGCCCGCACCGACTCGACCGGGTGCTCGCCGACCGAGGTCTCCTGGGAGAGCATCACCGCGTCGGTCCCGTCCCAGATGGCGTTGGCCACGTCCGACGCCTCGGCCCGGGTGGGGCGGTTGTTGGTGACCATCGACTCCAGCATCTCGGTGGCCGTGATGACCGTCACGCCAGCCCGGTTGGCGTTGTCGATGATGTCCTTCTGAGCGGCCGGCACCTCGGCCAGCGAGAGCTCCACGCCGAGGTCGCCGCGCGCGACCATCACGCCGTCGGCGCGGGCCAGGATCCCGGGCAGGTGGGCCAGGGCCTGGGCCCGCTCCAGCTTGGCGATGAGCGGCACTTTGTAGTTGAGCCGCGACATGGCGTTCCGGCAGGCCTGGATGTCGGCGCCCGTGCGCACGAAGGAAAGGGCGACGTAGTCGAAGCCAAGCCGGGCGCCCAGCTTCAAGTCGGCGTGGTCCTTCGCGGTCAGGCTCGGGAGCCGCACGGCGCAGGTCGGCGCGGCCACGCCCTTGCCCTCGCCCAGAACGCCGCCGCGCACGACGAGGCACTCGGCGTCGAGGCCCTTGCGCTGGAGGACTTTGAGCTCGATCTGCCCGTCGGCGAGCAGCACCGGGTCGCCCGGCCCGAGCGCTTCCAGGAGGCGGCGCTGGCCGACTGGCAGGAGGTCATCGCGGCCGGCGACCCGCCGCGCGGTCAGCGTCACGGCTGCACCTTTGCGCAGCCTGACGGAGCCCAGCTCGAGATGGCCGACTCGGATCTTCGGGCCCTGCACGTCCTGCAGGAGGGCGACCGGCCGGCCCAGTTGCTCGGCCACCGCGCGCACGTCGGCGACCGTCTGGCGGTGCGTCATCTCGTCGCCGTAGCTGAAATTGACGCGCGCCACGTCCAGGCCGGCCCGGACCAGCTGGCGGAGGATGGGCGGCGAGCTGCTGGCCGGGCCGAGCGTGCAAATGATGCGCGTCCGCCGGAGGGTCAACCGGGCCCCCTCCTACCTCCCCCGCTCGGCGGGGGAGGCGAGGTTGACCTGGCGTTGACGCACGACTTCGTAAAGCAGGATGGCGGCGGCGGCGGAGGCGTTCAGGCTCTCCACCCGGCCCTGCATGGGCAGGCGCAGCCTGGCGTCGCAGCGCTGCCGGGTGAGCCGGTGAACCCCCTCCTCCCCGCCCACCACGGCACAGACCGCCTGGGTCAGGTCGAAGTCCCAGGGCAGCTGGTCGCCCGTCGGGTCGAGCGCGACACACCAGAGTCCAGCCCGCTTGACTTCCGAGATGGCGGAGGGCAGGCCACTCACCCGGCAGATCCGGAGGTGCTCGCTGGCGCCGGAGCTGGCCTTCACGACGGCGGCCGTGACCGGCGCGCTGCGGCGCTCGGGCAGGATCACGCCTTCGACGCCGGCGGCCTCCGCGCTGCGCAGGATGGCGCCCAGGTTCTGCGGGTCCTGGACGCCGTCCAGAGCGAGCAGCAGGCGCGGGCCTGTCGCGAGCAGCGCCTTGAGCGTCCAGAACTCGCGCGGCTTGAGCTCGGCAGCCACGCCCTGATGGTTGCCGCGGGCCATAGCCTCGAGGCGTTCGCGCGGCACGACCTCGCTGCGCGCCGCCGCTGCTATCTCCTCCAGCCGGGGATCCGGGTCGAGACCCTCGGCGATGAACACCCGCCGGACGCGGCCGGCGCGCGCCGCCTCCAGGACGGCATTCCGGCCGTAAACGAGATCGAGGCGGGGCCTCGCCTCAGGCCTGGCGCCAGCGAACTCCTTCTTTCGTGTCCTCGAGACTGATGCCCCGCGCCTTGAGCTCCTCTCGAATGGCGTCCGCCCGGGCGAAGTCGCGGGCCGCGCGGGCCGCCTCCCTTTCCGCGATGAGCCGCTCGACCTCCGCTTCAAGGCTCCGATCTTCCTCTTTCAAGACGTCGAGGTGCTGGTCGGCGTCGGCCAGCAGGGCGTGCATCGCAGTCAGGGCGGCGGGGCCGGCCCGGCCCTGGTCGAGCCCTGCGTTGGCCTCCCGGACGGCGTCGAAGAGGTAGCCCACGGCCTGCGGCAGGTTGAGGTCGTCATCAAGCGCCGCCCGGTAGTGATGGCGGGCGTCCTCCAGCTCTTGGACCAGGAAGTGGTCGTCGGCTCTGGCAGGCTGCGAGCGGTCGACGCGAGCGGCGAAATCGCGCAGCCGGCGGACCTGCTCGGCGGCGGCGCGAATCCCCGTCTCGTCGAGGCGGAGCTTCTGCCGGTAGTGCGCGCTGGCCAGCAGGAAGAAGCGGATGGCGACCGGGTCGTGGCCGGCGTCGAGGAGGTCCCGCAGGGTGGCGACGTTGCCGAGCCGCTTCGACATCTTGGCGCCGGTCGCGTCGGCCAGGTGCTCGGAGTGGAGCCAGACGCGCGCGAAGGGCGCCTCGTTGGCGGCCTCCGACTGGGCGACCTCGTTCTGGTGGTGCGGGAAGAGCAGGTCGATGCCGCCGGCGTGGATGTCGAACGTCGGGCCCAGGTACTTGAGGCTCATCGCCGAGCACTCGATGTGCCAGCCGGGGCGGCCCCGGCCGAAGGGAGCCTCCCAGACGGCGCCGACCGCCGCCTCGCCCGGCTGCTCGCCCTTCCAGAGCGCGAAATCCGACACCGACTCCTTGTCGTAGTCGTCCGCTCTGAGGCGTTGGGGGGAAGGCCCCCCTTCCGGGGGTCGGGGAGAGCCCTTCTTCCCCCTGCCCCCCTGACTTACCCGTGCCCCGGCCTTGAGCCCCGAGCGGTCGAGGTGCGCCAGCTCGCCGTAGGCCGGAAAGCTCGCGATCCGGTAGTAAACGTCGCCGTCGGCCGGGTAGGCATGCCCCGTCTCCAGCAGCCGGGAGATCATGGCGATCATCCCGGGGACGTGCTCGGTGGCGCGGGGCATGTGCTCGGGGGTCTGCACGCGGAGGGTGACGAGGTCCTCCAGGAAGGCCTGCTCGTAGGGCTCGACGTAGGCCCGGATGGTGGTCTTGTGTTC
>CATPBK010000101.1 GCA_955652705.1 Candidatus Dormiibacterota bacterium | reverse complement strand
CAGCGATTCGCCTCAGCTCGCCGTCCAACGCAACCACCAGCTCATGCGTTTTGGTGATCTCGCTCCGGAGCGCGGTTTGCTCGCTCTCGTTTTCAGTGAGCGACTGCGTGAGCTGGTCCTGCACGACCAGTGCTGTCGCGAGGTTCGCGCTGAGCTTCTGCCGAACCTGGTCGATCAATTGCTTCCGCGCGCAGAGGTCCGCGGCGGTGTTCCCGGGCGCCGCGCTCGGCGAGGGCGGCGGGGAAGCCACGGGCGACGCAGAGGCACTTGGGGACGGACAGCTCACAGGGACCGAGCTGCTGGTGCCGGCTGCGGCGGGCTGAGCAAACAGGCCGAACAGGAGTGCAAGCGCGGCGAGTGTCAGGCGGGCGCGCATCAACGCCGGAGGTCGCGGACTCCGACCAGCGCTGACAGCGAACCGAGGCCGATACCCGCCCCGACCAGCGTGACGAGCAAGAGGCCGAGCGCCGCATCGGTGACGCCAGGCAGAAAGGCGCTGACCGCGGCGGCCTGCGCATGCAGCGTCGCCAGGGCGAGCGCGATCACCATCAGGCCCCCGACGGCCGCCCCCGCCCCGCCGGTCAGGGCGCCTTCGACGAGGAAGGGGCCGCGGATCATCCATGGCCGTGAGCCGACCAGCCACATGATCTCGACCTCGGCCCGCCGCGCGAGCATCGTGCTCCGGATCGAACCGGCCGTCACCGAAGCCGCGATCCCGATGAGGAGGAGAAGCAGGCCGCCCCCGACCAGCGTGCCGGTTCCGACCAATACCTGAAGTCGACGGTAGGTGTCGGCCGCGTAGGAGCTTGGATGATCCGGGTCGACCGCCGGCGAAGCCGGCAACGAATCCGCCACCGGCCGGACGTCGTCCAGGGAGCGCAGCCGCACGTCAAAACCGGCGGGGAGCGGGTTCACTCCTGAGGCCTTCACCAGCTGGCCCATGCCGGGCCGCTGTTGAGCCCGGGAGAGGGCCTCGGCCTTGCTGACGTAGAGAACGGAAAGGACTCGGTTGTCTCCACGCAGGCTGTCTTCCAGCGCTGTTACCTGGACCTGGGCCGCGTCATCGCGCAGGTAGATGTGAAGGGTCGCGGCTTGGTTTGCTTGATAGGCGGTTACGTTCGCCACGGCAAGCCCGATCACCGCCCCGACGCCGGCGAGCAGCATCAGCAGGGCGATCGAGGCCAGTGCCGGGATCGTCCCGGCCAGGTTTCGCGACCAGTTGCGGTAGCCGGCCGCGACGACCAGGTCCACCAGGTTGCGCATGACGATCGCGCGCGGCCTCTTCCGGACGACCCCGGTCGGTAGGTGAGGGCTTTTCATCCGGTCTTCTCAGCCAGGTGCAAGGGGCTGGCGTGGCTTCCATTCTCGAGCCGCAAATGCTGACCGGCCTCACGCCCGACCAAAGTCAGATCGTGCGTCGCAATCAGGACCGCGGTCCCCCTGCGCGCGATCTCCACCAAGAGCCCGGTCACCTGCGACGCATTTCCCTTATCCAGGTTCCCCGTGGGCTCATCGGCAAGCAGGATCCGGGGGCGGCAGGCCAGAGCCCGCGCGATCGCCACCCTCTGTTGCTCGCCGCCCGACAGCTCGGTTGGGTAGGCGTCATGTTTGTCCCCCAGCCCAACCGCCTCCAGATGGGCCCGCGCGCGTCGAATCGCCTCAGTCGCAGGCAGGCGCAGTTCAATTGCTCGCACCGCGAAGACGATGTTCTCGAGGGCGGTGAGGCGGGGCAGGAGGCGGTAATCCTGGTAAACCATTGCCACCCGTCGCCGGAGACGGGGAAGGTCGAGGTGGCGACGCTCGTGCAGTTCATGACCGCCGACGTATCCCACCCCGGAGGTGAGCTCCAGATCGCCGTGGATGACACCGAGCAGCGTGGATTTTCCGGCACCACTCACACCTGTGACGAACGCGAGCTCACCGGGAGCGATCTCAAAAGTTACGTGGTGCAGCGCATTAGTCTGCCCTCGCCTACAGCTGATGCTTCGTAGGTCGATGACAGGTTCGCTGTTGCGCCCACGAGTCCAATCCACTGGCCAGGCCAGAGTCACTGAACGCGAGTAAACCCCACAGGGGCCTTTGCTGACATGGGCATTGGGGTCCGGGCCGGGACTATGGTCCCGCGGGCGCGGGTGCGAGCGGTCCCTACGCCTTGACGCGGTGGCGCTCGTCCTCAAGCGCTGGCCAGCGGCGGCGCAGAGGTTGTGCCGGCGCCGGAAGAGGGGCTAACCTCGGGTTGCCACGCAGACACTGGCTCCCGGCTCGATTCTCGGTCACGCCGTCCGCCGGCGCGAGGATCCGCGCCTCATCACGGGCGCCGGCCGCTACGTCGACGATATCCAGCCGGACCGTTGTCTTCACGTGGCATTCGTGAGGTCGACCCTCGCCCACGCAACGATTCGGGCGGTAGATGTCGCCGCGGCAGCAGCGGCGCCTGGCGTCGTGGCTGTGCTCACTGCCGCCGACCTGGGGCTTCCCGCCCGCGTCGGCTTCCAGATGGTGCCGGAGGTCTTCGCGCGGCCTCCGCTTGCTGACGGGCGGGTACGTTTCGTGGGCGAGCCGGTGGCGCTGGTGGTCGCGGAGAGTCCAGAGGCAGCCACGGACGCAGCCCAACTGGTCGGGCTCGACCTCGAGCCGCTCGAGGTCGTTGTCGATGCGGAAGCTGCCCGCCAGGCGGGCTCCGCCCTGCTGTTCCCCTCCCACGGCTCCAATCTGGCCAACCACTTCGCGCCCCGCGGCGACGATGACGTTCTGGCTGCCGCCGAGGTGACGATCCAGGGCCGCTTCGTGAACCAGCGGCTGGCGCCGGTGCCGATGGAGGCGGAGGCGATCCTGGTGGTGCCCGAGGCAGGGCGGCTCACAGTTTGGGCGACCAGCCAGACCCCCTTCGGGCTCCGCGCCGAGATGGCGTCGTCGCTAGGCATGGCCGACGGTGACATCCGTGTGGTCGTCGGTGACATGGGCGGCGGCTTCGGGGCGAAGGCTGGAGCCCGGCCGGAGCTGATCGTCGTGGCCGCGGCCGCGCGAAAGCTCGGGCGGCCGGTGAAATGGATCGAGACCCGTTCCGAGAACCTGGTCGGGATGACGCACGGGCGTGGCCAGGTGCAGCAAGTGGAGCTGGGGGCCACGCGCGACGGCCACCTGGTCGGCCTGCGCGCCCGGGTTCTTGCCGACGTCGGCGCCTACCCGGGAATCGCGACGCTGCTGCCCTTCCTCACGGGGCAGATGGCGGCTGGCGTCTACGCGATCCCAGCGATCTCCTACGAGGCTCACTGCGTCGTTACCAACACGACACCGCTGGCCGCCTACCGCGGCGCCGGCCGGCCGGAGGCGGCCGCGATGGTGGAGCGCGCGATGGACATGCTGGCCGTGGAGCTGGCCATCGACCCGGCCGAGCTGAGGCGCCGCAACCTGATCGCGCCCGATCGCTTCCCGCACACCACGGCAGGCGGGGCGACCTACGACTCGGGCGAGTACGAGAGGGCGCTCGACAAGCTTCTCGAGATTTCCGCCTACCCGGAGCTACGCGCCGAGCAGGCACGGCGCCGCGAGCGCGGCGACCGCCTACAGCTGGGGATCGGGCTCTCCGTCTACGTCGAGGTGACTGCAGTTGGAATCGGCCCGGAGTGGGGAGCGGTGCGTATCGAGACGGACGGGACTGCGACCGTGCGCTGCGGCACCACCTCGTTCGGACAGGGCCATGAGACTTCGCTGGCCCAGATCGCGGCCGAGCAGCTGGGCCTGCCGCTCGACTCGGTGCTCGTCATCCATTCCGACACCGACGCAGTCGAGCGCGGCACGGGCACAGTGGGCTCGCGCTCCATGCAGCACGGCGGCTCCGCGGTGCACCAGGCCGCTCAGCAGGTGCGTCAGAAGGCGCGCGACCTGGCTTCGCACCTTCTCGAGGCCAGCCCCGAGGACATTGTCTTCGTCGCCGGGACGGTCGGGGTGGCCGGCGTCCCTGAGCGCTCGCTCTCGTGGGCGTCACTGGTCGCCGCCGCCGGCGACCGCAAGAACCTCCCCGACGGGATGGAGCCCGGCCTCGCCGCCGAGGCCGACTTCGCGGGAGACGGCAGCTACCCCTTCGGGGCCCATTGCGCCGTGGTCGAGGTCGACCTGGAGACTGGGGACGCGCGCGTGGCCCGCTTTTTCGCGGTCGACGACTGCGGCCGCATCATCAACCCGCTGCTCGCCGAGGGTCAGGTCCACGGCGGCATCGCGCAAGGCATCGGGCAGGCGCTGCTCGAGGAGGTCGTGTTCGACAACCAGGGCACCCCGCGCACGGCCTCGATGCTCGACTATCAGATCCCCAGCATCGGTGAGATCCCCGAGGTGGTGACGGCGACGACCGAGACGCCCAGCCCGAACAATCCACTGGGTGCCAAGGGGATCGGCGAGTCCGGGACGATCGGATCGACCCCGGCGGTCCAGAACGCCGTGGTGGACGCGCTGTCACACCTGGGCATCCGGCACATCGACATGCCTCTCACGCCGGAGCGGGTGTGGGACGCCATCGCCGCGGCCGGCCAGCAGAGGCGGCCAGGCCAGGCCTGATTTCAGCGGCTCGGCTTGGCCCAGACGCCGCGGTCCTGCAGAAGCTTGATCTGGGGCTCGATCACTTTCTTCCGGTACTCCGCATGCTTCATCGGCTTGCGCTTGAGATAGAGGTTCTTGGGATAGATCGGCTGCTCGTAGAGGAGCTGGTAGAGCTCCGTGCGCAGGTCCTTGAGCCAGTTGTCCCACTGAGCGCGGGCGCGGTGATCGCGGAGCGCTTCGATATCGATCACGCCTGACACGTAGGTCGAACCCGCCCCATACTCCTGCTTGCCGACGATCCGACCCTTGTAATCGATGACAAACGAGCGGCCTCCGAAGGTGTCGATCGGGGTCGTCTCCTCAGGAAAGAGGTAGTACGTGCCCATGTTGGGCGCCACCACGTACATGTTGTTGTCGAGCGCCCGCGCCCGGCTCTGTATCTCGAACATCTCGTTGCCGGTGGCCGGATGTGGGTAGGAGGCGCGATAAACGACTTCGGCGCCGTTCAGCGCCAGAGCACGAGCGTTCTCGGGATAGGAACCCTCGTTGGCCATCATGATTCCGAGCCGGCCGATCTCGGTGTCCACCACCGGCCAGAATGCGTCCAGACTGCGTCCGTACCTCTCGATCCACCAGTCGTAGATGTCGTGCGGGCACACGGAGTGCTCGACTGGGAACAGCGGCGAGACCTTGTAGTGCTGCAGGATGACCTCGCCCGCGGGGTTGATGATGAAACCGACGTTAAAGAAGCGGTCCTTCACCTCAGGATGACGGGCCTTGGCCTGCGCCACCACGAACGCGTCGTACTGGTGCGCCAGTCTGCCTAGCACTTCGGTCTCCTCGCCCGGAATGTCGATGGCACAGGTACGGGCGAACTCAACGTGGTCGAGGTCCAGCACCTCGTCGTTGAACGCCTGCAGGGCACCCTCCGGGATCGCGATCAGGCGGACCGGGAGGTCGAGGCTCGAGAGCCAGGAAGCCGCCTTGAACAGATGGGCGAGATGCTCAAGGTTGATCTTGATGTCCTCCCGCCGGCGGATCCCTCTGACTGTTGGTATGAGGCCGACTGCGCTGTAAGGGCTGATCATCCCGCTACCCCCGTCAAGTCGAGCTGGCCAGCCTTCAGCTGGCGGTATTTTGCAGCCTATCCGACCAGGTCAAGCGCAGCTTGTCCAAGTCGGCCAGAGCTGGCCGGGGGCGGGTTGTCAGCGGGTGCTGGCGCCTGGCATCTGGAGGCCGTACTTCTGCATCAGCGGCGGCGCCAGCTCAGGCAGATAGATCGTGTCGTGGCGCCGACCTGCTTCAAACATCTGCTCGAGACTCGGTGGCTCGCGGGCGGAGAGCAGTTTGGACAGTTCTTCAAACGCCGCCTCCATTCCGGCCGGCGTATAGAGGTCGAGGAACTTGACCGGCCGATCGGTGACGTTCCAGAGAGCATGAGCCACGCCCCTGGGCCTGACCACGAACGAGCCGGCGCCGGCCTGGAATTCCCGGCCTGCAACCATCGCCCCAAGCTCGCCCTCCAGGACGTAAGCGACCTCGTCTGCCTTCTCGTGGAGGTGGGGAGGTACAAACATCCCGGGCCGCATCACGTAGACGACGCTCGAAAAAGCGCCCGATGTCTGCTGGCCCTGAATCTTGAAGGTGACCTCGTTCCCGGCAAGCGGGACCACCCGTCCGCTGCCTGGTTCCACGATGATCTTCTCAGGTGCGGTGGCCATGGCTCCTCCTTATCAGCACATTGTGCTCACGACGGTGAACCTGGAATCGGCAACTCGAGCCCGTACTTCTGCATCAGCGGCGCGACCAGCTCAGGCACGAGGATCACGTCGTAGCGACGCCCCGCTTCAGCCAGCTGCTCCAGCGTCGGGGGCGGGGTGGCCGAGAAAAGCCGGGCCAGTTCCACAAACCAGCCTTCGAACCCTGCCGGCGTGTAGATGTCGAGGAGCCTGACCGGCCGATCGGTGAGGTTCCAAAGGGCATGGGGCACGCCCTTCGGCCTGACGACGAATGACCCAGCGGCAGCCTGGAATTCTTCCTCGGCCACCATCACCCCCAGCTCGCCCTCCAGGATGTAGGAGACTTCATCCGTCTTCTGGTGAACGTGAGGAGGCGTGAAGCTCCCGGGCAGCAAGACGATCTCCGCGATGGAGAAGGCGCCCGAGGTCTGATCCCCCTGCACCTTGAAGGTGGCCTCTACGCCGGGGACCGAGATCACCCGTCCGCTGCCTGGCTCCACGACGATCTTCTCGGGTGCAATGGCCATCGCTCCTCCTTCTGGAACAAGACCGAATCCAGGGCGGTGTTCGGAAAACTCGGCAGTCAAGTCCCGCCGCGTCCCCGTCGGGGCTAGGCTGGGCGCGTCTGCCAATCTCCGCAAGGGGTTGGCCTATTGATCAGCGGGAAGGGGCGAAATGTTCGGAAAACCCGGCCGGCCACCCGAGGACCGTGTTCAGCGCAGGCGGGAGATCTGGGACGCCGTAGGACCCCTGATCGAGAAGTACGGCGCGCGGTCCCTGACCATGCGCCAAGCGGCGGCCGCTTCCTTCCTGAGCCTGGGTGGGCTCTACCACTACTTTCCCAGCAAGCGCGCTCTTGTGCTCTTCGGCATGGATCAGGAGGCACACGAGCGGATTTGCCTGGAATTCAAGGCGCGCTACGGTCACCTCAAAGAGTCCGATCCGCGCGCAGCGGGGGAGGCGTTCATCTACTTCTTTGGCGGCCAGGTCTCATTTATCAGGCCGGCCTTGCAGGCGGCCCTTGAGCTGGGTGCCGAGGAGTTCATGTCTCGACTCGAGGCGGGCATCAACGTAGGGCTTGAGAACTTCGTGCAGACGCTGAGCCTTGCCTTGCCGGACGCGGACGACCGCGACCTGCGCGCAGTGGCTCGATCGGTGAGGCGGGTTGTCCTGGGTGGACTTCTCGACAGGTCGATCACCCAATCCGAGATTGAAGGGGAGCTCCGGGCCGTGATCAGCGGAGTGCCAGTCGGTCGGCGTCTCAGCCCGCAACTGGCGTCCGTCCCAACCTGAAGGAGGGATGAGCCATGGACAAGCGGGCGATCTATGACGTCGACGTGGAGACGAGCGTCTCACCGGAGCGCCTTCTCGCGGCCGCTACCGATTTCTCTGACCGGCGGCCGGATCTCTGGCCGAGTATCACTCGCAGCAAGTACAAAGTTTTTTCGCTTGGCGATCACACAGCCGAAACCGAGGAAGGTACGTCTCCAGTGCACCATCGGTACAAGTACGAGTGGACCGACGATGGCGTCGTCCGCGCCACTACGGCCGCTGCCACAGTGATGGCCGACGGATCGATCTGGGAGATGCGGGTGCGGCCCCGTGAAGGCGGTGGCAGCAAGGTCCATATCCATGTGGAAATGGGGTTCAAAGGACCGTTTCGCGTGATCGGCCCGGTGGCGATGCGGCTGAATGGAGGCACCGCCGAAACCTTCCGCAAATGGTTCATGCAGACCTTGGCGGTTCTTGAGCGCGAAGAGGCAGCCACCTCATCCTCATCCGCTTAAAACGCTGCATATACCCCGCGCGACGTCAAAACACGGAAGGCAGTTCTCAGGTTCGTCCAGAAGCCGGGTGTCGAGCTGGTGAGGAAGCGTCCGACGTCCTGGTCGAAAGGAAGGCCGAGACGAGCTCCGCACAAGGCTGCAGGTCGTCGAGCCACGGCTCGTGGCCGCCTGGCAGGACCTCGAAGCGCGCATTTGGAATGAGGGCCGCCTTCTTCCTTGCCTCGGCGATGGACATGTACACGCCGTCCTCCGCCTGGCCCCAGATGATGAGCACCGGTTTGTCGATGCGGGCCAGCTCGCCGGCGCTGAGAGCGTAGCGCTGCGGTTCCGCGGTTAGGCCACGGACAAGCTCGCCCAGAAAGGTGGAGAGCGTCTTTGCGAAAAAAGGTCCCCGCGTACCGAGGTAGGTTGCTCGGATGAGCGGCTCAGGAGCAGTGTCGACCGCGTGACGCCCGAGAAAGCTCGCAACCATTCGGCGGTACATGAACATTGGCTGCGGCATCGACAGCATGAGCCGGCCAATTCCGGGCAGCGCCATCATTTTCATACCGCCCAGGTCGCCTTCGCCGAAGGCGACGGCCGGCGTCCCCAGGGCGACCAACGACCGCACCCGCTCCGGCGCGTCAAGCGCCAGCCACATCCCGAACATGGCGCCCATGGAGTGGCCGATGATGTGGGCAGAGTCGAGCCCCAGCTGGTCGAGGCAGCCGGTAAGCAAGTTCCTGTACCAGGGACGCAGGTCCACCCCGCGGTAGTCGACGCCCTGCGAGGCGCCGTGGCCCGGCATGTCGATCGCGAACTTGTGCAGCGAAGGCAGGCGGGACATCAGCGATGCCCAGTGCGCTGGGCATAGACCGCCGCCGTGCAAAAACAACGCGGGCTCACCCGAGCCGAGCTCGATTGCGCGTAGCGCCAGGGCCGGCTTCTCCAACTCGATGCGGCGCGTTCGCGGCGTCAACGAGTAGCCGGCGAAGACTTGCGCTTCCGCCTCGAGGAACGCTGCTTCAGACGGTCTTTGGCTCATTTCTGCACCTCCGTTAAAGCGTGTGTGCGGTCTGCGCCGCCATCTCCAGGGCTTTGCCCGCGTCACGGATCATGTCCGGATCATGGGCCTCAGGCACATCGACAATCACCTCGTCCACGCCGGCGTCGAGGACGGCCGCAACCTGCCGCGCCACTTGCTCGGAGGTGCCGACTAATGCCGGTGACTCTGGCGGTAGACCGCGAGGAGCGCGGTAGCCGTCCCAGGCCTGTCGGGCTGCGGCCTCGCTCGCGGCCACGACCATGACGCTCTTGTAGGTGACGGCGATCTCTCGGCGGTCCCGGCCGACGGCCTCGCAGTGCCGTTCGTGCACTTCCAGCTTGTGGGGAATTGACGCCAGGCTGTCCCCCGCCGGCGCCGAGAGATTGCACATGTCCGCAT
>CATPBK010000100.1 GCA_955652705.1 Candidatus Dormiibacterota bacterium | reverse complement strand
CCGCCGGGGCCCCCCCCCCCGGCCCCCCCCCCCCCCCCCCGCCCCGAAGACCTGACGCCGGCGGCGCCGGGGGGGCGAAGCCCCCCAGTTGAGGGGCTGTGGTGGGCCATCGCGCGTGATCGAAGGCCGTGTCACAGGTTCGCGGTGTGGTGCTCCAGCAGCTCCGCGAACTTCCGACGGGCTGCTTCTTTGCGGGTCGGGATGTGATCGCGCGGCCAGATCCCCTCAGGCGAGGTATACCCGCCCAGGATGTAGCGCGCCACAGACTGCCGGTGCACTTCGTCGGGCCCGTCGTACATGCGCGCCGCGCGGGCGTGCCGGTACATCTCTTCCAGCGGCAGGTCGGCCGAGTAGCCGAGCGAGCCGTGCACCTGGATCGCCCGGTCGATGACATCGTGCAGCACCTTGGCGCCGAAGAACTTGATGAGGGCGATCTCCTTGCGCGCCGCGCCGGGCCCCTGCTTGTCGATCATCCAGGCCGCGTGCAGCGTCATGAGGCGCGCTGCCTGCATCTCGGCCGCCGAGTCGGCGATCCAGTTCTGGACCGTCTGCTTCTCAGCCAGCTTGCCGCCGAACGCCTGACGCTGCAGCGCCCGCTCGCAGAGCATGTCGAACGCGCGCCGGCTGACACCCAGCCAGCGCATGCAGTGGTGAATCCGGCCGGGCCCGAGCCGGGCCTGGGCGATCTTGAAGCCCTCGCCGCGGCGGCCGATCAGGTTTTCCCTGGGCACGCGCACGTTCTCATAGAGGATCTCGGCGTGGCCGTAGCCGAACCGCTCGTGCTCGCCGGCCATCGTCGGGATGTTGCGCAGCCGCTTCACGCCGGGCGTGTCGGTGGGGACCAAGATCATTGACGCCCGCTCGTAGGGGGCGGCGTCAGGGTCGGTCACCACCATCACGATCAGGAAGTCGGCGATCATGCCGTTGCTGCTGAACCACTTGTGCCCGTTGATCACCCACTCGTCGCCGTCCAGGACGGCGGTGGTCGACAGCTGGGTAGGGTCGGAGCCGGGGGTGTTGGGCTCAGTCATCGAGAAGCAGGACCGAACCTTGCCTTCCAGCAGCGGGTAGAGCCACTTCTCCTTCTGGGCGGCCGATCCGAAATGCGCCAGCACCTCCGAGTTGCCGGAGTCGGGCGCCTGGTTTCCGAACACGATTGGAGCCCACTGGCTGGCGCCCTCGATCTCGTGCATGAGCCCGAGCCTGACCTGGCCGTAGCCCTGGCCGCCGAGGTCAGGCGGCAGGTGGGTAGCCCACAGCTTCTGCCGTTTGACCTCCTCCTGGAGGGGCCGGATCAGTCGCAGGAACTGGCCGTCGTCGACCTCCGACGCGATCACCTCGAGGGGGTAGATCTCCTCCTTCACGAACTCGCGCATCCAGGCGAGCTTCTTCTCAAACTCGGGGTCGGTTTCGAAATCCCAGGCCATGCGGTCAAACCCCCTTGGTCGCCACAAGTGCGATCCCGTCGTCAATCATGCCGCTAATCGTCCGTGCCATCGCGTCGGTCTCATACATCGGATCCGGCCGGCGGCCTTTGCGGTGCAGCATCAGGTTGTACCCAAGGATGGCCGCGTACTTGTAGAGGCTCAGCGCCAGGTACCAGCGCATCTCCTCCGGCTCGGCGTCATAGAGCTCCACGAAGTCGTCGACCTCCAGGTCCAGGCTGCCGCCCGGTGCGGTGCCGCCCTCGAACCGTCGCCGGGCCACCATGACACAGAGGCAGCCGAGGTCGACCAGGGGCTGGCCGATTTCGGCGATCTCCCAGTCCAGGACAGCGGCCACCTCGGCGCCCTTGAAGAGCAGGTTGCCCATGTGGTAGTCGCCGTGCACCAGCGTCGGCGGCCGCTCGGCCGGCACCTCCGCCGCCAGCAGTCCACCGAACTCCGGCGCGCGACCGGTCAGGTCGGGCGCCGCTCGCTCCATCAGCCAGGCCCAGCGCGTCATCTCGCCCCGCAGGGGCACCGGGTCCTCGCCGCCGATGCCGCTCCCGTCGATCGGCAGGGCGTGCAGACGTTTCAGCGTCGCCACCGCGCCCGCCCCCAGATCGCGCGGGGCTTGTTGGGTCACCACGACCTCGATCCGGTCACCCGCGACCCGCTCCATGAGGACGAAGGGCCGGCCGTCGATGACCGGGTCGGCGGAGAGCGCCGGGATCGCCGGGGTCGGCAGGCCGGCGGCATGCAATGCCCCCATGATCCGGCCCTGCCTGGCCACGTCGGCCGGGCCGGCCGGGCGGGCGCCGGGCGGCGAGAGTCGGATCGCGTAGTCCTGGGCGTCGATGTCGACCCAGTAGGTGAAGCCGGAGTGCCCTTCAGCGATCGGCTCCAATTCGCCGACCACCAGGTGAGGGCGCGTCCAGGCCACCCGAAGGTATGCCTCCAGGTCCCGTCTGATCGCCTCCACCAATCCTGAAGGGTAGCTCCGCTACCTACACGACCAGGCGCCCCCGCCTGAGCGCTGGTATTCCCAGGCCGCCGCTTTGGTATTCGCCACCGGGTCGAAGGCCGACTGGCTCGCGGAGGGCGTTCCGGCCCAGGTGGAAGGCAGGAACTGGAATAGTCCGGAGGCGCCGCTCGACTGGTTGTACGCCCTCGGGTTGAAGCTCGACTCGCACCTCGCCACGCGCTCGGCCCAGTCGACGGCCCCGGAGCCCGATCGGGCTGACAAGCGCGACCTACTCCGGCTCCATCCCGCAGCTGATCCAGGACATCTAAACCCCGCGGACTGGAAGGCCGGCAGAGGCCCGCCCGCAGGCTCCGACGGCTACGGCGGCAGCTGAGCTCCTCGCCGGGGTACGGCTGGCGTCGGGCGGGCTCGCTGCATTCGGAAGCCGGCTGTAGGCTGGGCTCTGCGCCAGCAGCTGTCGCGGCTGTCGGGCGGGCTCCCGTGATGGAACGGGAGCGATGCAAGAACTGCGATTGCGGCAAGCACCAAGAGTCGAACGATCTGGACCATGCGCCTGCTTTTCCTCCATCGGAAGGGCCCGAGCAAGGAGCGGCGCGTGGAGAGGTCAGCTCAGGCTGGATTGACCGGGAGAAGCTAACACATCCTGCTAGTTGGCCTGTAGCTATAAGTGCCAGCGTGGCGCTCGGCGAACGTAGTTCGCCGGGGTTTGTCATGATTCGAGCCGCGATGGAGCTGGCGGGTAAGGTCGCGGTCGTCACGGGCGGCGCAAGCGGTATCGGCAAGGCCTGCGCTCTGGCCATGGCGCGGCAGGGAGCGGACATCGTGGTGGCCGACCTGAACGAAGTCCGGACGGCCGAGACCGTCCGCGAGATCGGAAGTCTCGGCCGCCGCGCGATCGGCATCCGGACCGACGTTTCCAGGGATTCAGACGTCGACATCCTCGCCCGCGACTCGATCGCCGCAATGGGCCAGGTCGACCTGCTCATGAGCAACGCCGGCGTGGTCGCCGGGGGGCCGCTGGAGAGCGTCCCCATGGCTGACTGGCAATGGATTCTCGGCATCAACCTGCTGGGCCCGATCCGCGGCGTGCGCGCCTTCCTGCCCCATTTCCTGGAGCGGGGCAACGGCTACTTCGTCAACACGGCATCGTTCGCCGGCCTGGTGGCCCATAACCCTCTGACGATCCCCTACGACACCTCGAAGTTCGGCGTCGTCGGCTTCTCCCAGGGCCTGGCGCTCTACTTGCGGCCCAAGGGCATCGGCGTGTCCGTGCTCTGCCCGGGATACGTCAGCACCAACCTCGCGGAGAACGCGCGCCTGACCGGGGTCGCTGCAGGGATCGACGGACCGACGGCGGTGCCAGACCGGGTGGTGGATGCCGCTGAGGTGGCGGAGAGGGTCGTCGAAGCGGTCCGGGCCGAGCGCTTCCTGATCTTGAGCCAGCCCGAGCACCTCGACATCGTCGTGCGCCGCTGGCAGGACATCGACCGCCACATCGCGAAGCAGATCGAGCACCAGCAGCGCCCCCGCTAGATTCGGCTGGCCAATCCCGGTGTCGATAGGCTTATGAAAATGGGATTCGATCAATATCACGAACCGGCTGGAGAGCTGAGCCAGGAGACGAGGACCCGGGCCCGGCTCCTCGCTTCCCTGACGGAGGAGGCGGAGGCGATCGGCTGGTACGAGCAGCGCATCTCCCTGGAGAAAGACGCTGAGGCACGGGCGATCATGCAAAACGCGCAGCACGAAGAGTTCAAGCATTTCGGCATGGATCTGGAGTTCCTGCTCCGGCGGATGCCCACCTGGCGGGAGACGCTGGAGCGGATCCTTTTCCAACCCGGCGACATCGTGAAGCACGGCGAGGCCGCCGAAGATGCCACCGACTAGAGGCCGCGACTAGCCCGGAGGCAGCCGGCGGACCAGGACCAGGCCGCCAACCGCGAGCCCGCCATAAACGGCCACGGCCAGCACCACGGCCGGCGCCGGCGGCTCGATCAGCGTGATCCTCGGGTAGAGGATCAGGAAGCCGGTGAAATCGATCAAAGCGTGCGCCAGGATCACCGGCCAGATCCCGTTCATAAGCAGCCGGACCGAAGCCAGGATCACGCCGACCAGTCCCGCGACCGCGACCTGAAAGGCGACCGCGCCCGGCGCCGCCGCGGGCGCGAACAGGTTGGTGACGTGGGCCAGCCCGAAGAGCGCGGCGGAGGCGATCACCGCGGCGACCCGGCCGCGCGTGACGAGCGCCCTCAGCACGATGCCGCGGAAGTAAGTCTCCTCCGTGAACCCGACGCCGAGTGCCAGGCCGGCCAGGAGCAGCCCGATTCCGAGCGGCGCTCGCGTACCGGCGTGGACGAGGTCGCCCAGGCCGATGCCGACCGGGAGCAGGAGCAGGGCCAGCGCCCACGGCCGCCGCCATTCCGAGGGCCGGGTGAAGCCGATCTCCCGCCACCAACCGAGGGCGCTCACGATGACGACGGCGCCCAGCAGCTCGATCGCGCCGACGGCGGCGGTAAGCAGCAGGCGCGGCGCTGAGGGCAAGCCCGCGGCCACCACCCGGCTGGCGAGGACGAGGGCGATCAGGGCGCCCGTAACGGCGATCGCGAAGGCCCCGGGACGGCGGCCGGCGAGAGCTCGCACCTTGGGGTCCAAACTACGCGAGGCTGTAAACTCCCGGGGGTCGATGACCTCCTTCAGCAGCTCTCCCGCCTACCTCCTCACGTCCGAATCGGTGACCGAGGGTCATCCGGACAAGGTCTGCGACCAGGTCTCCGACGCGATTCTCGACGCCCTTCTCGCCGCTGACCCAGACGCGCGCGTGGCCTGCGAAACCGCGATCACCAAGGGATTCTGCGTTGTGATCGGCGAAGTCACGACGAGCGCCGACATCGACATCCAGAGGGCGATCCGCGACACCATTCGTGGAATCGGCTACACGAGCGAGCAGCTCGGATTCGACGCTGATCACGCCAACATCTCCGTCTACTTGAAGGAGCAGTCACCCGACATCGCGGCGGGTGTCGACCACTCGCTCGAAGAGCGGACCGGTGACCTCGACGATGACCCGTTCGAGCTCCAGGGCGCGGGTGACCAGGGAATGATGATCGGCTTTGCCTGCACCGAGACGCCCCAGCTGATGCCGCTCACGATCTCGCTCGCCAACGGGCTGACGCGGCGCCTGGCGCAGGCTCGCCACGAAGGTTCGCTGCCCTGGCTGCGGCCCGACGGCAAGGCCCAGGTCACTGTCGAGTACGCCTACGGCAAACCGCGGCGAATCGAGGCGATTGTGGTCTCGACGCACCACGCCGCGGGTGTCACGAACGAGGAGATCGAGCGCGGCGTGCGCGAGCAGGTGATCGACAAAGTGCTGCCGGCCGGGATGGTCGACTCCGCAACCAAAATCATGGTCAACCCAAGCGGCCGCTTCGAGCTGGGCGGTCCGTCGGCCGACGCCGGCCTCACCGGCCGCAAGATCATCGTCGACACTTACGGGGGCGTCGCCCGTCACGGCGGTGGCGCGTTCAGCGGGAAGGACCCCTCCAAGGTCGACAGGTCGGCCGCGTACGCAGCGCGCTATGTCGCCAAGAACCTGGTCGCGGCGGGCCTGGCCGAGCGCTGCGAGGTGCAGCTTTCTTATGCGATCGGGCGCGCGCACCCGACCTCGATCGCGCTGGAGACGTTCGGCACCAACACGATCCCGGAGGCGGACATCCTGCGGCTGCTTCGGGCCCATTTCGACCTCCGCCCGGCGGCCATCATCCATCACCTGGACCTGCGCCGGCCCATCTACCGCCAGACGGCGGCTTATGGGCATTTCGGCCGCGATGACCTCGATCTGCCCTGGGAGCGCACCGACAAGGCGGAGGTTCTCCGGCAGGCCGCCGCGAGCCAGGTTTCGGCCTCGCGCTGATTCGCTCTAGGTCAGGCGCTAGAGCTCGGCTCGGACGTAATCCGCGACCCGCTCGCCGACCATCATCGTCGGCACGTTGATGTTGCAGCGGGGCACGGTCGGCATAACCGATGCGTCGGCGATGTAAAGATTGTCAATCCCGCGCAGCCGGCAATGGTCGTCGACCACAGCCAGCGGATCGGACTCGGCTCCCATCTTGCAGGTCCCACACGGGTGGTAGTCGGTGGCGTGGAAATCGAGGATGTGCTGGCGTACCGCCTCCGGGTCGCGCGCGATCTGCGCATCGGGCAGGAGCTGCTCGCAGCGCATGCTGTCGGCCATGACGCGGGCGACTTCGATAGCGGCCAGCGTTCCGCCCAGCGCCCGGTCGAGGTCGGCCGGATCCGAGAAGAAGCGATGCGCGATGTGCGGCTCGGCCTCGGGTTCTCGGGACCGCACCCGGACCTCGCCCTCGGAAGTGCAGTTGCTGACCTCCACGTAGAGCCCGGACAGCCCCGGCATCGCGAACAGCTCGCCGAATACGAACGTGAACTTGACGTCGTCGACGGCGAGCCCACCGCGCGTGCGCAGCTTGCAGCTCGGGCCGATCGGGATGAAGCCCGAGGGAGCCTTGCGGCCGGTGTCCAGGGCGACCAGCGTCGAGGCGTGGTCGAGCAGGTGGCGCCCGACGCCCGGCAGCTCCTGGACGACGTCGATCCCGGCCGCGGCGAGGAACTCACGGGGACCGATTCCGCTGCGCTGCAGCAGCTGCGGCGAGTTGTAGGCGCCAGCGGCGAGGACCACGCGGCCGCCCACGATCTCCTCCCCGGAGGCGAGGCGGACCCCGGTCGCGCGCCCGGCGGTAATCAGCAGGGTGTCGACGAGCGCGCCTCCCAGGATCTCCAGGTTGGGCCGCTGGCGAGCCTGGGCGAGGTAGGTGATCAGGACACTCTGGCGACGATCCTCGGCGTCGAGGTTGCGCGGGAGTGGACCGGCACCAATTCCGCCGGGTTCGTTAAGATCGTCGAGACGCGGGTGGCCCGCTTCCAGGCAGGCTTCTAGAACCGCCTGCTGGAAGTCGTCGAGAGGATGACGACGGACATGGATCGGACCGCTGGACCCGTGGTAAGCGCGGACACCGTAGTCCTCGTCGGTTTCCAGCTTACGAAAGTACGGCAGGCACTCGTCCCAGGTCCACGACGGCGCGCCGAGCGCGGCCCAGGCATCGTAGTCCTCGGGCTGGCCCCGCAGGGCGAACGTCGAGTTCACGCTCGAGCTGCCGCCGACGAGCCGCCCCCGGGGCAGCGCGGAGCGGGCGCCCCGGTCCAGGTAGTCCCAGTCCAGCTCGTTGACGCCGCTCCCGAGGCGGCAGTGGAGGACCGCATCTGGCACGCTCCCGAGGTCGGGGAAATCCGGCCCGGCCTCCAGCAGGAGGACCCGAAGGGCGGGATCCTCGGAGAGGCGGCTCGCGACCACGCCCCCGCCCGACCCCGAGCCGACCACGATCACGTCGGGCCTGGAGGGGGTGGTCACGACGCCAGTATGGCGGAGTCGTTTGAGGCGCCTGGACGGCGACCTGAGGGACCGGTTTCGGGCGGAGAGGATCTTGGGCCGCCCACGCAAGAGAGGGGGATTCCCCGTTGTTTATCTCTACAGGTGGCAGTCGTTCTGGTCCGTCTCATCCTCGCCACCGGCTTGGCCGGGCTGTCCCTGTTCGCGGCGCCTGTCCTCGCCCTGGCCGACTCCTCGGAGCATCACGGAAAGGGGAACTCCCAGCACGAGCAGGGAAGCTCCAATGGTTCCCAGCACCGGGCCCAAGGCGGGGAGAAGGGCAACGACGGCCACCAGGGCAGGGAGCAGCGCGGCAACCAGAATCCGAGCTCCCGGGCCTTCAGGATCGCGACCCAGAGCCGTGACCGCCAAAATCCTCCTCCCAGGTCGCCGGTGACCGGTCCCGGCCCGACGCCGACCCCGGCCCCGACCCCGACCCCGAATCCAGTGGTGCAACCCCCTCAGCCCCGATCGACATCGACGCCCCCGGCGACACAGACGATACAGACGACACAGACCACACCGACCGTCAGGGGGGCCGTGCCGAGAGCGGCGCCGGCCATTCCGGGCGCCTTCGTCGTGATCGGCGGCGCCCCTGCCGCGTCCGTCGCGATTCAACCGCAGGCGGGGCTGGCGGGCGGGGGACTGGCGATCGCACCGGCGCAGCCGCGCCTCGACGATCCGCCGCTCCGCGTCCGGGCCGGGATCAACCTCCCGCCACTTCCGATCGCTTTGCCGAACCTCCCGGCCAACCTGGCAGTCACGCTCGCGGTCCTGCCGCTGTTGCTCGTGATCTGGTTGCTGCTTTTGGCCCGAACCCTGGCGGCGGCTGGGAGGCGCCGCCAGGCTCTCGCGATCCAATCTCTCGCCGCTGAGCTGGGCATCGAGCCGGACCGGCTCGCGGCCCTGGGCGGGACCGAGCTGGAGCTGCTCCGCGACAAGGTCGCCTTCGACGAATTGACAGGCGTCATGCGGCGAGCGGCCGGGCTGGCTACCCTCGAGCGGGAGGTGGCGCGGGCCCGCCGCCTCGGCGCGGCTCTCACTGTCGCCTTTGTTGACGTGGACGGCCTGAAAAGCATCAACGACTCCAAGGGACACGCCGCCGGCGACGCCCTGCTGAAAGCCGCGGCCGCGTCCTTGGGCCAACGGCTCCGCGCTGAAGACGTCGTGTTCCGGTATGGGGGTGACGAGTTCGTCTGTGTGCTGCCCGGCGCCTCCCCGGCGGACGCGCGGCGGATCCTGGAGGACGCCCGCCGGTCGGGCGCCAGTACCGGCCTCACGTTCAGCTTCGGCCTGGCCGCCTTGAAGGGCCCGGCAGAGCGGGGTCCGGCGCTACTGGCCCGGGCAGACGCCGAGCTGGTTCGGAACCGCAACGCTCGCGGACACCGGCGCACCCCGAACCGCTGACAGCGGCCCGGACGCGCGCGGGCCGGCGGTTTCCGCTTAACTGCCGGCGTGGGGCGAGGTCTGATCGTCATCCACGTCGATGGGTTGAGCCACGCCAACCTCCTGCGCGCGGTGGCCGCGGGCCAGATGCCGTTCATCAGCCGGATGCTCGTGGAGGATGGCTACGAAGCGCTTCCTTACCGCTGCGGCGTGCCCTCGACCACGCCTTTTGCGCAGGCCGGGATTCTCTACGGCGACAACGACGAGATCCCTTCTTACCGCTGGTGGGACAAGGAGCGTGACCTGCTGGTCGGCTTCGGCAGCGGTTCGACCTTCCACAAGGTGGCCGGCAAGTACTTCCAGGGGCGCGAGCCCCTGACCAGAGGCGGCTGCTGCATCGCCGCCCTCTACGCAGCCGGGGACCAGGACCGCTTCGGCCCTGCCTACGAGGAGCGCCACACCGACGTCAACCGCAAGGTCATCCTGCCTTTCCTGACCAATCCGGTGACGCTCTATTACTGGATCCGCCACGGCGGCTGGTCGGTGGCGATGATCACGGGCGCTTATCTCAAAGCGCGCCTTCGCGGCGGGAGAGCGGCCGGCAACTACGTGATCGCCGACCTCTACCACGAGGTGGTCGTCCATCATCTGACCCGGTTCGCTCTGCTGCAGGCAATCGAAGAGGGCTTGCCCGTCATCTATGCCTGCTACTACACCTTCGACGAGGCGGCGCACGCTTTCGGCCCGGAGCACCCGGAGAGCCTGCGTATCCTGCGCCACGTCGACCACACGATCCGGCTCGCGGCGCGCCGTGCGCGGGACCGCTACGAGCTGGTCGTCCTCTCCGATCACGGCCAGGTCGAGACCGAGCCCTTCGTCCGTAAGGATGGGCGCCAGCTGGGCGGCATCCTGGCCGAGTGGCTTCCCGGCCACCAGGTGCAGGAGTTCAAGGGCGGCCGGTTCGGCCTGGAGAACCCGGCGGCCGGGCGGGTCGTCATCACCTACTCCGGCGGGCTTGGGCACGTCTACTTCCGGGACCTGCCGGGGCGGCTCCAGGGGCCGGAGATCGACCGCCGGTTCCCTGGGCTTGTCGAGCGCCTGGCCGGCCTCGAACGCATCGGCTTTGTCATGCTCCGAGACGGCGATCGCGACGTCTACGTAACGGGCGAAGGCCGCCTCGCCAACCCTCGCCAGCTGCTCGCCGGGCTGGACGATCCCGACGTGATCGGAGCTCAGCTGAGCCGCCTCAACTCTTTCCAGCATTCGGGCGACCTGGTGGTCTTCGGCCGCTATCACGAAGGTCGCCAGGTCAACTTTGAGAACCAGGTCGGAGGCCATGGCTCGGCCGGCGGGGAGCAGCTCCACCCATTCCTTCTCGCTCGCCGCGAGTTTGGGCTGGATACGAGTGCGGTCAAAAGCGCCGAAGGGCTCTATCCGCTCCTTACGGGCCTCCGCGACCGGCTCGCGACCGCGAGTTAGCCGAGCTCCCGGTACCGGCGCCGGTGGAAGACGAGCGGCAGCCGGTCCTCTTCGACGGCGCCGTCGAGGACTTCGCCGACAAAGACCCAGTGGTCGCCCGCCTCGACCGAGTGCCAGGTCCGGCAGACGATGTACCCGGCGGAGTCCTCGTGCAGGATCGGACCGCCCTCCGGCTGGCTGGGCGACACCCAGGCGATGCTCTCGAACTTGTCCTCCGCCTTGGTCGACATAAGCCGGGCCACATGAGGGCTGCCGCTGCCCAGGAAGTTGACGGTAAAGCCACCCGTGGCCTGGATCGCCGGCAGCGTGTTGGAGGCGCGGTCAACGCAAACGAGCACCAGCGGGGGGTCCAGCGAGACACCGCAAAAGGCGATCAGGGTCAGGCCGCGCGGCCCGCCGTACTCGTCGAACGCCGTGACCACGCAGACGCCGGCTGGATAGCTAGAAAGCAGCCGCCGGTAGAGGCTGGCGCGCGGGTTGCCCGCCAACGCCGCCAGCTCGGAGTCGATGTCCGCTTCCAGCCGGATGTGGTCCTCGGGAGTCTCGGCCACCGCAAAATAGTCCTCCATGAAGAGGGCCCTGGTCATCGTCGACGTGCAGAACGACTTCTGCGAAGGCGGCAGCCTGGCCGTGGCGGGTGGCGCCGAGGTGGCGCGTCGCATCAGCGAGCACGCGCGCGCTCATCGCGCCGACTACGCGGCGGTGGTCGCGACGCGGGACTGGCACGAGGACCCTGGCGCGCACTTCTCTGAGCAGCCCGACTACCACGAGTCCTGGCCGGTGCACTGCGTCGCCGGCAGCCCCGGCGCCCAGTTCCACCCGAACCTGGATACGCACCTCGTCGACGAGGTCTTCGACAAGGGGCAGCGGGCGGCCGCCTACTCGGGGTTCGAGGCCCACACGACGACCGGCGAATCGCTCGGCGACTGGCTCAAGAAGAACGGGATCGAGGGACTCGACGTGGGCGGGATCGCCACCGACTACTGCGTGCGCGCGACGGTGATGGACGCCCTCGCCGAGGGCTTCCAGGTCCGACTCCTCACCGAAGACATAGTGGGGGTGGCCCCGGACACCAGCGCCGCCGCGGTCGAAGTGATGACCGCGGCTGGCGCACAAAAGGCTTGAGCTAACTGATTCCGGTCAGGCGACCTTCTCGACGGCCGCCTGCGTCTTGACGGGTTGCACCAGACTGAAAACGTAGTAGAGCACGGCGGCGAGGACGAAACCGACGATGAAGGTGACGTCTCCGATCTGTGGGTTGGACTTGGGAATCGTGCCCACGTAGAGCGCATTGTTCGAGAAGAGGTAGATGGAGACGACCAGCCCGATCCCCATCGCGGTGAACCCCTGCCAACGGAAGTGCTTGGTGTCGTAGAAGACGCGCTCGTTACCGTAGTCACCCTTGCGCAGCCAGTAGTCGACGAGTACGACCGCCAGCCAGGGTGCGATCCAGTAGCTGATCAGCAACAAGAACTGCTCGTACTTGCCCTGGTAGCCCTGAGCTTCCAAGTAGAGGCCGCCGAAGTAGCCGATGATGCCAGCCGCGACGGCCAGCACCGCCCTGCGCTGCCTGAGCGTAAGCCCCATCTCACGGATTCCCAGCGAGACAAGAGACATCGTGCCGCTGTAGATGTTGATTGCGTTCGCGGCCACCGCGCCGACGGCGATGCAGAGCAAGGTCAGGTAGTAGACGAAATCTGGCATCGCCCTCTGGAGCTGCTGTGTCGGAATGTCATTTGGCCCCCACTTTGTGCCCGCGACTGTGGCCAGGACTGCGCCGGCCATCTCGAGAACGACACAGGAGACGAAGACTCCCAAGCCTGCCCAGAAGGCGACCATGAAGCGGCTCGTATTGGGAGGCAGATAGCGCGTGTAGTCGGCTGCATAAGGATTCCAGCC
Organism: Candidatus Dormiibacterota bacterium; assembly: GCA_955652705.1. Taxonomy (GTDB): domain Bacteria; phylum Chloroflexota; class Dormibacteria; order Dormibacterales; family Dormibacteraceae; genus VBGR01. The sequence goes on along the minus strand of CATPBK010000100.1, from coordinate 57,404 downwards.
GGCCGCGTAACCAAAGGCTGCAGTGAAAAGCAGAAGCCAGCCACCGAACTCGCCTGAGGCCAAGACGGCCTTTGGGTTGTAGCCGACGCCGTAGTTGCCCTTGATGAAGATGAAGATGCAGGCCGCGGCGAAGACGACCCCCAGGAGGGGCAGTGCCCAGCGCTCGAACACGTGTATGAGGTTGTGGCCGAGAGTGGCGATCACCACCTGGACGACGACGATGACAAGGAAGCCGAGCCAGAAGTACGAGATCGGCAGGCCGACGAGGGCGAGCAGCGCGAACGACCCGCTGACGCTGTTGACTATGAACCAGCCGAAGGCTCCGGTGATTGTGTTGAGACCCGCGGGGAGAATGTTGCCGAGGAACCCGAACGCTCCCCTGCTCTCGACCATCATGGGGACGCCGAACTTGGGTCCCCAGGACGAGAGGATGGCGTGGGTCAGGGATCCCAACGCGCTGCCGATCACGATGGCCGTCGCCGTCTCCCACATGTTGAGGCCGAAGAGCGTGATAGCGATGATGCCGACGAAGATGGTCGCGAACTCGAGGTTTGGAGAGAGCCAGGTCCAGAAGAGGTCGATGGGCCTGCCGTGGCGCTCCCGGAGCGAGATGTACTCCACGCCCCCGGGCTCGACGGTGGCGACCCTCTCCCCGTAGTCGCCCTCCCGTACCGGTACGACCTGCTCGACGTTGTCAGTCGACGTCGCCATTCATCTACCCCCTAGAAGAAGTGGCTCGCGGGACAAGGCGAAGTCTATTTCCTTTTGCTGCTAACTTCGCAGAGAAAATGCTCGACCTCCTGCTCAGCAACGCCCGCCTGATGGGGACCGACGAGCTGACGGACATCGGCGTGCGGGAGGGAGCGTTCGCGCCGCCGGAGGCAGAGGCGACGGAGATGATCGACCTCGAGGGCGGGCTCGTCACGCCGGCCCTGGTCGAGCCGCACATCCATCTGGACGCCGTGCTCACGGTCGGCGAGCCGCGCTGGAATTTGAGCGGCTCCCTCTTCGAAGGGATCGCGATCTGGTCCGAGCGGGTGCGGGACCTGACCATCAAAGACGTGAAGCGCCGGGTCCGTAAGGTTCTCCGCTGGCAGCTCGCCAACGGCGTCCAGCACGTCCGCAGCCACGTCGACGTCTGCGATCCCGAGTTGCGGGCCGTGCGAGCGCTGCTCGAGCTTCGGGAGGAGATCGGCGAGCAGATGACGCTGCAGCTGGTCGCCTTCCCTCAGCAGGGGATCCAATCGTTCGACGGTGGAGAGGAGCTGATGAAGAAGGCGGTCGGGCTCGGCGTCGATGTGGTCGGCGCGATCCCGCATTTCGAGCTGACCCGCGAGTACGGCGAGCGATCGGTCAAGTTCGCGTTCGAGCTGGCCGCCGAGCACGGCTTGCGCGTCGACATCCATTGCGACGAGACCGACGACGACCACTCTCGGTTCAGCGAAGTGATGGCGGCGGAAACGATCAGGCTGGGCCTGGAAGGCAGGGTCACCGCGAGCCACACCACGGCGATGGGTTCCTACAACAACGCCTATGCCTACCGGCTCATCAACAACCTGCGGCGCGCGCATATGAACATGGTGACCAACCCGCTCGACAACTCGGTGCTGCAGGGCCGCTTCGACAGCCATCCGATCCGGCGTGGCATGACGCGCGTCAAGGAGCTCCTCGAAGCCGGTGTCAACGTCTGCATCGGCCACGACTCCGTGATGGACCCGTGGTATCCGCTCGGTTATGGCGACCCTCTGCAAGCCGCCTTCGTGCTGGCCCATTACGGGCACATGTCTGGACACCGCGAGCTGAAGACACTCTTCGAGATGATCACGTACAACTCCGCTCGCGCCCTCGGGATCGAGGCCTACGGTTTGGAGCCCGGACAGCCGGCCGACCTGGTCTGCTTCGCGGCGCCGACCGAGGTGGACGCCATCAGGCTCGTCGCTCCGCGCCGCCTTGTGCTCAGGGGCGGGCGTGTCGTGGCGCGGACCGAGCCGGCGCGCACGACAGTGGTCTGGGACGGCAAGGAAGAGGCCGTCGACTTCCTGCGCTGAAAGCCGGCACGTAAAACCAAAGTGCTAGGCTCTTCTGCAGCCGGCTTCGTCAACAGGGGGACTGCTGGGGGTGGCCGTTCGGTCGCTGATTCCTGGTGAGGATCCAGACACAGAGTACCCGGCGGACGCTCGCCGCTGGGTCACCGTCTACGAGGAGCTCTCGACGATCAACAGCGGGATCCTGGACCGGGCTCGCGAGCAGGGCGCTCCGATCGGCGACATCAGGCGATTGGAGGCGGAGGTGACGCGCGTCGGCGAGCGCCTACGTTTTTGGCAAACGCGTCATTGGGAGCTGGTCGGGGTGGAGCTCGACGTCAACGTCGGTATCCTCGGCCACAACGGCCGGGCCGTCGCGCTGACCCCCCGCGAAGCGCAGCTCTTCGGGTTCCTGCTGGCCCACCCGAACCGCTTTTTCCCGACCACCACGCTGCCCTCGCGCGCCTGGGGCAATCCGAACCTGGCGCAGGAGCAGGTTCGCACGTACGTCGGCAGGTTGCGAGGCAGGCTGGAGGCGGCCCAGGTCCCCTGCCGCCTGGTCAGCCATCCGCGCCAGGGTTACGCGCTGGTCTTCGACTAGTGGACTGTAACGGCCATTTGACGTGCATCCGACGTTCCAGGCCGCCGGGCGCCCTCCGGGCGCTGACGCCGGTGTTGCGGGGCCCGGCGCTAGACATCACGCATCTTTGGATGCGCTCGTCGTCGCGCCACCCGCGCCTTGGCACCGACGGCCTGGAACGCCGGTCTCTGAGCCTCCGGCCTGCTACGCAAATGGCCGTTACAGTTCACTAGAGCGGGCTTAGCGGGCGCCGGCCAGCATCGCCGCGAACACCCACTGGCGCAGCTGCGGCGCGGGCATGGCCCCGCTCACCCGGTCCACCTGCTTGCCGCCCTTCAGCATCACCAGCGTCGGGATGCCCCGGACATCGAAGCGCTCGGAGAGGACCTGGTTGTCGTCGGTGTTGACCTTGACCACCTTCAGCCGGCCGCGGAGGTCGCGGCCGATCTGCTCGACGGCCGGCGAGACCATTCGGCAAGGCCCGCACCAGGGCGCCCAAAAATCGACGAGCACGGGGAGCGGCGACTCCTCGACCACGGCCTTGAAGTCGGCGTCACCGGCGTCTGCGAGCCAGGGGAGGGCCTCTTTGCACTTGCCGCAGACGGGTGCACCCGTGGCAGCCGAATCAACCCGGTTCTTGGTGTCGCACTGGGGACAGTCGATCGTCACTACGCCAATTCTTACCCAGGTTCGTGCATCGCCATTCCCGAAGCGGGCTGGTTATCGTGTAGGTGTTGGGGGCTTCGAGGCTCGTCGTCGATTAGCGCCGCCCCTGCGATCCGACGCTGGCGGTGGCTGGCCGTCCTTCTGAGCGGCCTACTCCTCTGGGTCCTCTCGGTCGTGGTGACCGATCTGACCGGCAACCTCAATCTGATTCCGACCGTCGTGCTGCTCGGCAGCTTCCTCGTCCCAACCACCGCCGTCGTCTTCTATCTCGACCACGACCCCAGCGCCACCATCTCCAGCCAGCGCATCTTCTTCGCCTTCGTCTATGGCGGCGTGCTGGGCGTGCTGACCGCCTCGCTGCTGGAGGTCTGGCTGCTCCAGGACGGGATCTTCATCTATCTCGGCGTGGGCCTGATCGAGGAGCTCGCCAAGGTTCTTGCATTGCTCCTCGTGGCCTGGGGCATCCGGCACTTCACGACGCTCGACGGGATCGTCCTCGGGGCCGCTGTCGGCTTCGGCTTCGCCGCCTTCGAAAGCAGCGGCTATGCGCTGAACGCGCTCTTCACGCCTCACGGGCTCTCGCTCTTGAACCTGGTCTGGACCGAGGTGCTGCGGGGCGTCCTGGCGCCGGTCGGGCACGGCCTCTGGACAGGGATCCTGGGCGGGGTTCTCTTTGGAGCCGCCGCGAGGCGGGGCCGGCTCCGGCTGACCTGGAAGTTCGTCGGGGCCTACCTGCTGGTATCCCTCCTGCACGGCCTCTGGGACTCGATGCGGGGGATAGCGATCCTCCTCACGCTTCTTCTCACGTCCAGCCCGCTGGGGCTCAACCCGTTCCCGCGGGCGACGGACGTCGCGCCGCTTCTCTTCCTCGTCTTCGAGCTGGGCGGCATGGCCTTTGTTTCGGCAGTCGGCCTATTCATGCTGCGCAGGGCCTGGCGGCGCGCGCACCTGGAGCTGGCCTGCTAACCGATGGAAGTCCAGCCGGCTCTCCTCTTCGACCTCGATGGCACGCTCGTCGATTCGGTCTACCAGCATGTGCTCGCCTGGCGCGAGGCACTGGAAGAGTCCGGGATCGAGCTCTCCGTTTGGCGCATCCACCGGCGGATCGGCATGAGCGGCGGCCTCTTCGTGAACGCGCTGCTGCGGGAGACGGGGCGTGACCTGGCCCCCGATGAGGCACACCAGGTGATGGAGGCCCACTACCGCGCCTATGAACGCGCGGTGACCCAGGTCCGCCCCCTGCCCGGCGCCCGCGACCTGCTCCGCCAGCTCACCGAGATGGGCATTCCTTGGGCGATCGCCACGAGCGGCGGGCGGCACAGCGCCGACCCGGTGCTGCGGATCCTGGGCGTCCCGCCTGGCACAGCGGTCGTGACGCGCGACGAGGTGCCTTTCGCGAAGCCGGACCCACACCTCTTCCTGGCCGCCGCGGCGAAGCTGGGCGTTGGCGCCCAGGACGCCATCGTCGTCGGCGACAGCGTCTGGGACATGCTCGCCGCGCAGCGGGCGCGCGCCCTGGGCGTCGGCTTGCTGTCTGGGGGCTACGGCCGCGAGGAGCTGGAACGGGCGGGCGCTTTCCGCGTCTACGAGGACCCGGCCGACCTCCGGATCCACCTCGACGAGCTCGGCATCAGGGTCGCCCGGCACTAGTCGAAACCTGGCCGAATCGCGGCTTCCAGGTTCCCTCTGCCAGGCCCGGCGAGTCCTCCGGGTCGTCGCCTCCGGTTGCCAAAGTGGCTATGCGTTAAGGCGGGCGTCAGTCGAGCGACGCCATCACGTGCTTTATCTGCGTGTACTCCTCGAGTGAGTAGATCGACATGTCCTTGCCGTAGCCGCTCTGTTTGTAGCCGCCGTGTGGCATCTCGTTCACGAGCGGGATGTGCGCGTTGATCCAGACCGTCCCGAACTGCAGCCGTCGCGCCATGCGGAGCGCGCGCCCGACGTCGCGGGTCCAGACCGAAGCGGCCAGCCCGTAGTCGACACCATTCGCCCAGGCCAGGGCCTGCTCTTCATCGCTGAACTGCTGGACGGTGACGACCGGCCCGAACACCTCCCGCTGCACGATCTCGGCGTCGGGCGCGGGCGGCAGCACGACAGTCGGCTTGTACCAGGACCCCGGCTTGTCGATCCGCGAGCCCCCCGCCAGCACCTTGGCGCCGCCCTGCCGCGCCCGGTCCACGAAGCCGGCGACGCGGTCCAGCTGCTCGTCGGAAACGAGAGGGCCCATCTCGGTGTCGTCGGCCGTGGGATCGCCGACGTGGAGGGAGTTGACGGCCGGCACCAGGTCGGCCAGCAGGCTGTCATGGATCCCGGGACCGGCGATGACGCGCGTCGCCGCGGTGCAGTCCTGGCCCGCGTTGAAGAAGCCGCCCACCTTGATGCCTTCCACGACCGCGGCCACATCGGCGTCGTCGAAGACGATCACCGGCGCCTTGCCGCCCAGCTCGAGGTGGACGCGCTTCAGCGTCGCGGCGGCGGCCCGGGCGACCTCCTTGCCAGTCGCGACGTCGCCGGTCAGAGACACCATGTTCACTCCGGGATGGCGGACGAGCCCGGCGCCGACCGGCTCCCCGTCGCCGGTGATCACGTTGAGGACGCCGGGCGGCAGGATGTCGGCCGCCAGCTCGGCCAGCCGCAGCGCTGTGAGCGGCGTCCACTCGGAAGGCTTGAGCACGACGGTGTTGCCCGCCGCCAGCGCGGGAGCGACCTTCCACGCCGCCATCAGCAGCGGGTAGTTCCAGGGAGCGATCGACCCAACCACGCCGAGCGACTCCCGCCGGATGAAGCTCGTGAAGCCGGTCATGTACTCACCGGCCGCGCGTCCCTCGAGCAGCCGGGCGGCCCCGGCGAAGAAGCGGAAGGTGTCCGCGATGGGCGGGATCTCCTCCGAGATGGTGGCGGCAAGCGGCTTGCCAACGTTCTCCGACTCGATCCGGGCGAGCTCCTGGCCGTGAGCCTCGACGGCGTCGGCGAGCTTCAGCAATCGCTCGCTGCGGTCACGGGGCGTGCTATCGAACCAGGTTTCTTCGTAAGCCTTACGGGCTGCGGCCACCGCGGCGTCGACGTCCGCCGGCGTGCCCTTCGGGACCTGCGCGATGACCTCGCCGGTCGCCGGGTTCTTGACCTCCTGGACCTCGCCGCCGGAGCCGGGCGCCCAATCGCCGCCCACGAACATCTGGTGGCTGCGAATCGCTGCCTTCATTTCGAGACCTCCTCCAGTGCCGCCTCGAGGATGTCGAGGCCCTCTTCCAGCAGGTCGTCCGGGATCGTGAGCGGCATCAGGGTGCGGATGACGTTGTGGTGGATGCCGCAGCGCAGGAGGATCAGCCCCCGGTCGCGGGCGAGGCTAAGGATCCGGGCCGTCTCCGCCGCGGCCGGCGCCCGCGTGCCTCGATCGGAGACCAGCTCCAGGCCCGCCATCGCCCCGAGCACGCGCAGGTCCCCGACCAGGCGGTGTTCCGCGGCCCAGCCGCGCATCCGCTCCTCCAGCTTTTCGCCGATTCCTCGAGCCCGCTCGGGCAGGCCCTCGTCGTGCATGACGTCGAGCACGGCCAGCGCCGCGGCGCAGGCGACAGGATTGCCTCCGTAAGTGCCGCCCAGGCCGCCGGGGTCAGGGGCGTCCATGACGTCGGCCCGGCCGATCACGCCGGAGAGCGGGAAGCCCGCCGCGAGGCTCTTCGCGACCGCCACCAGGTCAGGCGCAACGCCCGCGTGCTCGATTGCGAAGAATCGGCCGGACCGGCCGAAGCCGGTCTGGATCTCATCGGCGATGAGCAGGATGCCGTGCCGCTCGGTGAGATCACGCAGCGCGCGCAGGAAAGCCGCTGGGGCGGGCACGAACCCGCCTTCGCCGAGGACCGGCTCGATCACGATGGCGGCCACCCTTTGGGGGGCGACCTCGGAGCTGAACACATCTTCGAGCGAAGCCAGGGCTTGCTCGGTGCTCCAGCCTCGGTACTCGTACGGGAAGGCAGCCTGGTAGACCTCGGGCGCATAAGGGCCAAAGCTCTGCTTGTAAGGGATGACCGAGCCGGTCAGCGTCAGGGCCAGGAGCGTGCGGCCGTGGAAGCTGCCCCGGAAGCTGATCACGGCCGGCCGGCCAGTCGCCGCGCGGGCGATTTTGACCGCGTTCTCGATCGCCTCGGCGCCGGTGCTGAAGAAGATCGCCTTCTTGGGAAAGTCGCCCGGGACGACGCTGCAGATCCGCTCGGCCAGCCGCAGGTAGGACTCGTACATGAGGACCTGGAAGGACGTATGCGTGAGCCGCTCCAGCTGTGCCAGCACTGCCTGCATGACGCGCGGGTGGGCGTGGCCCACGTTCATGACGCCGATCCCGCCCGCGAAGTCGATGTAGCGCCGGCCCTCCCGGTCCCAGAGCTCGGCTCCCTTGGCGCGCTCAGCGATGAGCGGGTGCGCGGTGGCGAGCCCGCGCGGGATGAAGCGCTCTCGCAGCCCGGCCAGGTCGGCTTCGGTCAGCTGGCTCATCTCATCAGGCCCTGAGGTCGCGCGCCATCTCCGCGAAGTTGTCCACGAAGCGCCGGACATCCTCCTCAGAGTGCTGCACCGAGATGGTCCAGTTCTCCTCGGCGCCTGGCGCCATGAGGACACCCCGGTTGCACTGGTAGAGCCAGGACAGGTAGGCCGCGCGTTTGTCCGTTTCCAGGTAGTCGCGGTAGTTGCGCACCCGCTCCTTGCGGTACGTGATGCCGCCCCGGGCCGCCATCGTGATCGCGTGGCAGGGCAGCGCGTGCTCGGCGATGACGCCGTCCAGCCCGCCCTGGAGCACCTCGGCCAGAGCGTCGAAGTGCGCATACGCCGCCGGCGTCAAGATCTCCTGGAGCGTGACCTTGGCGGCGGCCGTCGTGAGCGGGTTGCCGTTGAACGTGCCCATCTGGGCGACCCGCTTCTCCTCGATCACGGCCATGACGTCCGCCCTGCCTCCGATCGCGCCGCAAGGGAGCCCGCCCCCGATCGCCTTGGCCAGCGCGATCAGGTCCGGCTGGACGCCGAAGCGCTCGGTGGCACCCCCCGACGCGATCGTGACGCCGGTCTTCACCTCGTCGAAGATGAGCAGCCCTCCGTGCCGGTGCGCCGCCTCGCGGACGCCTTCCAGGTAGCCCTGGTCGGGCAGCACGATCCCCACGTTCATCATCGCCGGCTCGACGATGACCGCCGCGACCTCGCCGGGGTGGCGCTCGAAAGCCCGCTCCAGCGCCGCCAGGTCGTTAAACGGCACCACCGTCGTCAGGGCCACCGCCGCGGCCGGGATGCCTTCGCTCTGCGGGACCGAGGCCGGCGCGTCGGGCGGCCCCATCAGGTCCGGTGGCGGCTCGACCGAGACCATGAGCGCGTCATGGTGCCCGTGGTAGGAGGCCTCGATCTTGAGCAGGCGCTCGCGGCCAGTGAAGCCGCGCGCGACGCGGACCGCGTCGAGCGTCGACTCGGTCCCGCTGTTCGTGAAGCGCCACTGCGGCTGGCCAAACCGCCGCGCCAGCTCGGCGGCCACGATGGCGTCCTCGGCCACCGGTTGCGCGAAATGCGATCCCCTGGCGATGCGCTCGCTGACCGCTTGGACGATGAGCGGATGGGCATGGCCCACCACCATCACGCCGAAGCCGTTGTGGAAGTCGACGTATTCGTTGCCGTCGACGTCCCAGATCCGGCTGCCGAGGCCCTTCTCGACGAAGATCGGTTGCGGAGCGGCGTCCTGGAAGGAGGAGGGCACGCCTCGTGGGCTGTACTTGCGGGCTTCGTTCCAGAGTTGGTTGGAGCGTCGCCGATCGGCCCGGAAGCGCTCTTCCTCGCGCGCGATCAAGGCTTCGATCCGAGCGCTGTCGGTCGCGACCGATGCGGTGCTGCTGGACATCGCTTTCCCGCCAGCATACCGGCGTCTTTGACGCCCGGCCGAATCCGTGTGGTACATAGCGCAGAGAACGCAGGGCACGCCTACGCAAGGGGGACGACGAATGGCAGCCACGACCGCCGCGCCGGAGCTGCGCAAGAGCGCACTCGGACTCTGGGACGACGTCATCATCGCGGTTTCGAGCACTGCCCCGGCTTACAGCATCGCCACAACGCTGGCCGCTTTGGCGGCAGCCGTGGCGCTGGCGGGACCGGCCGCGATCTGGCTCGGTTTCCTGCCCGTGACCGGGATCGCCATCGCGTACTACTACATGAACCGGGCTGACCCCAACTGTGGTGCCGCTTACACCTGGGCCAGCAAGGCTCTCCACCCGATCATCGGATTCACCAACGGCTGGGTGGTGATCGTTACAGATCTGCTGTTCATGTCCTTCGCGGGGCCCCAAGCAGGTCTTGCGCTCCTCCAGCTGTTCAACGCCTGGGGCCTGACGAGTCTCGGGCCGATCACCCTCGACTCCGCCAACCAGGTCGACCAGGTCGTCTTCGGCGTCCTCTTCCTGGCGCTCGTGACGTACATGGTCGTGGTGGGCATTCAGGTCGCCGCCCGCTTCCAGTGGGTGCTACTCAGCATCGAGTACCTCGTGGTGCTCGGCTTTTCGATCATCGGCCTCTTCAAGGGAGGGGGCAGCCAGTTCTCGCTGAGCTGGCTGAGCCCACTTTCGATGGGCGGCCTCGGGGGCATCGCGGCCGGCGTCGTTATCTCGGTCTTCTTCTATTGGGGCTGGGACACGGCGGCGAACATCAACGAGGAGACCGTCGACTCCAACGAGAACCCCGGGCGCGCCGGGATCCTCGGCATGATCGCGCTCCTGCTGCTCTTCATGCTCGCTTGCATCTCCATCCAGATGGTGCTGACCCCGAAGGAGATCAGCGACAACGCGGCGACCACGCTGACCGCCTTCGCCAACAAGCTGGTCGGGCCGTACTGGGGCTCCCTGGCGATCCTCGCCTTCCTGTCGTCGACCGTGGCCACTTTGCAGACCACGCTCCTACCGAGCGTGCGCACGGCCTACTCGATGGGACGCGACGGCATGCTGGGACGGGTCTGGGCGATCGTCAGCCCGCGCTGGAAGACGCCCTGGGTGGGCACCCTGATCATGGGCACCCTGGCCGGTTTGATCGCCGTCCTCTCGCTCAGGCTCGGAAACAGCCTGGGCGCGATCGTCAGCTCCGGCGTGACCTCGATCGGACTCCTCGTGGCCTGGTATTACGGTTGGACCGGCATCGCCTGCACCGTCTACTACAGGCACGCGCTGAGCAAGAGCCTCTACGGCCTGGTGTTCGCCGGGATCGTCCCGGTTTTGAGCGCGGTCAGCCTCTTCGCTCTGGCTGGCTACCTGATCTACACGGACTGGGTCCACAGCGGCTATCTCGCCTTCGACGCCACGAACGGGAAGTTCCTCGTGGTCGTGCCGGCCGCCCTGATGCTGGCGGCGGCGCCGGCGCTCGCCTGGACGTACCTGAGGCGGCGCCCGCGCTACCTCAGCCTGCCGACCGAATCGGCGCCGGAGACGGCGCTCAGCGCGAGGGCCGTGGGCGCCATTTGAACCGGACGTTGCCGGTGGGGTTGGGCCTCGTCGGCAACGCGCAGAACCCAGGAAGCCAGCGCAGCTGGTGGCTGCGCGAGGCTCTGGCCGCGGGGGGCGAGGAACCGCGGCCTCCGCTGCGGGAAGACTTGAACGCTGACGTGGTCATCGTCGGCGGCGGCTACACGGGCCTCTGGACCGCCCATTTCCTGACCGAACGCCAGCCCGCCCTGCGGGTGGTGGTTCTCGAGGCCGACATCTGCGGCGGGGGACCGAGCGGGCGCAACGGCGGTTTCGCGAGCGGCTGGTGGGACGAGCTGGACGGCCTCATCACTCTGTACGGCCCCGAGGCGGCGGTCCGCGCCTGCCGGGCGATCTCCGACAGCATCCGGGCGATCGGCGAGTTGTGCGACCAGCACGCCATCGACGCCTGGTACAGGCGCGCGGGCTACCTCTTCGCGGCGACTTCCGCTCCCCACGAAGCCGTTTGCGAGGAGATGGTCCGGCTGGCCCGCGAGGTGGGCGCCCCGGAGGAGCTCGTGGAGCTGAGCCCGCAGGAGGTAAAGCGGCGCTGTGCCTCGCCCGCCTTCCGGGGCGGGGCTTTCATGCGAGACGGGGCCTCGATCCAGCCGGCGCTGCTGGTGCGCGGCCTGCGGCGCATTCTGCTGGAGAAGGGCGTCAGCGTATATGAGGGCACACCTGTGACGCGCCTCGACTCCGGGCCGCCGGCGCTGGCCGTCACCCCGCAGGGCGCGGTACGCGCCCCCCGGGCGGTGATCGCCGTGAACGCCTGGGCGATCGGTTGGCCCGGCCTCCGCCGAAGGCTGGTGGCCTGGAGCAGCTACATGGTCCTGACCGCGCCGGCGCCGGAGCGGCTGGCCGAGATCGGGTGGACCGGCGGTGAGCTCGTCAGCGACCTGCGGACCTCGATTCGCTATTTCCGCACGACGCGGGACGGCCGGATCGCTTTCGGCGGGGGCGGAGGCCGGGCTGCCCCTCGCATCGGCGATTCCTTCACCCGTGACCGGCGCGCCGTGGCGGAGGCGGCTGACGGCTTCCGGCGCCTCTTCCCGAGCTTCGCCGACGTTCCTATCGTGGATGCCTGGGGAGGGCCGATCGACGTGTCGGGGACCCATCTGCCAGTCTTCGGCCGGCTCGAGGCCAGGAACCTCTTCTACGCGCTGGGGTACACGGGCAACGGCGTGGCGCCCGCGCATCTAGCAGGCCAGGTGCTGGCTGACCTGGTGTCCGGGGCCGACACCGAATTGACGCACCTGCCGATGGTCGACCGGCCGCTCCGGCTCTATCCGCCGGAGCCTCTCCGGTCGCTGGGGGCGGCCGTGCTGCGGAGGGCCATCATCGCCAAGGATCAAGCGGAGGAGCGTGGCCGCCGGCCGCCCGCCCTGGCTTCGGCGCTGGCACACCTCCCCCGGCGCCTTGGCTATCTGCTCGGCCCCTAAGCTTCGGGCGAATGCCGGACTCGATCTTCGCGCGCGAGGGTGACCTCTTTCATCCCACCGAAGCGGCCCTCAGCCCGTGGAGCCAGCAGGCTCTGCACGGCGGACCGCCCACCATGCTGTTGGCCCGCGAGATCGAGCGCTTCCCCGCCGAGCACGCGATGTTCGTGGCGCGGCTGACCATCGAGCTGATGCGGCCGGTGGGCATGGTGCCGCTGGCGGTCAAGTCGCGCCTGCTCCGGCCAGGTCGCAAAGTCCAGCTCGTCGAAGCCTCGCTCTGGAACGGGGAAGACGAGGTGGCGCGGGCGACGGCGGTCAGGATCCGCGAGTCGGCGGTCTCGGTCCCGGGCGGTGAAGAGCCGCCACCACATGGCCCACCGGAGTCGGTGGTCGACCCGGCGGTGCCGAGCTATCGGGGCGGGCCCGCTTACCACAGGCTGGGTGTTGAAGTTCGCATTCCCACCGAGCTGCTGGGCCGGCTCGGGCCCTGCTGGGGTTGGTTCCGGCTCAAGCTCCCGGTCGTTCCCGGCGAAGAGCCGAGCGGGCTTCAGCGCATCTGTGCGGCGGCCGACTTTCCAAACGGGATCAGCAACCTGGTCGAACCGGAGCGAATGATCTACATCAATCCCGATCTCACGGTGTACGTGCACCGTCTGCCGGTCGACGACTGGGTGTGCGTCGACGCCCGCACCTGGCTCGAACCGCAGGGCACAGGTTTCGCAGAGGGCGCCCTGTACGACCGGCGAGGCCGCCTCGGGCGCTCGCTGCAGAGCCTGCTGGTCGAACCGCGCCCCTAGAACGTTCCATCACGCTATCGGGGTGGTAGGCAGCGGCGCGGCCTCGCGCCGCGCCCAGCTCTTCTATTGCCACGTACCCGCGAGCAGCCGACTGAGCAGTGGCGTTGACTGCTTCCTGCGGCGCTGCGCAGAATGGCCGTTGGGCGCAACCCAAGGAGGGAAGCAATGCAGGTTGTCGAGCCACTCGATCCAGCCGCCGTGAGGTCGCTCCGCAACCGGTTCGCGGGGGATCTGATCCAGCCGGCGGATGCCCGCTACGAGGAGGCCCGGCTGGTCTGGAACGCGCTCGCCGACAAGCGCCCGGCGCTCGTGGCGCGCTGCGCTCGGATCGAGGACGTGGTCGCGGCGCTGGATTTCGCGCGCGAGCAGGAGCTGGTCGTGGCCGTCCGCGGCGGCGGCCACAGCATTCCTGGATTGTCGACCTGCGACGGCGGCGTCGTGATCGATCTCTCACCCATGTCCCGAGTCACCGTCCAACCTCAGCAGCGAACGGCGCGCGTTGAGGGCGGCGCGCTCCTGCGCCAGCTGGATGGCGCGGCTCAGGAGTTCGCTCTGGCCTGTCCGGTGGGCGTGGTCGGCCACACGGGCGTGGGCGGCCTCACGCTCGGCGGCGGGATCGGTAGGCTCCAGCGCAAATACGGCCTCACCATCGACAACCTCCTCGCCTGTGATGTGGTCGGAGCTGAAGGCCAAACAATTCGCGCCAGCGCGGACGAGAACTCGGACCTCTACTGGGGGCTGCGCGGCGCGGGCGCCAACTTCGGCGTGGTGACCTCTTTCGAGTTCCGTCTCAGCCCGGTCGGCCCGGGGGTCACGCGGGGAGCCCTCATTTATCCGCTCAGCCGCACCGCGGAGGTGGCCTCGATGTACCGCGAGCTCGCGGCCGAGGCGCCGCGGGAGCTCTTCCTGGCCATGGGATTCGGCCAGCCGGGCCCGCTCGCGCCGGACGAGAAATTCGCCTGCTTCATCGGAATCATGCATTGCGGGCCGGTGGCAGAAGCGGAGCGATACTTGCGATCGCTCCGGGCGACGCAGCCGCTGAGCGACACCATCCAGCCGATGGCATATCTGACGACGCAGGCCGCTGCGGACGAGGAATCGGCCTGGGGGAAGCGGGTCTATATGAAGGCAGCCTTCTTGCCCGGGCTCCCAGAGGCGGCCGTCCTGGCAATGGCCGAGCACCTTGCCGCCAGCCCGTCGGGGGGCGATTGCTCCGTTTCGATCTGGGCGATGGGCGGCGCAATTGCCGACGTGCCAGCGGACGCCACCCCCTTCAGCGGCCGCGAGGCGGCCTTCTGGGTCGAGATGGAAGCCGTCTGGGGCGACGCCACCCTCGACGAAGCGCACCGGGCCTGGCCCCGGGCGGCGCTTGACGCGATTCTGCCCCTCACGGTGGCCGGCAACTACGTCAACGCTGTCGCCGATTCGGGGGAGGAGGTGGTGCGCGCCATCTACGGCCCGGCGAAGTACGAGCGCCTGAAAGCCCTGAAGCGGCGCTACGACCCCGACAACGTCTTTAGGCTGAACCAGAACATCGCGCCCTAAGCCCTTTAGACCTGGCGCCGGGCAGCTACCCGGCTCAGCGCGAAAGTTACTGACTTTCTTATGGCGCGAGGCCCAAGACTGCGTCCGGCGACTGTCGATGCAACGCTGCGGCCGGGACGTGGTCGCCGGTCTTCATTTCAAGCTTCTGAAAGGGGGGCAGCGAGTTGTTGCGGATCGAGCTAAGCACAGTGATCTACCGGCCCGTCGAGACGGTGTGGGATTTCGTCAACGATCTGAGCAACTCGCCGAGGTGGACAGCAAGCGGAAGTGAGCTGCGACAAACCTCCGATGGTCCTTCGAGGGTGGGCTCGACCATCGAGAGTCGACGCCGGTTGCTCGGCCGTTTCGAGATCAAGTCACAGACGCTGGTGCTCACCGAGTACGAACCCAACCGCGCCGTCTCGTATGCCGCCGATGTCGCGTTCATTGGCCGTGCCAACGCTCGCATCACGTTCGAGCGCACTGAGGACGGAACGCGCCTGACGCGTTTGACCGAGGGGGAGCTTGGGCGGGGCACGAGGTGGCTCCAGCCCATCCTCGACCGCGTGATCCGTTGGGGCCAGGGAATTGAGATGGCCAACCTGAAACGCCTGATCGAAGCACTGCCTGACCAGTCTCATCGTGACGCGGAGAGAGCGCTAAGTTCGCCTGTCGCGGGTCTCTAGACACACTCAAGTCGCCGCTCCGACATTCAGGGAGGCTCGAGCTGCGTCCCGACTATTCCCAGGTTTTCGTGGTGAACGAAGAGGCCTAGTTCCGCTTGGCCGTAATTGAATCTACTTGCCGATGAACACATGGAGTGTCGGGCCGTTGTCTGCGACGGCAAGGTCCAGTTTGCGGTCGCCGTTGAAGTCGGCGGCGGCCACGCCGCGTGCATTGGCCCAGCCCATATCGATCCTCACCTCCGCGAGGAAGCTGCCGTCGCCCTTCCCGGGCAAGAAGCGTACGAACCTTTCGTCGAAGCCGCCGGCGAGCAGGTCGAGGTGGCCGTCGCGATTCAGGTCAGCCAAGGCGATCGTGTGGGTATTGCCGGCCTCGAAGCGCACCGATGTCCCGAACGTTCCCTCCCCCAGGCCGCGCAAGACCGACAGGCTGTGGGTGCCATCGTTTCCGGTGGCCAGGTCCAGGACGCTGTCTCCATTGAAGTCGCCCGCTGCGATCGCCACTCCCTGTCCGTCGATCGAGTACTCCGCCGCTGGTCCCAGGTGACCAGTGCCGTCACCCCGAAAGACGCGCACAGTGCGGTCGAAATCGGCTGTCGCGATGTCGATCTTCCCGTCGCTATCGAAGTCTCCCGCGACGACGGCCACAGCCGCGCGATCCGCGTAGAAGACCGGGTTGTCAAAGGTCCTGCTGCCGCGGTTGAGGAGCACGGCCACTTGGCCCGGAGCTGAAGGATCGGGACCGTTCGAGCCGTAGATCGACACGACCAGATCGAGCGCGCGATCGCCGTTCAAGTCGGCCGCAACAAGCCACCATGCTTCGGCGACAGCCAGGTCACCCCTGACCTTGTAGCTCACCGGTCGGCTGAAGGTTCCGTCGCCGTTACCCCAGAGGGCGGTCGCGGTGCCGTCATGGTTGGAGGTCGCCAGGTCGACGTGCCCGTCGCCGTCGAGATCCGCGGCGACGATGTGGCTGCCCACTTGACCGGCGGGGATACTCAACATCTTGGCGAACGTTCCGTCGCCCTTGCCCAGGGTCACTCCGACGACTGGATCGGTCTCGCTGGTAACCGCGGTGTCCGGCTTCCCGTCGCCGTTGAGGTCAGCCACCACGACGTCGGAGGGCCGGGATGTAATGGCGATCACCTGCCCTGTGGTGAACTCGTTGTCGGGGACGGGGTCGGCGCCTTGGGTGCTGAAGTCGAGCAAGCCACGGCACTCAGGATCAGCGCTAAGACAATCGAGCTGCCTCGTCTCATTTCGACACGACATGAGGTGGAGCGAAGGGGATTCGAACCCCTGACCTCCTCCGTGCGAGGGAGGCGCTCTCCCAGCTGAGCTACCGCCCCAGATCCGTCTGCCTGGCCAGTATACCGGCGGCGCTAACCTTCACCGGGTGAAGCGAGCAGGGCTCTTGGTGGCCCTCTTAGCCCTGGTTGTTGCAGCCTGTGAAGTGGCTCCGTCCGCGCCTAAGCCGGCGCCAAAAAGCACCCCGCTGGCCAAGGCCGACACGAAGTTCTTCAGCGGCGAGTATGACGGCGCCGAAAAGGACTACCAGGCGCTGATCGACTCCGGAACGCCCAACGCGCGCGCCCATTACGTGCTGCTGCTGGACTACGAGAACCGTTTCGTCGAGGCGGTCCAACAGGCGCAGCAGGCGGTCAAGGACAACGCCGACTCGGTCTCGCTCAGCAGGCTCACGCGCGCGCTCGACTGGTCGGAAGATGTGACCGGAGCGGTGGCGGCGGGGGCGAAGGCGATCAAGGCTACGCCGGTCGATCCGCTCGCCCACCTCTTCTATGGGGAAGCTCTGGCCGACGCCGGCCGCTTCGCTGAGGCGCGCGACCAGCTACGCGCCGGCCAGAAAGCAGCCGCGGACGCTTACGCGCGCGCCGAGGCGGACCGCGACTGGGCCAACTACTACCGCGCACGGGGCGACTCCCTGCAGGAGTTGAACCACCTCGAGCTCTCCTTGAAGAACCAGCCGGGCTTCCCGGAGCGGAGCCTGGAATTGTCGCGCTACCAGTCGGGCCATGCCAACGCCGGCAAAGCCATACAGCTGCTCCGCGATGTGGCCAGGAAAGAAGCCGGGCAGTACGCCGTGCTCAGCGCGGAAGGCGACGCCGCCTTCCTGCAGGGCAACGCGCCGGTCGCCATCGAGCTTTACGATGCAGCGCTCAAAGTCCGGCCGAACGGCGCCACCGCGACGCTCGGTCTGGCCGAGGTCGACGTCGCGGTAAGCCGCGATTTCAACACTGCTCACGACCGGCTCCTGGCTGCCTTGAAGGCCGATCCCAAGGCCGGAAATGTCTACCAGTTCCTCCGGTTTCTGGACTCACTCGTCCTGAAGAAGGACCCGGCCCAG
Organism: Candidatus Dormiibacterota bacterium; assembly: GCA_955652705.1. Classification (GTDB taxonomy): domain Bacteria; phylum Chloroflexota; class Dormibacteria; order Dormibacterales; family Dormibacteraceae; genus VBGR01. The sequence continues at coordinate 39,860 of CATPBK010000100.1, read as the reverse complement.
GAGCTGGCCTTCGCCCAGCCGCCGCCGACCGACGGGATCACCACCGCCCGCAAGGATGCCCTGGCCGCAGTCAACGCCACCCGCGCCACGGTCGGGCTGGGCGCGGTGGCGGAGAATCCCGCGCTGGCGGAGAGTGCGCTTGCGCACAGCTATTTCTTCCTTTTCAACTTCGGACAATCGTCGCTGAACGGCGACGGCGTCCATTTCGAGGACGCGTCCCTGCCCGGCTCGTTCGGCCACAACTCGAGCGACCGGGCCGCGCACTTCGGCTACGCGCAGTCGTCGATCACGAGCGAAGTCATCTCCCACGTCTTCATCGCGCCGGCGGCGGTCGAACGCTGGGTCGACACTGTCTACCACCGTTATCCGATCACCTCGCGGGAGGCAAAGCTGGCCGGTTACGGCGAGGCCCAGGTCGGCGGCCTCTCGATCCAGGTCCTCGACTTCGGGATCGCCGGCGCCGAGCCGGGCGAGCTGATTGCTTACCCGCCACCCAACAGCACCGGCGTTCCGGCCGCCTTCAGCGGCGGGGAGGTCCCGGACCCGGTTCCGACCGCGACCTACCCGATCGGCTACCCGATCACCCTGCAAGCGCCTCTGGGTGCGACGCTGGCGGTCGGCAAGGCGGACCTGACCGGGCCCAGCGGCGGCCAGGTGGACACCTACCAGATACCGCCAGGCACGAACAATCTCTCCCCAAACGAGTTCGCGGTGCTGGCCAAGTCGCCGCTCCCAGCAGGCAAGTACAACGTCACTGTGACCGGCACGGTGAACGGCGCGGCCTTCACCAAGACCTGGCAGTTCAGCGTCTGAGCCGGTTCTCAGGGGGTCCATATACTGCCGCTGTGGACCTCTTCCGCCGGAGCCGGATCCCGGCCGGCGTCGATCCCAAACGGTTCCCGCCGGGGCAAACGCTGACCGCGCCGGATCGCTGGCCGCTGCTGCATTTCGGACCGGTCCCCAAGACCGACCTCAAGACCTGGTCACTCAAGGTTTTCGGCGAGGTCGAGAACCCGATCACGCTGAGCTACAAGGAAGTCCGGGCGCTGCCGCGCAAAGAGATCACCGCCGACATCCACTGCGTCACCGCCTGGTCGCGCCTCGGTGACACCTGGCAGGGAGTCGCCGTCCAGGAAATCCTCCAGCGCGTCCAGCCGACGCCCGCCGCGAAGTACGTGATGGCGCACTCTGAGTACGGCTACACAACGTCCGTGCCGCTCCAGGTGCTTGACGACGACGACGTGATGCTCTGCTTTGGCTGGAACGGATCCGACCTGACGCCGGAGCACGGTTGGCCGCTTCGCTTGCTGGTTCCGAAGAAATACTTCTGGAAGTCCGCCAAGTGGCTGCGTGGCCTCGAGTTCATGGCCAAGAACCGTCTCGGTTTCTGGGAGCAGAGGGGGTACCACGACGACGCCGACCCGTGGCAGGAGACCAGGTACTGGTAGGCCGCTCGTCACCCTGACGAGCGATTTCGGAGTGGGCTCGCCTTACGTCGCGTCCATGAAGGCCGTCCTGCTCGCGACCTGCCCGCAAGCCCGCCTGGTCGACCTCTCCCACGCGATCCCACCCTTCGACGTCCGCGCCGGCGGTTTCGTTCTCTGGGCGGGCACTCGCGACTTCGCAATCGGGAGCGTCCATCTCGCGGTCGTCGATCCCGGGGTTGGCTCCCAGCGCAGAGCGCTCGCCCTGGAGTTGGACGGGTCCTACTATGTGGGCCCGGACAACGGGCTCTTTGACTTCCTGCGCCGCCGGGCGAAGTCCGCTCGCGCCATCAGCCTGGCGCACCCGGAGGGCGCCTCGCCGACATTCGAAGGACGCGACGTGTTCGCGCCGGCGGCGGGCCGGCTGGCAGCCGGGACGGCCTTCGAGGAGCTGGGCGACGCGGTCCAGCTGGGCGTTCTGCCGCCGACGCCGCCATCCGTGGTCTGGGTCGACCGCTTCGGCAACCTCGTCACGGACCTCGACGCGCCACCCAAGCGCCTGCTCGTGAACGGCGTACGTGTCGAAGTCACGGCCAGGACCTTCACGGAGGCGCCCGAGGGCGTGCCTTTTTGGTACGTCGGCAGCCTGGGGCTGATCGAGGTCGGGCTTCGGGAAGGTCGCGCCGATGAAGCCCTCGACGCGGCGGCCGGGACGCCTTTACAGGTCGGGTAGACAGGCCCGCACGCCCGGCCTAGGCTGCCTGGCATGCCACTCCACGCCCTCGTCTTCTTGCTCACCCTCATGGTCCTCGCGGCATGCGGCGCTCTGCCCGCAACTCCGCCGCCCGCCGGCGACCTCTACCAGGACGCCCGCATCTTCGATGCCGCCGCCGGCCTGATCGGCTCCGCCGGCCGGGAGGTGGCGGTCGAGATGTACGAGTTCGGCCGGCGCGACCTGGCCGGGGCGCTCGCGATCGCGCAGCAGCGCGGCGCCCGGGTCCGCGTCCTGCTCGACCCCACCGTCTCCATGTCGGTGGCGATCGCCTCGGTGCTGGCGGCCGGCGGCCTCCCGGTCCGCTTTTACCCGGTCGACGACAAACGCGGCCAGATCGACCACGTCAAGCTGCTGCTGGCCGACGGCGCCGCCTTGATCAGCGGCATGAACTGGGGAACCGGCAGCTATCGCAACCACGACTACGGCCTGGTCCTGCGCGCTGACGGCGACCTGACTCGGCTGCGGGCGATCTTCGAGCAGGACTGGAGCCTGGCGGCGGGCGTGCCCTTACCGCTGGGTGTGACCGCCGGGCCCATCGCCCAGACCAGCCCGGGCAGCGAGATCAGGACCCTCCTCGAGGGCGCCCTGGAGCGGGCTCGACGGGCCGTCTCGGCCGAGGTCTTCGCGTTCACCGACCAGGCCCTCCTGAGCGGCCTCTGCGCGGCTGTCCGCCGGGGCGTGCTGGTGCGCGTTCTGCTCGACCCCGGGCAGGACGTGAACCTGCCGGGCTTCAGGCAGCTCCAACGCTGCGCCGTGGCCGCGCGCTGGTACCCGGCTCCGCCTGGAGCCAAGCTGCACGCCAAGATCGGCCTCTTTGACGGCCTGCTCGTCCTCGGCTCGGCGAACTGGAGCGGCCACGGCCTGGGCGTCAACCACGAGCTCGACGTCTCCACCGACGCGAGCGGACCCGTGGCGGCATACAGGGCCAGGTTCGAGAAAGACTGGGGAGCGGCTGCCTAGCGCCCGCGGGCTGCTGAGAGAAGCTAGGCGTGCGCCCGGCGCTGCCACCGGGTCTTTTTAAGCATCTTCTTGTGCTTGTGCTTGCGCATCTTCTTACGCCGCTTCTTGATTACCGAGCCCAAACCGTCTCCAAATTCGAGTCAACCCTGCACAAAAGCCCAGGCCAGAACCGCGGCCCACGGCCGGAGCGAATGATACCCGAAGCCTGAACCTGAGGTTCCGGCTGCCACCCTAGAATCGAGGTTCATGTACTTCACCGACGCGCACGAGGAGCTTCGCCAGCACATCCGGCGCTTCCTCGAGAAGGAGGTTCAGCCCCACCTCGAAGAGTGGGAGGAGGCCATGTTCCCGGACTCGATAGTGCGCCGGTTTGGCGAGCTCGGGTTCCTGGGCCTGCGCTACCCTCCCGAATACGGGGGCCAGGGCGGCGACTACTTCAGCGCCGTTGTCCTCTCCGAAGAGATGGCCCGGGCCGGCTGCGGCGGCCTCGGGATGGCCGTCGCTGTCCAGGCCGAGATGGCCACGCCCCCGGTCAACAAGTTCGGGACGCACGAGCAGAAACAGCGGTTCCTGGCGCCGGCGATCGCGGGCACCGCCATCGCGGCGATCGCGATGACCGAGCCCGACGCGGGCTCCGACCTGGCCGGGATCCAGACCGTGGCGCGCAAGGACGGCGATCACTGGGTGCTGAACGGCCGCAAGATCTTCATCACGAACGGCGCCCGGGCTTCCTGGATCCTGGTGGTGGCCAAGAGCGACCGCGAGCGTGGGCATTCCGGCTACAACCTGATCGTGGTCGAGAAGGGGACGCCCGGCTTTCAGGTCACACGGACCCTGAAAAAGCTCGGTATGCACTCGTCCGACACCGCCGAGCTCCTTTTCGAGGACTGCCGCGTGCCCGCGGGCAACCTGATCGGCGACGAAGGCGAAGGCTGGAAGCAGCTCATGTGGGAGCTCCAGGGCGAGCGGATGATCGCCGCGGCGGGCGAGGTCGCCGGCGCCCAACGGATCACCGAGTACACGATGGACTACGCCAAAAACCGGCAGGCGTTCGGGCAGCCCATCGCCGGCTTCCAGGTCATCAAGCACCGCCTTGTCGACATGGCGACGCGGACCGCTTGCGTCCGCTCGTTCGTGTACGAGACGGCGCAGCGCTGGGACAAAGGCGAGTATCCGGTCCGGGAGATCTCGCAGGCCAAGCTGCTGGCGTCCCAGAACGCGGTCTGGGTCGCCGACCAAGCGATCCAGATCCTGGGCGGCCACGGCTACATGCGGGAGTTCCCTGTCGAGCGGGCCTGGCGTGATGCGCGCTTGGGCCGGATCGGCGCCGGCACCGACGAGATCATGAAGGAGATCATCGGCAAGTCTTACGGGCTCTGATCTTTCGGGGCTGCCGCCCCGAGGTGGCGGCCGGCCCTGACGGGCGCATCCTGGCGGTGGGCGACGGCGCCCGCGCGGCCGCGGGTCGGAACGCCGTCGTTCACGATCTCTCCGGTGCGGTCTGGCCCGGCCTGCACGATGCGCACATCCATCTCGAGCACCTGGCTCTCCGACGGCTGGGCCTCGAGCTCCAGGGCATCTCCAACCGCGCCCGGGTGTTGGAACGGGTCCGGGCGGGCGCGGCCCGCTTGCCCGCCAGGGCCTGGCTCATCGGTCAGGGTTGGAACAACGACGAGTGGCTGGATGACGCCTCCTGGCCGCGGCCGGAGGAGCTCGACGCGGTCGCCGGTGGGCGCCCGATCTTCCTGGTCCGCAAGGATGGCCACTCGGCCTGGCTCAGCACTCCTGCGTACGCGCTGGCGGGCATCGATCCGAGCGTGCCCATCAAGGAGACGCTCGTCGGCGAGGTTGGCAAGCTCTTGCCGGAGCCGACCGACGTCGAGTTCGATCGCGCCCTGAGCTCCGAGCTGCGAGCGCTCGCCCGGAAGGGTCTGACCTCGGTTCACGCGATGGACACCCCGCGCGCCTTCCGCTCCTTCCAGCGCCTTCACGCCCGCCGCGCCCTGCCTCTGCGGGTGACCTGGAACTTGCCGGCCGCCGACCTCGCCGCCGCCGAGCGGATCGGGATCCGCTCCGGCTGGGGCGACCACCAGCTCCGGATCTGGGGCGTGAAGGCATTCCTGGACGGCTCTCTGGGCAGCCGCACCGCCGAGATGCTCGATGGCTCGGGAGTGGCGGTGCTGCCGCAGCCCGAGCTGGTCGAGCTGGTGAGGCGCTGCGTCGGGGCGGGCCTCAACGTCTGCCTCCACGCTATCGGTGACGGCGCCGTCCGACGCGCCCTCGACGCGCTGGAGCCGGTGGCCGGCAGCTGGGCGCGCTGGCGGCCCCGCATCGAGCACGCGCAGTGCGTCGACCCAACCGATGCGCCTCGCTTCCGCCGGGTGGGCGCGGTCGCCTCGATGCAGCCTCTCCACGCGGTCAGCGATCGCGAGCTGGCCGACCGCGAGTGGGCCGGCCGGACCGCGTCGGCCTACGCCTGGCGCCGGCTGGCCGCGGCGGGGGCGGTGCTCGCCTTCGGCTCCGACGCGCCAGTCGAGGACGCCGATCCGCTGCTCGGCCTGGCCGCCGCCACCACCTGGAGGCGCCGGGCCGGCTGGCATCCCGACCTGGCCTTGAGCCAAGCGGCTGCCCTGCGCGCTTACACAGTCGGGGCCGCTTACGCGGCCGGGATGGAGGGCTCGGTCGGGCGGCTGCGGCCTGGATACCTCTGCGACCTTTCGGTCATCGACGGCGGCCGCGTTGTGGCCACCGTGGTGGGCGGGCGCTTCACCTGGCGCCGCGCCTGAGCGGTCAGCGGGCGGCAGCAAAGGCCTGGCGGAGCTTTTCGGCGGTGCGCGTCAAGTGCTCGTTGACGACCTTCACCTCGGCCAGGACCGGCATGAAGTTGGTGTCACCGTTCCAGCGCGGAACGACGTGGAAGTGGACGTGGTCGGGGATGCCCGCTCCGGCTGCCCGACCGAGGTTGACGCCGACGTTGAAGCCTTCCGGACGCAGCTCCTGGCGCAGAACGCGAAGTGTCAGCTGGACCGCGGCCATCAGGTGGGCGGTTTCCGGCTCGTCGAGATCGGCCAGATCGCCCTTGTGGGCGGCGGGCGCGACCAGGACGTGTCCACTGTTGTACGGGAACTTGTTCAAGAGCAGAAGCGCTCCGGGCGGCCGGTCGACGACCAGATCGGCCTTGGGGTCGGCGAGCGCGCGGCAGAAAAGGCAGCCCGGCTCGGCCTCGCCGCCGATGTACTCCATCCGCCAGGGCGCGTAGAGGTGCTCCATTGATCTACGTCCTGCTCCTGCTGCTGGTGACGGCGGTCTGGGGCTGGACTTTCGTCCTCGTCAAGGACGCGATCTCACAGTATCCGACGCTTCCCTTCCTCGCCATCCGCTTCGCCATCGCCGCGCTGGTGATGGTGGCGGTCGCCCGCCGGCTGCCTTCGCGGCGGGTGATCCTGGTCGGTATCCCGATCGGGCTGGCGCTGACGGCGGGGTATCTCCTGCAGACCGTCGGGCTGCAGTCGACGAGCCCGGGCAACGCCGGCCTCCTGACCGGTCTCTTCGTGATCGTGACCCCGCTCCTCGACGGGCTGCTGGGCGCACGCATCCCGCGGCGCACGTTCGCGGCAGCGATCGTGGCGTTGCTCGGGATCACTTTGCTGACTGGGTCCGGCTTCTCGCTGCCCACGCCGGGCGACCTGCTCGTGATCGGCTGCGCGATCGCCTTCGCGCTGCACATCGTGCTGCTCGGGCGCTGGGCGCCGGGCTTGCCGCCGGCGCCCCTGGCGCTCGTGCAGATGCTGGTCGCCGGGGTGCTCTTTTCTGCGGGCAGCGTACAAAGCTTCTCGCGGCCTACGCCCGGTGTCTGGTTCGCGCTGGTCGTCACGGGCGTGCTCGCCTCGGCCGTCGGCTTCCTGATCCAGACCTGGGCGCAGACCAAGATTTCAGCCAGCCGGACAGCGCTCATCCTGGCCACGGAGCCGGCCTGGGCGTTGCTGGCTGCCGTGGTGCTCGCGGGCCAGCGCCTGAACGTGGTTCAGGGAGCGGGAGCGGGGCTCGTCCTCCTGGCCATCATCGGCCACGAGGTGCTGGCGGCCCGCCGGCGCTAGCGTCGCGAGCGGAGTCGCGCGGAGAACGCCCTAGCTAAACTTCGAACTCACTTCCCATGGCCACCAGCCGCCGGTCCCGCTACGTCCCCCAAGAGATCGAGCCCAAGTGGCAGCAGGTCTGGAACGAGCGCGGCGTGATGCAGGCTTCGGACAGCTCCCCGAAGCCGAAGTACTACAACCTCGTCATGTACCCCTACCCGAGCGGCGACCTGCACATGGGCCACATGCGCAACTACGTAATCGGCGACCTCTTCTCGCGCTTCATGGCGATGCGCGGATTCGAGGTGCTGAACCCGTTCGGCTGGGACGCATTCGGCTTGCCGGCCGAGAACGCCGCGATCGAGAAGGGCACCCACCCGGATGCCTGGACTCGCGCCAACATCGCCCGCGCCAAGGAGCAGCTGGCGATGATGGGCATCCTCTACGACTGGGCGCGCGAAGTGACCACTTGCGACCCCGACTACTACCGGTGGACGCAATGGCTCTTCCTCCGCTTTTACGAACGCGGACTGGCGTACCGGGCGATGTCACCGGTCAATTGGTGCCCGATCGACAAGACGGTGCTGGCGAACGAGCAGGTGGTCAACGGCCGCTGCTGGCGGCACCCTGATGTCGAGGTCGAAAAACGCGACCTCGAGCAGTGGTTCTTGAAGATCACCGCTTACGCGGACCGGCTCCTCGACGACCTCGCGCTCTTGAAAGACTGGCCGGAGCATGTGCGTACCATGCAGGCCAACTGGATTGGCCGCTCGCACGGCGCCGAAGTGGACTTTCCGATCGATGGATTGGCGGACGAAAAGCTGCGCGTTTACACGACCCGGCCGGACACGCTCTGGGGCGCCACTTTCATGGTTCTCGCGCCCGAGCACCCGTTGGTCGGCAAGCTTACGACGCCGGCACGACGCGAAGAGGTGCGTGCCTACGTCGAGCGAGCGCGCCGCGAAACAGAGATCGAGCGGCTTTCGACCGAGCACGAGAAGACCGGCGTCTTCACGGGCGGATACGCGCGCAACCCGGTCAATGACGAACGCCTGCCGATCTGGGTCGCCGATTACGTGCTTTACACGTACGGGACGGGCGCCATCATGGCGGTGCCCGGCCACGACGTGCGCGACTTCGAATTCGCGCGCAAGTACGGTCTGCCGATCGTCGAGGTGATCGCGCCGCCCGCGGGCCCGCAGGGCGAGCTGACCGAGGCCTACATCGGTGCGGGCACGATGGTCAACAGCGGCGATTTCAGCGGCACGCCGGTCGAGCGCGCGGTTGATGCCGTCTGCGACTGGCTGGAGGCGCGCGGTATCGGCCATCGCGTCACGCGCTACCGGCTGCGCGACTGGCTGATCTCCCGCCAGCGATATTGGGGCTGCCCGATACCGATCGTCCACTGCCCGGTCGATGGCATCGTGGCGGTGCCCCTGAACGAGCTGCCGGTGCTGCTGCCGGCGGAGAACAGGCCGCTCGCCGAACAGCCTTCGTTCTACGAGTGCGAGTGCCCGCGCTGCGGCCACGCGGCGCGTCGCGAAACCGACACGATGGACACCTTTATCGACTCCTCCTGGTATTTCCTGCGCTACACAGACGCGCACAACCAGGAGCTTCCTTTCGACCCCGAGCTGGCGGACCATTGGATGCCGGTCGACCAGTACACGGGTGGCGTCGAGCACGCCATCCTCCACCTGCTCTACTCGCGCTTTTTCCAGAAGTTCCTGAGCGACGAGAAGCTGGCCGGAAGCGCGCCCGAACCCTTCACGCGGCTCTTCACACAGGGCATGGTCAAGCGCTTCGGCGCGGTCATGTCGAAGTCGAAGGGAAACGGGGTCGCTCCCGACGACCTGGTCAAGAAGGAGGGCGCCGACGCCGGCCGGGTCTACGAGATGTTCCTCGGCCCGCCCGAGGATGACGCCGAATGGTCGGATCGGGCGATCGCCGGGCCGGTGCGCTTCTTGCAGTCGGTCTGGCGGCTGGCGTTGGAACCGGACGCCTTGGCCGCGACCGGGACGGCTGCTTCCGACGAGGTCCTGGCGCGCCGCGTCCAACAAGCGATCGGGAAGGTCACCGACGACTACAACCGCTTCCGCTTCAACACGGCGGTGGCCGAGCTGATGTCGTTGGGGAATGCGCTGGAGGATCACCTGCGCGGGGGCGGAAGGCCTGGGCCGGCCTGGGATTCGGCCATCCGCACCCTCGTCCTCCTCCTTTACCCGATGGCGCCGCACATCGGCGAGGAGCTCTGGGAGCGGCTGGGCGGGCGGGGGCTCTGCGGCGAGCAGCCCTGGCCGGCCTACAACGCCGCGCTGGCGGCTGAGCCGCAGGTGACACTGGTCGTTCAGGTCGATGGCAAGCTGCGCGACCGACTGGAGGTGCCGCCGGGGCTGCCCGAGGCGGAGGCGGTCCGGCTCGCGCTGGCTTCGGAGCGGGTGCGGCCTTACCTGAACGGAGGCACGCCACGGCGAGTCATCTACGTGCCGGAGCGGCTGATCATCAACCTGATCCCTTAACAGGGACGGTTGCGCTGAGCCCGCCGGCCCGGAATACCCTGCGAACCACTGCGAGGAACTCCCCCCTGAGGGTGGGGGGTTTGGTGGAGGGTTTGAGGCGGTGAGTGACCGCTTTCGACCTGGCGTCATGCTGCCGGGTGGCGTCACTCTCGGCGAGGCCCAGCGCCTGGCAGCCGAGTCGGAGGCGGCCGGCGCCGAGGCGGTCTGGGTGGCCGACGTACGGCGTGAGCCCTATCTGCTGGCGGCCGCCGCGCTGTCGGCGACCAGCCGGGTCGAGGTCGGCACCAACGTGGCGGTGGCCTTCTCGCGCAGCCCGGCGGTCACCGCCCAGGCAGCCTGGGACCTGGCCGGCTGGAGCGGGGGGCGCTTCATCCTCGGCCTCGGCAGCCAGGTCAGCCCGACACTCTGGAACCGTTTCGGCGTCGAGGCGGACCGGCCCGCGCCGCGCATCAAGGACTACGTCGGGGCGGTGCGTGGCTGCTGGAGCGCGTACCGGCATGGCCACGGCCGCTACGAGGGGCCGTTCTATCGGATCAGGCAGCCCGTCTTCATGCCGGGAGCGGACGAGCCGTGGCCGCAGCCGGCGATCTACCTCGCGGGTGTCAACCCGGTCATGACGCGCGTCGCCGGCGAATGCGCCGACGGCTTTGCGGCGCACATGTTCGCGACCACTGCCTACCTCGACGAGGTCATCCGTCCGGCCCTGGCCACCGGTGCTGCGGGCGCCGGCCGGCCCGATCCGCCGATCCTCATGTCGCTCGTCGTGGCCCAGAGTCGCGAAGCACTGGCACACCAGATGACCGCCTACACCGTGCCCGGCTACCGCCGCGTGCTCGACCACGCCGGCCTCAAGGATGTCGCCGACCAGATCCTCGCGGCGCTGGCCGAACGTCGCCGCTCGGAAGCCCAGCGGCTGGTCGACGAGCACGTTCTCGACCGGCTGGGCGTGGTGCTGCTCGACGACCTCGCGGCCGGGATCGCGCGCTGGGCGGCCCACACTGACCGCCTGGCTCTGAGCGTCCCCTGGTTCGGGATCGAGCCGGCCGAGCAGTTGGCCACCTTTCGCCAGGTCCTGCGCAAGCTCGAATCCCTGTAGACCCGGATGAACAGCCTTCAGCGGCGCCCACGGCGCAGGCAGCCGAGGGCGGCGCTGATTGTGCCGGCTCCGCCAAAGGCGCCGCTCTTGAGGGCCACCGGGAGGCCCGGGCGCGAACCGCCGACGATCCGCCCGACCGGCACCAGGGGCGCCGCCAGCCCGGCCAGGTCGAGTCCCTGAGCCCCCAGCGAGGTGAGCACCCGCGCCGCGGTTTGCCCGCCCGTCAGCACCAGGCCGTCATAGGCGTCGAGGCCAGGTGGCGGATCCGAATGCTGGAGGCGGATCACCGCCCAACCCCGGCGCGCCGCTACGGCAGCCTGCCAGCGCGATTCGGGGCTGCCGACCACAGCTACCGGCCGGCGGGAGGGCGGCCAGCCCGAGCCGCGCAGGCCGTGCGACCCACCAAGAGTTCGCGCCAGCGCCGCGGCCAGGCCTGCGGAGCCCGCCGGGATCACCTCGGACAGAGCGGCGACCGCCGCCGCGATCACGTCCAGGTCGGCGTCAGTCTCCGCATCGCAGACAGCGATGACGCCGGGGGCGGCTTCAGCAATTCCGCCCAGCACGACCGGGCGGCCCGCCTTCACCAGCACGGTCGCGATGTCGACGACCGAATTTCCGAACAGCTGGCGTCCACTGACGGTCCGCCGCCCCGCCTCGGGCAGGGCCGGCGCCAGGACGCAGGGCCCTGCGAAGCCGTCGAGCACCCCCGCCAGGTCACCGGCGACGCTGCCGCGGAGCTGAGAGTCGACCTTGCGATACAGCAGGTCGCAGCCGGCCAGGCGCAGGCTGCGCGCGGCTGTCCTGGACCGCTCAAACCCGAGCTGGCTCGGGGCCTGCCGGCTTTCCGTTGAGACGGCGAGGCAGACGGCCCGACCGTCGGGAACATGCGGCCAGAGACCGACCCGGACGGGGCCGAGGGCAAGGAAGGGGACGGCAGAGTCGGCGGCCCCCGTGAGGTCGTCGGCGATGAGCCCGGTTCGTCTCATTCAGGATCTAATCGTCCGCTTGGTTGCAGACAAATTGGATATCGATAGGTCAGTTTCTATACTCGGGAGAGCCCCGGAACCGCTTGCCCCAAGGAGAGTGCAATGCCCCAGGTAGCCAACTTCGCCCAGGCGCTGCTGCTGTCGACCACAGCTGCCCTGATGACGTTCCTGTCCTTCATCCCGGCCCTGATTGGCGCCCTCCTGCTGCTCCTGGTGGGCTGGCTCTTGTCCGACGCGGTCGCTCGTCTGGTGTCGACAGTGCTCCGCCGCCTGGGCTTCGACACCGTCGCCCAGCGCACCGGCGCCACCAATTTCATCGCGCTGACCGGCGCCCGCGACCCCAGCGCGTCGCGAATCATGGGCGAGCTGGCTCGCTGGTTCATCCGCCTGATCTTCATTGAGCTCGCGGCCGAGGCGCTCCATCTGCAGGCCGTGGTCACCCTCATCAACCAGATCGTGCTCTTCCTCCCGAACCTGGCCGTGGCGCTCATCGTGATCATGGTCGGCGCCTTGATCGCCAACTTCGTGGCGGCCTTGGTGAGCGGCTCGGCCGGGGAGGTCGGGTTCCGCAATCCCAACCTGCTGGCCTGGCTGGCCCGCGCCGCCATCCTGACGCTCGCGGTCATCATCGCGCTGAGCCAGATCGGCGTCGCCGCCGCCATCGTGGACACGCTCTTCATCGGCCTGGTCGGCGCTGCGGCCCTGGCCGTCGGGCTAGCCTTCGGCCTCGGCGGCCAGGAGGTTGCCGGGCAGATGTGGCAGCACTGGTACAAGACCGGCCAGGGCGCCGCTCGCCAGCTCGAGAAGCGTGCCGCCGCCGGCGCGGAGCCGGAAGGGGCCGGGTCGGGCGAGGCCGAGCCGGGCGCCGCCGGCCAGACGCAGGCTCCGCCGACGCCCTACCAGGCACGTCACGAGCGGCCCGCTGGGTAGCTGGCTGGGGAGGGTGGATTCGAACCACCGAATCACGGATCCAAAGTCCGCCGCCTTACCAGACTTGGCTACTCCCCAGTGGAGGTCGGAGCTCAGTCTAAAAGCGCCTTAACAGGGTAGGTTCCCGCCCGGGCCGCCGCCATCGAGACTGGCGGTCCATGAGACCAACCCTCCTGCCCGGCTGGCGCCGGCTCGCCTTGCTCACCCTCCCCCTCCTCTTGGGCGGGAGCGCCTTCGTGGGCGCTCTCGCCCTCCATTCCTCCGCGCCGGTTGTCGGGACTGCCCCCGTCGTGGCCGGCCAGCTCCCGGCCGCGGTACCGCCTGTGGCGGGCTTGCTCGTCCACGTCAGCGGAGCGGTCGTGCATCCGGGTATCTATCGCCTGCAGCGCGGCGACCGCGCCTCCGATGCGATCGCGGCCGCGGGCGGCCTCGCCGCCCAGGCCGACCCAGCCCGCCTTCCCGACCTGGCGGGGCGCCTGCGTGATGGCCAGCAGGTCAAGGTCCCCTTCCTCAAGACGGCCTCCGGCGGCAGCATCAGCGGGGCTAAGGCCGATCTCAACAGCGCCACCGCCGAGGAGCTGGCCACGATCCCGGGCTTCACAGCCGACCTGGCAGCCGCGGTCGTGGCCCAGCGCGAGCAGTTCGGTCCCTTCACCTCAATTCGTGAGCTTGTCACCGTCCTCGGCATGGGTGCCGCCGACTACGCCCAGGCGAAGAAGCACCTGCGCGTGTGACCCCGGCCTTCATCGTCTGCCTGGCCTTCTCAGGCGTACTCGTCGTCTCCGAGGCGCTGCTTCCTGGGCGCCCTGAACTCGGAGCGGTGGCGCTGCTGCTGGTGGCGCCGGCGCTGGGCCTCGCCGTCTTTCTGCGCCCGCTGCTCCTGGCCATTGCGATTGCCGCCGCGCTGGCCGGACTGGCCCGCGCCGAGCTCCCGCCGGCGGATCCGGGGCTCGCGGCACGGGCGGCCGCCATGGCGGGCAGGCAGGTCACCCTCCGCGGCAGCGCCGTCGACGACCCGCGCCCCACGGGCGGCGGCTACGAGCTGCTACTGGCGCCCGACCAGCCGGTCTACGGCAGCGTCCTGGTGCGAGTGCGGGGGGAAAGCCGGGTCGCGTTCGGCGACCGGGTCGAGGCTCGGGGCCGGCTGCGCCTGCCTCAAGAGCGGCCGGGCTTCGACCGCCGCGCCTATCTCGCCCAGAGGCATGCCTATCTGGAGCTGCCCGTCCCGGGCTTGACGGTGCTCGCCCCGGCGCCCTTCCCGGCAGGCGTTCCCTCGAAGCTACGCGCTGCCTACCGCCAGGCAGTCGAGGAGCTGGTTCCGCGGCCGCATTCGGCGGTGCTCCTCGGCGTCGTCCTTGGCATCCGAAACGGTGTGCCAGCCCGGCTCCAGCAGGACCTGGTCGCAACCGGCCTGGTGCACCTCCTGGTGCTGAGCGGCCTCAAGGTCGCGGTCTTCGCGCGGCTCGCTTCGGCTGCCCTGACGCCGCTGCTGGGCGGCTGGTCCACGATCCCCGTCGTTGCGATGATCGCCGGCTACGCGCTGGCCGGCGGCGCCACCCCGGCCGCGGTCCGCGCCGCCGCCATGGGAGGTCTCGCTCTGGTCGGGGCGCGACTTGGTCGCAGTGCGCACGTCTGGACCTCTCTCGGACTGGTGGGCGCGGCCATGATCGCCTGGTCGCCAGAGGTGGCCTGGGACGTCGGCTTCGAGCTCTCCTTCCTCGGCACAGCGGCCATCGTCCTGCTCACCCCGGCCATCGAACGCCGATTGACCTGGCTGCCCCACCTCCTGCGCGAACCTTTCGCCGTCACCTGTGCGGCCCAGGTCGGCACGCTTCCCATCACCGCCCAGGGGTTCCACGTGATCTCGCCGGTGGCGCCCATCGCCAACGCGCTCGTCCTGCCGCTGCTGCCGGCGATGGTCGGAGCCGGCCTGCTCCTGGCGCCCCTGGCCCTGATGCCCGCCGCGGGCTCGATCGTGGCTCTGCCGCTGGTTGGTCTGCTCGCTTACCTGGAGCAGGTGGCCGGCCTCTTGGCCAAACCGCCGGGTGCGGCCCTGCCCATCGCCGGCTTCCCGCCCTGGGCCGGACTGGCTTACTACGCGGGGCTGTCCGGCCTGCTCGGGGCGGTTCGCAGCCGGGGCTCTCTCCGGGTCCTCGCCGTCCTTTTGGCCGTGGCCGGCCCGCTTGCTGTGGCCGGCGTCGAGCTGCTGGCCTGGGAACGGTCACTACCGCTGGCGGTCGTGCTCGACGTCGGCGATGGCCAGGCCCTGCTGGTCTCGGGCCCCGCGGGGCAGTTCCTGGTCGACGGCGGTCCCAGCCCGGCGCGCCTGGCGGATGGCCTCGGCCAGCACCTGGCGCCCTGGCGCCGTGACCTCGATGGCCTCGTGATCACCGCGCCAGGGCTTGGCCATACGGGCGGACTCAGCGGGCTCGATCGCAAGGTCGGCCTGGTTGTGCTGCCGGCGGGTGACCTGCCCGGGACGGCCTGGCGGGGCGCCGCGCTTGGCGCCGTCGCGGGCGGGGCCCGCTTGACCCGGCTCGGCGCCGGGGCCGAGCTCAAGCTGGCGGGCATGCGCCTGCAGGCTCTCTCGAAGGCGGGAGATCCGCTGGCGCTTCGGATCGTCAGCCCGGACGGCCGCGCCTTCTGCGACATGAGTGAGCTCGACCCCGAGGCCGAGGTCGAGGCTGCGACGCGCCTACGTGGGCGCTGCGACTACCTGCTGCTGCCCGCGGGCGGGCGGACGGCTCCCGCCCAAGAGCTCCTGGACCGCGCTCGGCCGCGCGAGCTGATTGTCTCGGCAGCCGCCGCCCGGCTTGCTCGCGGCATCCCTCCGGGCGCGGTCCGCCGGACCGACCAGGAGGGAGCCATCGAGCTTTCGTTATGAGCCCGGCGGAGCCCCCCGGCTACGATGCGCGGGATGCCGGCTCGGACCAGCGACCCGCAAGCCCTGCTCCTGCACGGTGAGGAGACATTCCTCGCCGACGAGGATGCCCAGCGGGTCCTGACGACGTGGCGGCGCGATCTGGTCTCGGAGTTCGGAGAACAGAGCCTGGACCCGGGCGGCGTGACCGCGGTGAAGCTCCAGGACGCCATCCTGCAGGCGCCCTTCCTGGACCCCCATCGCGTGGTGTCCGTGCGTGGGCTGGCGCCGCGCAAGGCCGACAGCCTGACCCCAGCCCTGGCGGCCCTGCCCGACAGCACTCGGCTGGTCCTGACTGTGGCCGGGCGCCTGCCAGCTTCCAGCCCGCTGCTGAAGGCCGTCCAGGCCCTGCCGGCCGGCCTGGTCCGCGAGTTCCCGAAGCTGAAGGCCCGCGCGCTGAACGAGTGGGCAAGCCAGCGCGGGCGGGACCTTGGCCTCGCGGCCAACGTCGCCGCCCTGGTCGCTCGCGCCAGCCCGCCCGATGCCGGCGTCATCGATTCCGAGCTGCGCAAGCTGGCCGCCTATCGCGAAGCCGGCCATCCGCTCGACCAGGCCGCTCTCACCGCGCTCATCGCCGGCGGCAGGGAGGACGAGATCTTCCGCCTCTCAGACCATCTCCTGCCCAGGCCGACCGGCGAGGCCTGGCGGACCGCGCGGGGGCTCCTCAGGTCGGGCTGGCAGCCCACCACCATCGCCTACCGGCTCGCCCGCCACATCGCGCTCGTGCTGGAGGTGAAAGCTCGCCGTGACCGTGGCGAGAGCCTGGCCGAGATCCAGGCCGCGCTCCCGGAGCACCCGTTCGTCGTCCAGAAGGCGTACGAAACCGCGGGGTCGGTGGGGGAGGATCGGCTCGAAGCCGGGCTCAAGGTGATCCTCGCCTACGAGTGGGAGGTCAAGTCCGGCCAGGTCGACGCCGAGCTCGGGCTCGACGGAGTGCTCGCGAAGCTCTAGCTCTCGCTATTTCTTCTTGGCCGGTGTCTTTTTGGCGGCCGCCGGCTTTGCGGTGGCCTTCTTGGCCGGTGCAGCTTTCGCGGCCGGCGCGGCCTTCTTGGCGGGAGCGGCCTTCCTGGCGGGCGCCGCCTTCTTGTCCGACCGCTTGCCTGCGGTCGCTGCCTCAGGCTCGGACGCGACCACCGAGTTCAAGAGCTTCATCAACCGCGACTTCCGGCGCGCGGCGTTGTTGGGGTGCAGGATGCCCTTCTCGGCGGCTCGGTCGAGGCCGGACACAGCGGCCACGCCGCTCTCGCGGGCCTCGGCGACGTCGTGTTCAGCGACAGCCCGGCGGGCCCGGGCGACCCGCGTCTTCACCGCCGACCGCACCGAGCGGTTGCGCACCGCGCGGCGGGCGCCGGCGCGCGCCTGCTTCTTGGCGGAGGCGGTTCGCTTAGCCATGGGTCATCGGTTTGGCAGGAGAAGACACGGCCTACGATTGTACGGGATGCCGGAATTCGAGTTCGAAGGCAAGCGTCCCCGCGTCCATCCTGACGCTTACGTGGCGCCCACGGCGGTCCTGATCGGCGACGTCGAGGTGGCCGCCGGCGCCAGCGTCTGGTTCGGCGCCATCCTCCGGGGTGACGACTCCCACATCATCGTCGGTGAGGGCGCCAACGTCCAGGACGGCACCATGATCCACTGCACGCACGAGCTGCCCACCCTGATCGGGCGAAATGCCTCGGTCGCCCACATGTGCTGCCTGGAGGGCTGCGTCGTGGAGGAAGACGGGGTCGTCGGGACGGGTGCCGTGATGCTCCAGCGCAGCCGGGTGGGAAAGGGCGCCATGCTGGCCGCCGGCTCGGTGCTGAGCGAGGGCGCCGAGGTTCCCGCCGGCCACCTGGCGGCCGGCGTTCCCGCCCAGATCAAGAAGCCGCTCTCCGGCGCCTCGGCGCGCTGGGTGGGGGACGGCGGACCGGCCGCTCACTACCAGCGGATGGTCGCGGCCTACAAGCGGGGCTTGCTGGCCAGAACTTGATCCGGGCGCTGCCTGCCCGGGCGAAAGTCAACCTGGAGCTGAGGGTCGTCGGCCGGCGGGGTGATGGTCACCACGAGGTCGACACGCTGCTCCAGGCGGTCAGCCTGCACGATCTTCTCGAGCTGGAGCCGGCTCCGGATTCGAGCCTCGAAGTCACCGGCCTGGGCGTGCCGCTGGGCGAGGACAACCTGGTGACCCGGGCACTGGCCGCTGCTGGTGCGACGGCGCGCGTGAAGCTGACCAAACGCATCCCACCGGGCTCCGGGCTGGGGGGCGGCAGCTCCGACGCCGCGGCCGTCCTGCGCGCCTTTGACGCGGGCGAGAAGGCGCCGAGCCTCGGCGCCGACGTGGCCTTCTTTCTGCGCGGCGGCACCGCCCGGGCAACCGGGCGCGGGGAGCGCCTGGAGCAGCTGCCTGACCGCCCCGGCTGGTTCGCCCTCGCCTGGCCCGGCCTGGAGCTCTCGACCGCGGCGGTCTACCGGGCCTGGGACCGGGTCGGCGGCGAGGGCCGCAACGAGCTCTTCCAGGCGGCCGCCACGGTCGAGCCGGGGCTCCGAGACTTCGCCGAAAAGCTTGGCCAGGGATGGGTCATGACCGGCAGCGGGTCGGCCTTCTTTCGGGAGTTCGGCGACCCGGATTCAGCCGGCGCGGCGGTGGCCGGCCTTGACTGCTGGACGGCGGTCGCTCGGGCGGTTGGCAGCTGGGCGTAGGGCCAGCGCCTCGTCCAGGACGTCGTCCAGGGTCTCGACCAGCACGATGTCGATGTCGTCGCGGAGCTCGCTGGGGATGTCGTCCAGGTCGGCCTCGTTGCGAGCCGGCACCAACACCTTGCGAATGCCTGCCCGGTGGGCGGCCAGCACCTTCTCCTTCAGCCCGCCGATGGGCAGGACCTTGCCGCGCAAGGTGATCTCGCCAGTCATCGCCAGGTTGTCACGCACGCGCTTGCCGGTGAGGACGGAGGCGATCGCGGTGAGCACGGTCACGCCCGCGCTCGGGCCCTCCTTGGGCTGGGCGCCCGCCGGCACGTGGACGTGGATGTCGACGGTCTCCAGGCGCGCGGTGTCGATTTGGTAGCGGTCCGCGTGGGTCTTCAGGTAGCTCAAGGCCGCCTGGGCGGACTCCTTCATGACGTCGCCCAGCTGCCCCGTCAGCCGGAGGTCGCCCTTGCCGGGCATCTGGGTCGCCTCGACGAAGATGATCTCGCCGCCGACGGGGGTCCAGGTCAAGCCCACCGCGATGCCCGGACGATCGATCAGTTCCGCCGAGACGTCGTAGAACCGCCGCTTCCCCAGCGCCTCGCGAACGCGGGCCTCGTCAACGCAGAAAGCGCCGTCCCGGACCCCCTTCTCCGCCACCTCGGCGGCCGCTCGGCGCAGGACGCCGGCGATCTCGCGCTCGAGGTTGCGGACGCCCGCTTCCCGGGTGTACTCGCGGATGATCAGGCGGATCGCGTCCTCCGTGAACTCCACCTCCTCCGGCAAAAGCCCATGAGCCCCGAGCTGCTTGGGGAGGAGGAACTTGATCGCGATCTGAAGCTTCTCGTCCTCGGTGTAGCCAGGTAGCTGGAGTACCTCCAGGCGGTCCCGGAGCGCCGCCGGCACTGTGTCCAGCGTGTTGGCGGTGCAGATGAAGAGAACGCGTGACAGGTCGAAGGGGACGTCGAGGTAGTTGTCGCGGAAGTCCTTGTTCTGCTCCGGGTCGAGCACCTCCAGGAGCGCTGAGGAGGGATCTCCGCGCCAGTCGGAGGCCAATTTGTCGACCTCATCGAGCATGAAGACCGGGTCGTTGGACTCGGCCCGCCTGATCGCCTGGATGACGCGGCCGGGCATGGCTCCGATGTAAGTCCGGCGATGGCCCCGGATCTCGGCCTCATCGTGGACACCGCCGAGCGAGGCCCGGGCAAACTTGCGGCCCATGGCGCGCGCGATCGACTGCCCGAGCGACGTCTTGCCGACGCCGGGTGGCCCGGCGAAGCAGAGGATCGGCTCCCGTCCCCGGTCCATCAGCCCGCGCTGCTGCTTCAGCCGGCGGACCGCGAGGTGCTCGACGATCCGCTGTTTGACCTTGTCGAGGTCGTAGTGGTCGGCGTCCAGGACCTCGCGGGCCTTGCCGACGTCCACCTCGCCGCCGGTCGACACGTTCCAGGGCAGCCCCACGAGCAGGTCCAGGTAGGTGCGGATCACCGAGGACTCGGGTGACGCGGAAGGCACCCGCTCGAGCCGGGTCAGCTCTCGCTCCGCCTCCTTGCGCGCTTCGGCCGGCAGGCCGGCCTTCTCGATCCGCTCCCTGAGCTCGGAGACCTCGCCGGCGTCCTGGTCGAGCTCGCCGAGCTCGCGCTGGATGGCGCGTAGCTGTTCGCGGAGGAAGTACTCCCGCTGGGCCTTGCCCATCTGCTCTTCGGCCTTGGTCTGGATCTTGCGGCCGAGCTCGAGCACCTCCAGCTCGTGCGCCATGTGGCCGAGCAGGCGCTCCAGCTTGGCGCGCGCCGTCGGCAGCTCCAGGATCTCCTGGCGCTGATCAGTCGCCAGCTTGACGTGGTTGGCGATGAAGTAAGCGAGGTGCAGCGGATCCTCGATGTTGATCGCGGTCGGCAGCAGCTCACCCGGCAGGTACGGCGCGATCGCGACGAGCTGCTGGAAGCTGTCCACGGCGCTCCGGTAGACCGCCTCCATCTCGATTCCGCCCCCCCCGTCGGCCGCCTCGGGGTGCGGCTCCACGGCGACGGTGAGAAAGGGATCGTGCTGCGTGGCCTCCAGCAACCGGAGGCGGCCCAGTCCCTGGACGGCGAGCTGGTAGGTCCCGTCCGGCAGTTTGATCAGGTGCTGGATGCGCACCAGCGTCCCGGTATGGTGGACGTCCTCCCACCCGGCCTCCTCCACGTCCTCGTCGATCTGGGCGGACATGGCCAGCAGCCGATCGCCCGGCGGGAGTTGCTCGATCAGCGCCAGCGAACGGGGCCGGCCGACCGCCAGCGGGACCAGGACATGCGGGAAGACAACAGCGTTCTTGAGCGGCAGCAGCGGCAACGTGCGCGTCTGCTTGGCTTCGGTCTTCGCGGCCATCGAGCTCATTCTGCCCCGAAGGCTCAGTTGAAGACCAGGCTTTCGAGCATCTGTTCGAAAAGCGGCGAGTCCGCGGCGCCCGGCTGCCGGAAGACGAACTGGTAAGCGCGTCCGGGTGCCCACTCCAGCGACGTGGCCAGCTCGTAGCGGCCCGCGTCGAGGTGGTAGAAGGTGATCACCGGGCTCTTGCCGAAAACGTCGATCGGGCCCTTCTCGCGTTCGGACTTACCGGCGGCGCTCGGCACGGCCGGCAGCTTGGAGAGGTCGCTGGCGGTCTGGACGAGCAGGCTCAAGTCGGCCGTCCCCGTGTACGTCTGAATCGTGGGACTGGTCGTCGCGAACGTCCAGCTCTGAGGGAAGAGGATCGAGTAACCCAGGGGGCTGTCGACGTGTTGCTGCATCGGGATGTCGGTGACGAGCATCGGATCGTGGAGCGCCCAGCCGTCGATGTCTGCCGAGCCGTGAGCGTGGGCGTGGAGCCAGGTCTCGGTGCCGACGGCCCGCGTCTCGGTCACGTCGAGCTGGGCGCCCTGGCGGATCACGGCGGCGGTGTCGGCGGAGCGGTCGGGGGACGCGTGCAGCCGGAGGCCGACCGGCGGGATCACCCAGATCGAGGCCGGACCGCTCGGAGATGGGCTCGGGGCGAGAGTGGGCGAGGGATGCGGCGAGGGCCTGGGAGCCTGGCTGCCGCCGCCGCCAAGTCCGCAGGCCGTGAACAGCAGGGCGGCGCCGGTCAGGGCCGCCGCTCTCACCCTACGATTAGGACTTCCTGTTGAGCCAGCGACCACTTACGGCTGTCATCCTAGCCGCCGGCCTCGGCACCCGCCTCCGATCGAAGAAGCCGAAGGTCCTCCATGCGCTGGCCGGCCGGCCGATGATCGACCTCCTGCTCGACGCTTGCGCCGAGGCTGGCGTAGACCGGCCGCTGGTCGTCTTGAACCCCGCCCAGGGCGCGGTCGCCCAACACGTCGAGGGGCGGTGCGAGGTGGTTTGGCAAGCGGCTCCGCGAGGAACCGGCCACGCCCTCTCGATGGTGCCTCCCGAACGCCTGCGGGGCGACGTGCTGGTCTTGAACGGCGACTGTCCATTGGTGCGCGGCGAGACCTTGAAGCGGCTCTACGAAACGCACCGCGCGGCGGGCGCGGCGACCACCATAGCCAGTGTCGTCGTCCCAGGCCGGCCCGACGGGCGGGTCCTGCGCGACGGACAGGGCAGGTTCCACCGGATCGTGGAGGAGAAGGACGCCAGCCCCGCCGAGCGGGAGATCACCGAGATCAACGCCGGCCTTTACTGCTTCCGCGCCGAAGGGCTCGCCGAAGAGCTGGCCAGGCTCCGCCCCGACAACCGCCAGGGCGAGTACTACATCACCGACCTGGTCGCCAGCCATGCGCCGGTCGAGGTCGTCCGGCTGGAGGATCCGGACGAGGCGCTCGGGGTCAACGACCGGGTCCAGCTGGCCGCGGCCGAGCGGGCTCTCCGCAACCGCGTCGTTCGAGACCTCATGGTCGGCGGCGTGACGTTCACTGATCCGGCGAGCTGCGTCGTTGACGTCGGCGTCAAAATCGGCGGCGACACCGTGGTCGAGCCCTTCACCATCCTGCGTGGGAAGACGGTGATCGGCGAGGAATGCCGGATCGGCCCTTACGCGGACATCGCCGACTCCGAGGTCGGCAACTCGTGCGTCGTCGACCATGCCTGGCTTCGCGAATGCCGGCTCGGCGACCGCTCCGACTGTGGTCCCTTCGTCAAGCTCCGGCCCGGCACGGAGATCGCGGACGACGTCCACATCGGCAGCTTCGGAGAGATCGTCCGAACCCGGATCGGTAGTCGCAGCCGGGTGCCCCACTTTGCGTACTTGGGCGATGCGGTGATCGGGCAGAACGTGAACATCGGGGCCGGAACGGTCACGGCCAACTACGATGGAACCGCGAAAAACCAGACGGTGATCGAGGACGACGCCTTTGTCGGGGTCGACACGCTCCTGCGAGCGCCGGTCAAACTTGGCCGCGGCAGCAAGACCGGCGCCGGGTCGGTCGTGCTCAGCGACGTCCCCCCCGGCGTGACCGTGGTGGGCACGCCCGCCAGAGAGATCCCACGGAAAATCGGGAGAAAACGATGATCGGCAGGGTGCAGACCGCGGTCGAGTACGCCAGCGAGGAGGCCTCGCCCTGGGGCGCCCTGAAGCTGATCTCGGGCGACGCCAACCCGCAGCTGGCCGGGCGCATCTCGGAGGAGATCGGTGTGCCCCTCACCGACCCGAAGGTCCGGCGCTTCTCGGACGGTGAGATCGACGTCAAGATCGCCGACTCGATGCGCGGGCACGACGTCTTCGTGATCCAGCCCACCTGCCACCCGGTCAACGAGAACCTGATGGAGCTGTTCATTATCCTGGACGCCCTCCGCCGGGCTTCGGCCGGCCGGGTGACGGCGGTGATCCCGTACTACGGATACGCGCGCAAGGAGCGCAAATCGCAGCCGCGCGAGCCGATCACGGCGAAGCTGATCGCGAACATCGTCACGCTGGCCGGCGCCGACCGAGTCCTCCTCCTCGACCTGCATACCGAGGCGATCGAGGGCTTCTTCGACGTTCCCACCGACCACCTGACCGCGCTCAAGATCATCGCCGCGTACCTGGAGACGAAGAAGACGCGCGACCTCGCCGTGGTCGCGCCGGACGTGGGCGGGGTGAAGCGCGCGCGCCAGCTGGCGACTATGCTGCACGCCTCCCTCGTCATCATCGACAAGCGGCGACCCGTCGACGAGGAGACGGAGGTGCTGAACGTGGTTGGCGAGGTGGCTGGCAAGGACTGCGTAGTGGTCGACGACATGATCACGACCGGCAACACGGTCTGCGCGGCGGCGCGAGCTCTGAAGTCGGCCGGCGCGGGCTCGATTTACGCGGCCGCGTCCCACGCCGTGCTGACCGGCAACTCGCTCGAGAACCTGCGAGGCGCGCCCTTCGAAGAGGTCGTGCTGACCGACTCCATCCCAGTCCCTGAAGGGAAGCGCGGCGCGCCGTTGACCGTGCTCTCCGTCGCTCCCCTGCTGGCCGAGGCGATCATCCGCGTGCACGAGAACCGGAGCGTCTCAGAGCTCTTCAGATAGCCATGAGCGCCCAGGCTTGGGGCGAGGCGACCATCCTCGTCATCTGCATCTTCGCCGCCGCGCTGGCGTCGGGAACCGAGACCGCGTTGACCTCTGTGAGCCGGCTCCGCGTGCGTCACCTCGCAGAGGAAGGCAGCCCCAAGGCGGCCACGTTGCAGCGCTTGCAGCAGGACCCGAACCGTTTCCTGGGGACGGTCCTGGTGGTCAACACCTTCGCCCTCATCCTGGCCTCGGCCTCGGCGACGCTTCTCAGCTTGCAGTTGATCCACCCTGTGGTGCCCCACGCCCTGGGGACGTTGACCGACTTTGTCGTCAGCCTTCTCCTCTCGGTCTTCCTGCTCATCTTCGCGGAGGTCACGCCGAAGACTCTGGCCGTCCGCCACGCCGACCGGGTGGCGCTCCAGGTGGCGCCGATAGTCGACGCGCTGGCGACGGTTTTTTCGCCGATCTTGTGGTTTGTGACCGCCGTCAGCCGCGCCGTGATCCCGGGCGCGCAGCCGCGGCCATACGTCACGGAAGCGGAGCTGATGACGCTCCTCCACGTGTCCGAGGAGCAGGGCGTCATCGAGGAAGAAGAGCGCGAGATGATCGACTCCATCATCGAGATCGGCGACATGCTGGTCCGCGAGGTGATGGTGCCGCGGACCGACGTGATCGCCGTCGACAAGAGCGCTTCGCTGGAGGAGATCCAGCGCCTGATCGCGGCCCACGGGCACACGCGCCTGCCTGTCTATGAGAAGGACATCGACCACATCATCGGCCTGATCCACGTGAAGGACCTGCTCCGCTTCTACGCGCACGGCGGGCGCGACTTCCAGATCCTGAAGGCGCTGCGGCCGATCCGCCAGGTGCCCGAGCAGAAGAAGGTCGACGAGCTCCTGCACGAGATGCGGACCTACCGGGCGCACATGATGGTGGTGGTCGACGAGTACGGCGGAACGGCCGGCATTGTGACGCTCGAAGACGTGCTCGAGGAAATCGTCGGCGAGATCCGCGACGAGTACGACCAGGCCGAGAAGGAGCCGATCCAGTTCGTCTCTCAGACCGAGGTGCTGGTCGACGGCAGCTACCCGATCGACGAGCTCTGCGACAAGCTGGGGCTGCGGCTTGGCGAGAGCGAGGAGTACGACTCGGTGGGCGGGTACGTCAATTCGGTCCTCGGCGAGATACCCAAGCCGGGCGCGACGTTCGAGGCGGACGGCTCGACCTGGACCGTGGAGGCGATGGACGGCCAGCGCGTGCGCCAGGTCCGCATCCAGTCCTCGGAGCCCTGGCCAGTCGACACCCTGCTCGACGTCGGTCTCATCAAGCGCGAAGAAGCTCGCGATCACCTGCAGAACCTCGAGCGGGAGCGTTCCGAGGAGCAAGCCTGAGCACCTACCGGGACTCCGCGGTCGTGCTTCGCAAGCTCGACTACGGCGAGGCCGACCGCATCTTCACGCTGCTTACGAAGGAGCACGGCAAGGTGGGCGCCATCGCCAAGGGCGTGCGCAAGACTTCGAGCCGCCTGGCGGCGCCGCTCCAGCTCTACGGGCAGGTGGACGTCCTGCTCGCCCGGGGGCGCAACCTCGACGTGATCGCCCAGGTCGAGCGCAAGCCCGGTCCTCGGATCCAGGCCGACCCCGACCGGACCGCCTACGCCGCGCTGGTCGCGGAGCTGGCCGAGCGCGTGACCGAGGACCGCAACCCGGTCGAGAACCTATACGAGCTGACCGCCTGGGCGCTGAACCAGCTGGCCGCCGACGCCGACCCGCGGCGGGGATCGGCCTACTTCTTGGCCGCGGCGCTCGACCTGATGGGCTATGCGCCTCAGCTGGCGCAGTGCGCGCGCTGCGAGGGGCCGCTTCCCGATGCCCCGGCGCCTTTCTCGGCGGCCGCGGGCGGCTTCCTCTGTCCGCGCTGCTCGGACCCGGCCGAGCCCGCCTCTGAGACGGGCGCGATCAAGGTGCTCCGGGTGATCTTCGCCGGCGATCTGGCCCTCTACCGGCGGCTCAAGCTGGGTCCCGGCATCCTGGACGCCGTGGAGGAGGTCCTGACCGCCCAGCTCGAGTACCACCTCGACCGCCGGCTCAACTCGCTGCGCTTCCTGAGGCGGATGCGGACAGCCGGCTAGTGGCCGTTACAGTCGACTAGTGGCGATCACCCGCGACGACCTCATGGAGAAGGTCACCGCGCTCTGCAAGCGGCGGGGATTCATCTTCCAGTCGAGCGAGATCTACGGGGGCCTCTCCGGGTTCTACGACTACGGCCCCTATGGCGTGGCGCTGAAGCGCAACATCCGCGAGCTCTGGTGGCGGCATCTGGTCGAGCTGCGGGACGACGTGGTCGGGCTGGAGTCGACCTTGATCATGCACCCGGAGGTCTGGAAAGCCTCCGGCCACGTCGACAACTTCGTGGACCCGCTGGTGCAATGCCTTGGTGACTGCAAGCGCCGCTGGCGGGGCGACCAGGTGCAGGGCGGCCGCTGTCCGAACTGCGGCGGCGCGCTGAGCGAGCCGCGCCTCTTCAACCTCATGTTCGCCACTCACGTGGGCCCGGTCGCCGATTCCGCCTCCGAGGTCCACCTCCGCCCGGAGACCGCCCAGGGCATGTTCGTGGACTTCAAGAACGTGCTCAACTCGACCCGCGTCCGCATCCCCTTCGGCATCGCCCAGCAGGGCCGCGCTTTCCGCAACGAGATCACGCCGGGCAACTTCGTGTTCCGGCTTCGCGAGTTCGAGCTCATGGAGATGGAGTACTTCGTCAAGCCTGACGAGGACGACCGCTGGTTCGAGTACTGGCGGGCCGAGCGGATGCGCTGGTACCAGGAGGTGCTCGGCGTCAGGCCCGACCGCCTGCGCTTCTTCGACCATCCCAAGGAGAGCCTTTCCCACTATTCGAAGCAGACAACCGACATCGAGTACGACTTCCCTTTCGGCTGGGGGGAGCTGGAGGGCGTGGCCGACCGCACCGACTTCGACCTCCGCACGCACCAGGAGCGCTCCGGCGAGGACCTGAGCTACCTGGACCCGGAGACGAACGAGCGCTACCTGCCATGGGTGATCGAACCGGCGGTCGGCGCCGACCGGATCGCGATCATGCTGCTTCTCGACGCTTACGACGAGGACGAGGTCAAAGGCGAGACCCGGGTCGTGCTGCGCTTCCACCGCAACGTGGCGCCGGTCCAGGTGGCGGTGATGCCCCTCTCCAAGAAGGAAGAGCTGATTGGACCCGCGCGCGAGATCGTGACCGCGCTGCGGCCGCACTTCCGGGTCGAGTACGACCAGACCGGCGGCAATATCGGGCGTCGCTATCGCCGGCAGGACGAGGTCGGCACGCCTTACTGCGTCACGGTCGACTTCGACTCGCTGCAGGACCGGGCGGTCACGATCCGGGAGCGGGACTCGATGGAGCAGGTCCGGGTCCCCATCGCCGAGCTGGTCGATGAGTTAACCCAGCGCTTCTAACGTAGGGGCGAGACTTGTCTCGCCCGTCGTGGATTAGGTGTCGTAGGGGCGAGACTTGTCTCGCCCGTCGTGGGTCCGGCTGTTAATAAGGGCTGACACGCACAGCGCCTCTGATCCATGATCGGCGCGTGATCCAGCGCCGCTCGCCCCGACTGAAACACTGGGACTACAGCGCCCCCGACTGGTATTTCGTCACGGTCGTGACCCGCTTGCGATACGAGCTGTTCGGAAGCATCGACGAACACGCCGCGATGTCGCGGTCCGAGCTCGGCACAATCGCCGAAGCCGAGTGGTGGCGATCCGCTTCGCTGTTCCCCGATGCGAAGTCCCACGTGTTCGTGCTGATGCCCAACCACGTGCACGGAATCGTCTGGTTGAACTTGGGCACCGACTCCCTCTCCCGTCGCACTCGATTGAGCACCTTCGTCGGTGTCTACAAGGCGGCTGTCACCCGGCGAGCCGGCCAACCGATCTGGCAGCGGGGTTACTACGACAGAGTCATTCGCGACGAACGAGAGCTGGAGGCGGCCTGGAACTACATCGAAGCGAATCCCGCAAGGTGGGCCGAGGATCACGAGAATGCGGCGGTTCCACCGCGGACACCACCCCCTCGTTCGAGGTTATCCCTCGACGGGCGGGACAAGTCCCGCCCCTACGACCTCCTCCAGGGTTGAGGCCCATTAAAGGCCTCGGAACCGAGGTCGCCAGTCCGTCAAACTTATCAACAGACATGGGGCAGACAGCAACGCAGACGAAATGGGTGTACCTCTTCAAAGAGGGTTCCAAGGACCTGCGCGACCTGCTCGGCGGCAAGGGCGCCGGGGTCGCGGAGATGACGCGCGCGGGGATGCCCGTGCCACCCGGGTTGACGATCACGACCGAGGCCTGCCGGCAGTACTACGCGGACGGCCGCAAGTTTCCGAAAGGCCTCTGGGAACAGGTCACCGAGGCGCTGAAGGAGGTCGAGCAGCAGGCCGGTAAGGGTTTCGGCGACGCCGCCAACCCTCTCCTCGTCAGCGTCCGCTCGGGCGCCAAGTTCTCGATGCCGGGGATGATGGACACGGTCCTCAACCTGGGCTTGAACCAGGCCACTCTGACGGGCCTCCAGCGCCTGACCGGCGATGAGCGCTTCGCGCTCGACGCCTACCGCCGGTTCATACAGATGTTCGGCAAGATCGTGAAGGGCATCGAGGGCGAGCTCTTCGAAGACGCTCTTTCGGGCGCCAAGAAGCTGGCCGGCGTGAAGACCGACCCCGAGCTCAAGCCGAAGGAGCTGCGGGAAGTGGTCGAGGCCTTCAAAGGCCTCTATAAGAAGCACACGCATGAAGCGTTTCCTGAAGATCCGCTCGAGCAGCTGCGCGCCGCCATCAACGCCGTCTTCAGCTCCTGGAACACCGAGCGCGCGGTCGCCTACCGCCGCGCGGAGAAGATCCCCGACGACCTGGGCACGGCGGTCAACGTGCAGACCATGGTCTTCGGCAACATGGGCGACGGCTCCGGGACGGGCGTCGCCTTCACGCGCAACCCGATCACGGGCGCCAAGGAGCTCTACGGCGACTACCTCCGCAACGCCCAGGGCGAGGACGTCGTGGCCGGGATTCGTGACACCGAGCCGATCAGCGGGCTGAAGAAGCACAACCCGGAGGTTTACCGGCAATTTCAGGACTACGCCGAGAAGCTCGAAAAGCACTATCGCGACGTCCAGGACCTGGAGTTCACGATCGAGCGCGGAAAGCTCTATATGCTCCAGACCCGGAACGCCAAGCGGACGGGCGAGGCGGCGGTCCGCATCGCGGTCGCCATGGAGGGCGAGGGCCTCGTTTCGCGCGAGGAGGCGGTCGCCCGCGTCGAGCCCCGCCAGCTCGAGCAGCTGCTCCACCCGCGCGTCGACCCGCAGGCCAACGCCAAGCCCATCGGCAAGGGTGTGCCGGCCTCGCCGGGCGCGGCCACGGGCCAGGCCGTCTTCGACCCCGACACTGCGGAGGAGTGGGGGAAGGAGGGCAAGGCGGTGATCCTGGTCCGCGTCGAGACCAACCCCTCCGACGTGCACGGGATGATCGCCGCCAAGGGCATCCTGACCTCAACCGGCGGCACCGCCAGCCACGCGGCCCTGGTCGCCCGCGGCATGGGCCGGCCCTGCGTCGTGGGCGCCAACCAGATCGATGTCGACCTCCGGGAGCGCAAGTTCAGCTCCAACGGGACAGTGGTCAAGCAGGGCGACACGATCACTATCGACGGCACCAACGGGGCGGTCTACTCGGGCCAGGTGAAGACCATCGAGCCGAAGCCGTCGGCCGACCAGAAGACGCTGCTCGGCTGGGCCGACGCGATCCGCCGGCTCCAGGTCTGGGCCAACGCGGACTATCCGCGGGACGCGGAGAAGGCGCGTGAGAACGGTGCCCAGGGCATCGGGCTTTGCCGCACCGAGCACATGTTCATGGAGGAGGAGCGGCTGCCCATCGTGCAGGCGATGATCCTGGCCGACTCGACCAAGGAGCGCGAGAAGCAGCTCGAGAAGCTGCTCCCGGTCCAGCGCTCTGACTTCGAGGGCATCTTCAAGGCCATGCACGGGCTGCCGGTCGTGATCCGCCTGATCGACCCACCGCTCCACGAGTTCCTGCCCAACTTCGAAGCGCTCCTGGTCGAGGCGACCGAGCTGCGAATCAAGAACCCGAAGAGTCCCAAGCTGAAGAAGGTCCAGAGGCTGCTCGACCGTGTCGAACAGCTGCGCGAGGCCAACCCCATGTTGGGCTTGCGCGGCTGCCGGCTCTCGATCCTGTTTCCTGAGATCACCCGGATGCAGGTCCGGGCCATCATGGAGGCGGCCTGCAACCTGAAAAAGAAGGGGGTCGACGCCCGGCCCGAGATCATGATCCCGCTGGTCGGGCACGTGAACGAGCTGCGGTTCGTGAAGCACGAGCTGGAGCCGGTGGCACGGCAGGTCCAGAAGGAGAAGGGCGTCGAGGTCGAGTACAAGTTCGGCACCATGATCGAGATCCCGCGGGCGGCGCTGACCGCCTCCGAGATCGCCCGCGAGGCGCAGTTCTTCTCCTTCGGCACCAACGACCTGACGCAGACCACGTTCGGCTTCAGCCGCGACGACGCCGAGGGCAAGTTCATCGGCCGCTACGTGGAGCAGAAGATCCTGCCCCAGAACCCCTTCGAGACCCTCGACCGCAACGGCGTCGGCCGTCTTATGGCGATCGCCGTCGACGAGGGCCGGCAGACCCGGCCCGACCTCGAGGTCGGCATCTGCGGGGAGCACGGTGGTGACCCCGACTCGATCCAGCTCTGCCATGAGCTGGGCCTGGACTATGTCTCCTGCAGCCCCTACCGGGTCCCGGTCGCCAGGCTGGCGGCCGCGCAGGCGGTGGTGGCCGAGGGCTCCACGACCAAGTAGCCTTCCCCGGGAATGGCGGCCGGGGACGACGCTAAGGAGCAGATCCGCACTCGCGCCGATCTGGTTGAGATCGTGCGTGAGCACGTCCGCCTGCGCCAGGTCGGCGGCCAGTTCACCGGCCTCTGTCCCTTTCACACCGAAAAGACGCCAAGCTTCCGCGTCACCCCGCAGACGCAGACCTGGCACTGCTTCGGCTGCGACCGGGGCGGCGACGTCTTCACGTTTGTGGAGCTGATCGAGAAGGTCGACTTCCGCGGCGCGCTCGAGCTGCTGGCCGAGCGTACGGGCGTCGAGCTCGTGAAGGAGGCGCCGGGGACGCGCGAGCGCAGCCAGCTGCGCAAGCGGATCCTGGAGCTGAACCGCCTGGCCGCCCAGTACTACGAGTACGTGCTCCACTCCACCGAGGTGGGGCGGCCCGGGCTGGAGCTCCTCTCCAAGCGAGGTGTCTCGCCGGAGACCGCCCGCCGCTTCCAGCTCGGCTTCGCTCCGCCCGGCGGCCAGAGCCTGCAGCAGTTCCTCTCCAGCCGCAAGCACTCGCTGCCCGACGCCGACCAGGCCGGGCTCGTCCGCCGCGGCCGCGATTTCTTCAAGAACCGGCTGATCATCCCGATCCGCGACGAGCGCGGTCAGACGGTTGCTTTCGTGGGCCGGGACGCTACCGGCAGCGATGACAGGAAATATGTCAATTCTCCTGACACCCCAGCGTTCTCAAAGAGTCGTGTTCTCTTCGCCCTCGACCTCGCCAAGGACGAGATCGGGCGCCGGGGCCACGCGGTCCTGGTGGAGGGCCAGTTCGATGTGATCGTGGCCCACCAGTTCGGCGTCGCCAACGCCATCGCCACCTCGGGGACCGCCCTCACCGAGGAGCAGGTCAAGCTGCTGAAACGGTTCACGGAGGAGGTCATCCTGGCCTTCGACGGCGACCCAGCCGGGAAGGCAGCCGCCTTCCGCGCGATCGAGACCTGCAGCGCGGCCGGGCTTCGCACGCGAGTTGCCTCGCTCGGCGAGGCCAAGGACCCCGACGAGTTCCTGCGCGCCGGTGGCGACTGGTCGCAGGCCGCCGCGGCGGCCCCGCCCGAATGGGAGTTCTGGATTCGGGAGACCATCGCCGGGCTCAACCCGAGCCGGCCGCGCGATCTCCAGGTCGGTCTGGAGAAGGTCTATGGCGTGCTCCTCAAGATCGCAGAGCCGGCGGTGCGGGAAGCCTACCGGGTGAAGGCGGCGGAGTGGCTGGGCATCGACCAGCGCCTCATGCGGCGCAACGGCCGACCGGCTCCGGCCCAAGAAAGCGGTTTGGAGGCGGCGCGCCCGGGGAAGAAGCTCACGGTCGGCCAGCACATCCTCTCGGTGATCGCTGTACGCCCAGAGGCCCTTGACAGGGTCGAATCGTCCGCGCTTCCTGACGACTTCAACGAGGAGGACCGGCGAACGTTCGGCCTGATGCGGCAAACTTTGCAGGCCGGTGGACTGGACGCCCTTCGCAACCGGCTGGGGAGCTTCGGGGAGCAGGAGCAGGAACTGATCAGACGCGCGTGGGCGAATCCGCCCCCTCGAACCGATGACGAGTTTGTCGCCGAGCTTACCTGGCGCCTGCGGCTCGAATCCCTGCAAACTCGCTTGGGCGATGTCCGCCGCCGGCTGGGGGAGGCGGAGCAAAGAGGCGACCGCGACCAGGTCGCGCTGCTTGAAATGGAAGATCGTCGTCTCGCGCGGGAGGTCCAAGCGTTTAAGACCCGGAAGGATCCGGAGAGGAGCTAGTTGGCCAAAACGCAGGAAAAAGTCGAGTCCAAGCTCGAAGACGAGCTAATCCAGGTCGCCGAGACCCTGATCGTCAAGGGCAAGGAGCAGGGCTACATCACGCCCGACGACATCCTCGAAGGCTTCCCCGAGATGGAGGCCGAGCCGGAGCAGGTCTTCCGGGTCTTCCAAGCCTTCAAGGAGATGGGCATCGAGGTCACCGACGGGGAGAAGGACTTCGAGGAAGTCGAGCAGATCGACGACGAGCTCCTGATGGACATCGAGATGATGGACT
Organism: Candidatus Dormiibacterota bacterium; assembly: GCA_955652705.1. Classification (GTDB taxonomy): domain Bacteria; phylum Chloroflexota; class Dormibacteria; order Dormibacterales; family Dormibacteraceae; genus VBGR01. The sequence continues at coordinate 7,160 of CATPBK010000100.1, read as the reverse complement.
CGGTCTCGCTCGACGACCCGGTTCGGATGTACCTGAAGGAGATCGGCCGGGTCAGCCTGCTGACCGCAGCCGACGAGGTCGACCTCGCCAAAGCCATCGAGGCCGGGGGCGCCCACGAGGCGCTGAGCCAGCTGACGATCCCCGAGAAGGACGCCTTCGGGCACCTGCGGCTGATCAACGAGACCTTCCCCGAGGCCATCGAGAAGCTCCACCGGGCCGCTGACGGCGAGCGCAAGAAGTACGGGGAGCCGCTGCTCGGCGACGACCTCCTCGAGCTGACCCGCTTGAAGCGGGGCGCCGAGATCTACAAGGAGGTCGGCAAGGAGGCCGATCGGCTCTGGCGCCTCTGTAACCGCAAAGACGGGGCGGTCCCGACCGACATCGCGGACACCAGCGCCGCGCGCCGCTATGGCGAGATGAGCGCCAAGGACATCGAGTCCTACCGGGCTTTCTATCGCGCCAAGGAGAATCTGTCCGAGCGGTTCTACCACTCGTATGAGGCCAAGCAGCGGCTGACCGAGGCCAACCTCCGGCTGGTCGTCTCGATCGCCAAGAAGTACATCGGACGTGGGATGAGCTTCCTGGACCTGATCCAGGAGGGGAACATGGGCCTGATCCGGGCGGTCGAGAAGTTCGACTACCACAAGGGCTACAAGTTCTCGACCTACGCGACCTGGTGGATCCGGCAGGCCATCACGCGGGCGATCGCCGACCAGGCCCGCACCATCCGCATCCCGGTCCACATGGTCGAGACGATCAACAAGCTGGTCCGCGTCTCCCGCCGGCTGCTCCAGGAGCTGGGCCGGGAGCCCGCCGACGAGGAGATCGCCGAGGAGATGGGCATCACGCCCGAGCGGGTGCGGGAGATCATCAAGGTCTCCCAGGACCCGGTCTCGCTGGAAACCCCGATCGGTGAGGAGGAGGACTCCCACCTCGGCGACTTCGTAGAGGACAAAGAAGCCACTTCCCCCTCCGACGCCGCCTCGCTGACGATGCTTCGCAATGAGGTGGAGGACATCCTCGACACGCTCACACCGCGGGAGCGTCGCGTCCTCCAGCTCCGCTTCGGCTTGATCGACGGGCACCAGCGCACGCTGGAGGAGGTCGGCAAGCGGTTCGGCGTGACGCGGGAGCGCATTCGGCAGATCGAGGCCAAGGCGCTGCGCAAGCTCCGCCACCCCTCGCGTTCAAAAAAACTTCGCGACTACCTCGAATAAGCGGCTGTAGGTTTCGGTTCGATGGCCGTCATCACGATCGGTCGCCAGTTCGGAGCCGGGGGCGAGAAGGTGGGCCGGATGGTGGCCGACCGGCTCGGCTGGGAGTACCTGGACAGCAAGATCATCGACGAGGTGGCGCGGCAACTCCGGCTCGGGCGCGACGTGGTCGAGGCCTACGACGAGAAGCGCGGCTCCCTCCTCGACCGGCTCCTCCGCCAGCTCGCGACTGTCGACCTCTCCACGCCGCAGGACGTGGCGGCCTGGACGCCACCCTATTCGGATCCCGCCTTTGACCTGAGCCGTTCGGTGCTCCGACTGACTCAGGTGGTGATCAAGCAGGCCGCGCAAGGCGACGCGGTGGTCGTCGGGCGAGGCGCGGCTTACATTTTGCGCGACCGCCCGGACGCGCTCAGCGTGTTCCTCCTTGCGGGCGAGGAGTTCCGGCTTCGGGAAGCCATGGAGCAGCTGCAGCTGGCAGAGGCTGAGGCTCGCAAGCTGCTCCGCGCGACCGACGCCAACCGGGCCGCCTATGTGAAGCAGGTCTACGGCCACGACTGGCTGAAGCCAGGCCACTACGACCTGGTCGTGGACACGGGACGGCTCGGCCACGCGCGGGCGGTCGATGCCATCCTGGCGGCGGCGCCTCGCTAGCAGCCTGTGAGGCAGGGCTGCCCGCTAACCTAAGCCGAAGGTGATCCTCAACTCCCGGACCTCGCGCGTCGACGGGTCCAGCGAAGGCGGTCGGATCAACACCGAGAGCCAGGTGATCACCCTGGCGCTTTACGGCGTCGCCCTGATGGACGCGGTTCGGGCACGCGGCTACAAAGGCAAGCTGCGGGTGGAGCCAAGGCAAAAGGACGGGGAGTGGGCGCTGGTCGCGACTTACGCGGACGAGAAGCCGAAGTGGCTGCCGGAGCGCTGGCACGGGCGCAAGGTGGTACCTGAGAAGGAAGCCCAGCCACGCAGTGCCTGAGTACTCGCGCCGCTCCCGCATCGTGGACGTGGTCGATCGCCTGCCCCAGGGCCGCGGCTTGCTCTACAAGCACGGCTACGAGCTCGGTGACGGCTTCGTGGACGTCCTCTCCCAGTACGTGACCCTGGAGGAGGCGGCGCGAGAAGGCCGGCTGCGGGATCTCGAAGGCTTAATTAAAGAGCTCAATTCCTCCGTTCACTGACAGCCCCGCTGGGTTAGAATCCCGCCAGCCCGCATCCCTGTTCAGTAAAGGCCGGAGTTCACGTTGTCGAAAATGAAGAGGTCGGGAGCGGAGTCCTCACAGTGCGTCTGTGGACGCAAACGTTCTGACGCGGCTGCCTATATCCACCAGTCGTACAGCACCGTCTACGTGTACCACCGCTGCGAGTGTGGCAGCGAGTGGACGGAGAGCCGGAGCAAGGTTGACCGGAGCCAGCCGATCACGACGGACGAGGTACTCGAGGTCTACCAGCGGCTGGAGGCTTTCGAGGGCTCCATTTCCGAGCTGCTAAAACCGATCGCGGAGCACAAGCCAGAGCCAGAGCCGAAGCCCGACAAGTAGGCTGGCGCCGGGCGTCAGCTGATGTCGAGGATGACGTTCTTCAGCTCGGTGTAGAGCTCGAGCGCGTACGGGCCGAGTTCGCGGCCCCAGCCGCTTTGCTTGTAGCCGCCCCAAGGGTTGGCGGGGTCGGCGACGTTGTAGCAGTTGACCCAGACGGTGCCGGCGCGCAGTGCGTGGGCCACGCGGTGCGCCCGCTTCACGTCTTGAGTCCAGACGCCGGCGGCCAGCCCGTACATGCTCTCGTTCGCCTTGGCGACCAGCTCTTCCTCGCTGGCGAACGGGATCGCCGCCAGGACGGGCCCGAAGATCTCCTCTTGCGCGATCCGCATCGTCCCCTTCACGTCGGCGAAGATCGTGGGCTTCACGAAGTAGCCGTTGGCGAGGTCGCCGTCGGCGCGCGTGCCGCCGGTGACCAGTCGAGCCCCCTCCTCGTTGCCGACCGTGATGTAGCCCATGACGCGATCGAGCTGCGCCTGCGAGACAAGCGGTCCCATCTGCGTCATGGAATCGATGCCGGGGCCGAGCTGGATGTCGCCGGCGGTCTTGGCTAGCTCGTCCAGCGTCTGCTCGTACACCTTCTCCTCGACGAAAAGACGTGAGCCTGCGGTGCAGACTTCGCCCTGGTTCACGAAGATGCCCATGAAGGCGCCGCTGGCGGCGCTCTGCAGGTTGGCGTCGGCGAAAACGATGTTGGGCGACTTGCCGCCCAGCTCCAGGCTCACCCGCTTCAAGTTGCCGGTCGAGGCTTGGACGATCTTCTTGCCCACCTCTGTGGAACCCGTGAAGGCGATCTTGTCGACGTCGGGGTGCTCGGCGAGCCGGGCTCCGGCTGTCTCGCCGAACCCAGGCACGACATTGAACACGCCGGCCGGAATCTCGGCCTCCTGGATGATCTCCGCCAAGAGCAGGGCCGAGAGGGGCGTCTCCTCGGCCGGCTTGAGGATCATGGAGTTCCCGCAGGCCAGCGCCGAGGCGACCTTCCAGGCGGCCATCATCAGCGGGAAGTTCCAGGGCACGATGGCGCCCACGACGCCGACCGGCTCGCGCAGGGTGTAGCTCAGGTAGCGACCCGGGAAGGAGAGCTGGTGGGTCTCGCCCTGCAGCTTGGTCACCCAGCCCGCGTAGTAGCGGAAGGTGCTGGCCGCGATCGGGGCGTCGAAGAGGAGCGCCTCGTTGATGGGCTTGCCGTTGTCGAGGCTGTCGAGCTGGGCGAACTCCAGCACGCGCTCCTCGATGAGGTCGCCGACTTTCCAGAGCATCTTGGCGCGCTCGGAGGGCGGCAGGTCCTTCCAGACGCCGGCCTCGAAGGAGGCACGAGCCGCCTTCACCGCCCGGTCGATGTCCTCCCGGTCCCCTTCCGCGACCTTGGCCAGAACCTGGCCGGTGGCGGGGTTGATCGAGTCGAAGGTTTTGCCGGAGGCCGCCTCCACCCAGCGGCCGCCGATGAAGAGCTTCTTAGGCTGGTCTTTCAGGTAGCGGGCAATCTCGAGGTCTTCGGCGATAGCCATGCCCCAATGGTAGGGGCGCGAGGCGGCCCGGGTAGAATCGAGAGCCTGCCGCTCCGGAGTAGCTCAACGGTAGAGCAGGCGGCTGTTAACCGCAAGGTTCACGGTTCGAATCCGTGCTCCGGAGCCACCTCTCAAGGAGACGACGTAGTTCTCATGGCTCGCGGCTGTCGAGTCGTTCACTGGCCTCAATCTGGGGAGGGGAACTTCGGCGCCAGCCCAGTCGTCCAGGCGCGGACTGCTCGCCGACCATAGATGATATTTGCAACAACTGTGAGAAGGAAACACGCGGCACCGACCGCGATGGCCAACGGTTGGGAAGCGCCGAGGGCGATGGACACCGTTGCCGCCCAAGCCCCGGCGACGACCGCGACGATGAGCATCATCATGCCCGGCACGATCGTCACGGTGTGGCCGAGATCGGCAAGCAGGTGTCGGCCGGGCTCCGCGCCTGTGATGCCGAGCGTCGTCATGAGGCCGCGCATGTCGTCATGTTGTGAGGTGACGAAATAATCCTTCAGCTCGGGATGCAACTCCAGATAGGCATGCCGGATGCGGTTCATCCCGGTCACCCAGAGACTGTCTTCATAGTTGAGCCGTCCAATCCGCGCGATTGTTGTCAGTCCGACGAACACGACGATGCCCAGAAGTAGGATGGCTGCGACGGTAAACGTGGCACCGAAACGACCGGCTTGTGCGATGAGAGCCAACGCGATAACGGTCCCTGACAGGACCGAGAAGAACATGTTCGCGCGGCTGTAGATATCCGTATAGCCGAGCGATCGAGCTGCGAGCAAGCTCCAGTGCTCGGTCGACAGAATCTGCATGCTGACGCCTGCGGCCGAAGCCGATCCAGGGCCACCAGCCGGCCTCTCGACTCCGCGCGACAGTTCAACGCCCATGGTTTGCCTCCCATCTCATTTATTTGCCGGCTGGCTCGCGGGCCGGACATGGCTGCAAGGGTAGCCTTGACGCCCGTGCGTGCCGACCCTCTGGATCGATTCCACCAGCTGCTCGATGAGGCTCGGGGCGGGATTGCCCGGGTCTCTCCTCCATCCAGCCAGGCCGGACGCCCGGCGACCTCGCCGGGGCCGTTGGGGCAAATGCGGGTCGCCGAGGGGAAGGTCCGGTCAAACAGAAAGTCTTGCGGTTGCCTTCTTCCAATTGAGAAGTAGTTTGGGGGAATCGCTCCCCGTGTCTTTTGGGGAGTGATTTTCTTGTCCGGCAGTCGTATCGTCCGCGATCGTCGGGACCCTGCGTCCTCTCCTCTCGCCACCACCCTCCAGTGGTTCTTAGCGGGGACCCGTGCACGGCCTCCCCAGGGGACATGGGCATCAGCCCGCCGCAAGGGAAACTCGCCGGAAGGGGTAGGGTGAGTGACCCTCCGACGTCCTTGCCGGGGAGGCCCCTTTCATGTCTGGCGGTAGTTGGGAGGCCGGCCCCCCGCGTCGAACCACCGATCCCCGGTGGGGCATTCGTCCCATTGTTGGGCCGATCGGCGTTCCGCTAGGCTCGGAAAGTCCTCGCTCCTCATTTCGCGCGGTGGATCCCGGGTATGGAAGGTAATTCACCTGGTCGTGGAAACGCCGCGGCCGTCCCGCACCGTTTATCCGGCGCACCGTCCAATTTGGATATTGGCGGCTAGTGCGGATTCCGGCTGCTCTCCTGACCACGCCTGAGCCGGCTTTCACACGCCGGTGTCAGGTCTGTGGACTTGAGTTGTCCTCGCTACGGGCGGTCTACTGCTCGCGGCGCTGCCGGAAGCGAGCCTACGCTGCGCGTCGCAGAGAGCAGGAGGGGCGATCGGCACGGCGCTCAACCTGGAGCTCCTTCGAGCAGGCCCTCAAGACGGCCCTCGCAGGTGAAGACCAGACCGAAGAAGAGACCGCACGAACAGAGGAACCGGCCAAAACCACGGCACTGCCCACGTCCCCCCGGTCTCGATTGACCCAACCCTTCACCAAACATCGTCGTCCATTTCGCATCCTGGGCATCCTCGGCATCGCACTGCTAGTTCTCGTCCTCGTGCGGTTGAGCGCGACTTTTGGTTCCACCAACGATCAGTTGCTTGTACGAGTTGGAGACGAAGCGCCAGTGGTGGTGGATTTGCGGCAGGGCACGCCAATAAGTCCCTACCTCATCGGGGCCAACGTGTTCCCGGAGACGACGACCAGCTCGGCCGACGCTAAGAACAATGGCTTTATGAGCTACGGGCCCACCATCACCAATGGACTAATACAGGCGAAGGTCAAGCTCCTGCGCTTTCCTGGCGGAAGCTGGGGTGAGGAACACCTCCTGTCCTAAGACCAACTCAACGCATACAGCGCACTCCTGGCAAAAACGGGCGCTCAGGGCATGATACAGGCCAGGCTTTCCGGCTCAATCGGCAGTCGTGTCGCGGGCCTGGGCTCGCTGGCCGACCGGGCCAATCTGGCGGGGCGTTGGGTGGACTATATGAACAACCCGCGCAGCAGTCTGCGTACGGGAGCCAATGCTCAGGCGCCCTTCCACCCCGTCAAATTTTGGACGGTAGGCAATGAACCCGATTTGCTTGTCAATCCAGACACGGGGCAGCGCTTCACAGTTGCTGAGTATGTCCAGGACTTCGTTCAGTTCTCGACAGCGATGCATCAAAACAACCCCACGATCCAGGTGTTTGGGCCGGAAATCAGCCAGTTCAATGGCGTCGGTGCAGGTCCGATGGACCGTGGCCGCGAGCTTTGGATGGAGGGTTTCCTCAAGGGTGTGGGAGCGTACGAAAGGGCTCACGCTGAGCTGAAATTCCACTTGCTCGACGGCGTCTCATTCCATTTCTATCCTGGTACCGTCTCGCAAAATGCCTCCGCCACATTTCTGACCAACGCGAACGTCTGGCACTATCTGCTGGCATCACTGCGTCAGCT
>CATPBK010000099.1 GCA_955652705.1 Candidatus Dormiibacterota bacterium | reverse complement strand
TTGAGGTCGTCGGAACCGATCACGACGCTAGCTTCAGTGGACCCGCGCGCCGCCGCCGAGGTGCCAGAGACACCGACGCCCGGGATCTCTGCAGGAGGTGCTGCCACTCGTCGACGACTACCAGAGCCTGATCGGTCTTCGGTTGATCGCTGGTGGAGCCACCAGCACGCTCCACGTGCAGGGGCCGAACGACGTCAACGGCGATCGGGTCGCTGGCCGGGAATGTCTCCATCAGCGCCTCGTCGTGCGAGTCGTATGTCTCACGCTCTTCCATTTTTTGGTCACCTCCTAGCGTTTCAGCACGCTTAGGAGCAACCGGACGGGCGGGATACGCTATTCCGAGTCAGCTCCCCTTTTTGGCACGCAAATCAGCTCTCGCCGAGCTCTGCGTTGACTATCCCGATGATCTGAGTCGCGGAGTTGAAGTCGGGGGTGAGCAGATTCTTGGTCACGGCGCACGAGATCCCGGTCGCGTGGTCGCCGTAGGCGAAGCTGCCGCCGGCGCCGCCGATACCGAACGCCGACGTGGAATCCGCGGAGCCCAAGCGTCCGACGGAGTAACCCAAAGCCCACTTCGACGGCATGCCGAACACGGCGTCGGTACCCCTCATGGCCACCGCGGTGGCTTCACGCAGGCGCTCCGGCGAGACAAGGCGCACCCCATCGACCTCGTCCAGCATGGCTGCATACATGCGCGCGATCGCGCGCGCCGAAGTCTTGCCCCCGGCCGGGATGTCGGCAGCCAGGATGTCAGCGCGATTGCCGAGCTCGGCCGCCGGCATCAGTGACATAGGCGCGGCCTTGAACATCGGCAGGTCAGGCGGCATCGCCGACATGTCGCCTGCGCCCTCGGGGCTCGGCGCGTCCTCCAGCCGGGCCAGCCGTCCGTGTTCGGAGACCGGCATACCGAAGTAGAGCTCGTCCCCCACGCCTAAGGGTCCGGACAACTCCTCCAACAAAACCCGCGAGATGGGCTTGCCCGCGGTGCGCCGAATGACCTCCCCGATGATGTAGCCGAAGGTGTAGGCGTGGTAGCCGATCTGCGTGCCGGGCTCCCACCAGAGCTCCGCGTCGGCGATCGCCGCGCACATCTTGTCCCAGTCGCACAGGTCTTCCATCGTTGTGCTCAAAGGGATGCCTGGCACGCCGGCCGAGTGGCTGAGGGCGTGACGAACCGTCACCTTCTGCTTGCCGTGGGCGCCGAACTCCGGCCAGATGTCCACGATCGGCGTGTCGTAATCGAACATCCCGCGGTCGACCAGCATGTGCGTCAGCGTCGAAGCTGCGGCCTTGCAGATCGAGAAGTTGTAGAACGGCGTGCCTGCCGTCACCGGGCGCCCGGTGGCAGGGTCGGCGACGCCGGCGACAGCTTCGACGACCAGCTTCCCGCGCTGGTAGACCGCCACCTGCATCCCCTGCTCAGCCCCGGACTCGACCAGCTGGTCGATGGCCTGCTGGACCTGTCCCTGAACGTGGCTCATGACCTTGTTCTCCATGCCGCCCAGACTAGCGAACCCGCCTGGCCAAGACCGGAGGGATGCCTCAGGCGGCCCACTATCGACAACTACCATGTCTGGCATGGAGCCTGATCGAAGGGTCTCGTTGGGCGCCGTCTACTTTCGGGGACTCGTCGGAATGGTCGCCGGGTTCGCCCTCGGGTTCGTCCTGACCGTCCTCGTGGTCCTGACTAAGCCGGCATTCTTGGTGAACACTCCCCGGTCCGAGCACGCCCTGCTGCTTGTGGCGCTGTTCGCCATACCCACGGTCGGTGGCGGGTTGATCGGCCTTCTACGGCCTCGAGGCTTAGCCGGGCGACGCTAACGAAGCATCACTGGGATAGTGAGCGGCGAAACCCCTGGGAAAGAAGGTGATCCGGTATGGCTGAGCGGGCCCGATTTCGCGGAACCATACGATTCTTCCGGCCCGAACAAGAGTCAGGCTTGGCGATCGTCGACATTCCGGCCGACGTAACCGCTGGCCTCGGCGGCTTGAAGCAGATGCGCGTGACCGGTGCCTTGAACGGCGTGGAATTCAGCTCGAATACGATGCCTGCCGGCGGCGGCGTCTTGGCCCTGAGCGTCAGTCGAAAGCTACTCCAGGCCGCCGGCTTAGGCGTCGGTGATGACGCGGATATCGAGATCGAGCGGGTCGACGCGGCCATCCGGTGAGCGCAACCGCCTCTCCCCGCGCAACGGCAAGTCTTTTCGAGCCTCCTGTCCTGCGAATCAGCCGCCAAAGGCGCGGGCCGCAGCCGCGGCGATGTCCTCGGGGGATTCTCGGGCACCGCGGCGTCAGGAACGACGATGTGGGCGGTCACTTCCATGGCTGCCCAGCTTAAGCAGAGCCGCCCTTAAGCAGGCGCTCGTTAACCTAAGCCGCACCGACATGAAGTTCAGCGAACTGGCCGCGTACCTGAATCAGCTTGAGTTGATCAGTCGCCGCAATGAGCTGGTTCGGATCCTCTCCGAGCTTTACACCGCTTGCTCTGTGGAAGAGATCGAGCCGGTCACTTACCTGATTCAGGGCCGGCTGGCGCCCTTCTTCGAACCCGTCGAGATCGGCCTCGGCGAGAGGTTGCTCATATCAGCGATGGCGATGGCTTATGACAAGCCCAAGGACGACATCACGAAGTCCTACCGGCAGTCCGGCGACCTCGGCGTCACTGCCCAGGCCTTGGCCCCGAAGATGAGCGGCGAGACGCCGTCGGTCGTCGACGTCCACCGGCGCCTGTGGCAGATAGCGAGCACCAGCGGCGAAGGCAGCCTGAAAGCAAAGCTGGACCTCTTCGCCGCCCTTCTCGACGAGCTAGACGCGACCTCGGCCAAGCACCTGGTCCGAATCACGGTCGGCAAGATGAGGCTGGGCATCGGCGACCCGACGGTCCTGGACGCGCTCTCCTTCGCCAAGCAGGGCGATCGGTCGCTGCGCCCGGTCCTCGAAGCCGCCTACAACCGGACGTCTGACCTGGGACTGATCGCGAGGACGCTGTGGGCTCGGGGCGTAGAGGGAATGGACGCGCTCAAAGTCACCGTCGGCAAGCCGCTGCGCTGCCAGCTTGCCGAACGCCTACCAAACCCCGAGGCGGTCATCAAGAAGCTCGGGCTGGTCGGCCTCCAGCCGAAGTACGACGGCTTCCGGGTCCAGATCCACAAGGACGGCAGCGAGGTCAGCATCTTCTCGAGGAATCTCGAAACCATGACGCCGATGTTCCCCGAGCTTGTCGCGGCGACCAGCGCCCTTGCGGTGAAGAGCGTCATCCTCGATGGCGAGGCGATCGCATACAGCCCGGAGTCGGAGGAATACGTCCCCTTCCAGGAGACCACCGCACGCCGTCGCAAGGAGGGGATCGACGAATTCGCAGCAAGAGTGCCGCTGCGGGCCTTCGTCTTCGACGTCATGTTCCGGGATGGGTCGGACCTGACGCCGCTGCCTTATGAGAAGCGCTTCGCCATCGTCGATGACCTACTCAAGGGATCTGACACGCTGCAGGCGGCGCCCCTCACGAAGACGGATTCGGTCGAGGTGCTGACCAAGGAGCTTCTCGACAACATAAGCCGCGGGCTGGAAGGCGTAGTGGCCAAACGCCTCGACTCTCCGTATCAGGCCGGCGCTCGCAACTTCAACTGGGTCAAGTTGAAGCGGAACACGAGCGGTGAGCTGACAGACACCATCGACGTCGTCCTGATCGGCTACTAC
>CATPBK010000098.1 GCA_955652705.1 Candidatus Dormiibacterota bacterium | reverse complement strand
TTGCGGGCCGCGGCCCGGACCTGGGGCACCCAATCGGCCAGCTCGTCCTCGTCGTAGAGGTAGCGGAACCGCTCGATTACCGGGATTCCCTTCTTCTCCCAGGTCTCCACGCGACGTCCATGGAAGCGGACCACCGCCAGCCGGTCGGAGGTCACCGCGGTGAAGGGCGGGACGCTGCTTTTCAGGCCCTGCGGCTCGTCGACCATCACCAGCGGGATGTCGTTGTCCTCCAGGAAACGGAGCGTACGCTCGGCGTTCCGCTCGTTGAACCAGGCGCCGTTTCGAAACTCGACAGCGACCGGCATCTCGCCCAGCCGGCCGCGGGCGTCGAGGATCGCCTCGCGGGCCTCGCTAGAGGGGAAGATCCAGCGTGGGTACTGGAGAAACACGGTGCCCAACTTGCCGGCCCGCTGGAGGGGCTTGATCGCTTCCCTGAACATCTCGAACACCGAGTCATAGAGCTCGGCCGGCAAGTCTTTCCCGTAGATGCGCGGCTTGTCCGCCAGCTCCTTGGGCAGCGCTTCCCGGATCGGCTTGGGGATCCGCTTCACCTCTGACGGCTGCCCGGTCATCAGGGCGTATGCCTTGACGTCGAACAGGAACCGGTCCGGAGTCCGCTCCACCCAGAGCTCGGCCGTTTCGGCGCGCGGGATCGCGTAATAGGTGGCGTCGACTTCCACGACCGGGAAGAGGTCGGCGTAGAACTTGAGCCGGTCCTCGGCAGTCCTGGCGTCGTCGGGGTAGAAGACGCCCTTGGCGGTCATCGTGGGGTCGGTCCAGGAAGCCGTGCCGGCCCGGACCTCGCCGCCGTCCGAAATCTTGACGGGCCCGCTGGCGGCATCGGTGACGGCCTCGGCGCGCTGGGCGGCGATCGCGATCCCGGGGTCGTGCGGGTTTTCCGGCGGGGCCAGCACCCCAGTAATCTACGGGGAATGCGGATCGGGGTCCTGACCGGCGGAGGTGACGCGCCCGGGCTGAACGCCGCCATCCGGGCGGTCGCCCGGCGGGCCTTCCAGCGCAACCTCCAGGTGAGCGGAGTCATGAACGGCTGGGCCGGCTGCCTCGGCCGAGGCGAGATCGAGAACCTCACGCCGGCCTCGGTACGAGGGATCCTGCCGATGGGCGGGACCATCCTCGGCACCTCCCGCACCAACCCGCTGAAAGAGAAGGACGGCATCCAGCAGGTGATCTCAGTACTCAACCGCGAAGGCGTCGACGGGCTGGTTGCGATCGGCGGCGACGACACCCTCTCGGTGGCGGCGGCGCTGAGCGAGTCGGGCTACCCGGTGGTCGGCGTGCCCAAGACGATCGACAACGACCTGAGCGCCACCGACTTCTGTATCGGGTTCGACACCGCCGTGGGCGTTGTCGTGGAGGCGCTCGACCGGCTGCACACCACGGCCTCCGCGCACCACCGGGTGATGGTGGTCGAGGTCATGGGCCGCGACACCGGCTGGGTGGCGATGATCGGCGGGCTGGCGGGCGGCGCCGACCTGATCATCATCCCGGAGTTCCCGGTGGCGCTCGACGAGGTGGTCGGCCACCTCCACCGCCGCCGCGGGGATCGGAAGGATTTCAGCATCATCGTCGTGGCCGAGGGCGTCAAGATGCCCGACCTGGAGCCGGCGCTGGTCGGCGAAGCCGAGCAGAAGACGGACGCCTTCGGGCACGTCCGGCTGGCAAAGCAGGGCGTCGGCGAAGCCCTCAGCAACCGGATCGAGGAGACCACCGGCTTCGAGACCCGCGTCACCGTACTGGGCCACCTGCAGCGCGGCGGCAGCCCCTCACCTGTCGACCGGATCTGGGCGACCCGGCTCGGGGTCGCCGCGACCGACCTCCTGGCCGACGGCAAGTCGGGCCTGATCCCGGTTCGGCGCGACGGCCAGGTCGAGGTGGTGCCGATCGGGGACGTGGTCAAGGAGACGCGGCAGGTGCCGCGCGAGCTCTACGACCTGGCGCAGGTGTTCGGCTGACGCGGCCCCCGCCGACGGTCCTCATCACCGGCGGCGCCGGGTTCCTGGGGGTGAACGCGGCGGACCATTTCGCGCGGCAGGGCTGGCGGGTGCGGCTTTTCGACAACCTCTCCCGGGCGGGCTCGGACCAGAACCTGGTCTGGATCGGCGCGCAGCACCCGAGCTCGCTGGACTTCAAGGCGGGCGACGTGCGGGACGCCGATCTGGTGGCCGAGGCCGTGCGGGGCGCCGACGCCGTGCTGCACCTGGCGGCGCAGGTCGCGGTCACTACCTCGATGGCCGACCCGCTCGGCGACTTCGCGATCAACTTGACGGGCACGCTTAACGTGCTGGAGGCGGTTCGCCGGGGAGCCCCGGAAGCGACAGTGGTCTTCGCCTCCACGAACAAGGTCTATGGGGAGCTCGAGAATCTGGACGGGGCTGTGACCGAAGATCAGCCGCTCGACTTCCGCACCCCGTACGGGTGCTCCAAGGGCGCCGCCGACCAGTACGTGCACGACTACGGCCGCTCCTTCGGCCTCCAAACCGTGGTCCTGCGCCAGTCCTGCATCTACGGCCGGCACCAGAACGGCAGCGAGGACCAGGGTTGGGTGGCCCACTTCGTGCACTCGATCCTGGCCGGGCGGCCGCTCGCGATCTACGGCGACGGCCACCAGGTCCGCGACCTGCTCGACGCGCGCGACCTCTGCCGGCTGTACGAGCTTGCCGTCGAGCCGGCCGGGCCTGCGACGGGCCAGGTGTTCAACGTAGGGGGCGGCCCGGCCAACGCGCGGGACCTGCTCCAGGTGATCGCGGCGATCGAAGCCGCCTCTGGGCGGAAGGCCGAGTATCGGTTCGCGGCTGCCCGCCCTGGTGACCAGCGTCGGTATGTGAGCGATCTGGCGCGGGTCACAGCAACCGTCGGCTGGCAGCCCGAGATCGGCGTCGACGCCGGCCTCACCGACATGATCGCCTGGGCCCGCTCACTCGTCGTCCCCTAGCCAGCCACTGCGGCGGGCCAGGCTGGCTCCCCGTTCGCGGACGGCGAGCCACGTTCGCCTATAAGGGACAGGCCAGATCAGCCACGTGGCCAGCGCCGCCAGCGTGAGGGCCGAGAGACACCACCACGCGACGACGCGCCCCGTCGGCGCGTAGTGATAGACGAGGACCGCTCCCGCGGGCACGGAATCGAGCCGGCTGACCATGTAGTCGAGCTCGCCGGCCTGGATGTCCACCGTGCGGCTGCCCCTCAGCCAACGCAGCTCCGCGGTCCAGCCTGGCACCTCGGACTCCTTTAGGATGACCCAGGCCGGTCCCGCGGACGGCTGCAAGGTGAGGCGCACCTCGTCGTCCCCAGTCCATTCCGGCTGGAGAGGTATACCGGCCGGCGTCGCCGGCCCCAGCAGCCACTGCCACTGGTCGGCGACGAAGGCGGCCTCGTCTTCTGAGGCTGTGCTTCGGGCGTGTGCGATGAGGTTCATGCCGCTCCAGAAGACACGTCCGCGGCCAGCGGTCCAGCGGGCGGCGACTACCTTGCCACCCACCGACACGACGTCTTCCGCGCCCTGGCGAGGTTCGCGGCCGACGCTGGCGCCCCAACTCCCGCCCGGGTAGCTGAAGCTGCCCCAGCCTGGGCGAGGCTGGCCGTCGACGAGGGCCGTTTGGCTCGGATCCAAAGACGCCCAGTGGAGCCGCGTAACAGGCAGAGTTTGAGGTGCCGGGCCGAGGTCCCAATCCGGATCCACGTACTGCCACCCGGTCTCGATGTAAAGAGCGCCTCCGTTGCGTACGAACTGGTCCAACCTGGACCAGGCAGCTCCCCGGTCGCGGTAGCGATAGCCGACCAGCAAAAGAGCCTGGTAGCGGCTCAGCTCCGCCGCTGGATAGTCATCTACGTACGGAGAGCGGCCGCGCAAGAGCCAGCCCGTGGAATACGGAAGCATGCCTTGGACTGCGGCCTGTATGAGGTCGTTGTATGGGTGCGCTCCGCCGCTCTGGTCAGAGCCCACGACGAGCACGGCCGACCCGCCGGGACGCTCTTCGGCAAGCGAGGATGAGGCCGGCGAGCCGAAAACCGCTGGAGTGCCGGTTCCATCCGTCCAGCCCAACGACCGGTAGTCCGACGCCAGCGCTGACGCCGTCGCGCTGAGCGCAACGGCGTCGATCCCAGTGACGCTGGCGAGCTCCTGCTTGGACGCTGAACCGGGTTTTTCCACGAGCGTCGATTTCAGATAGTCGGCCAGCTCGGGCGAGCCCAATAGCTGGTAGTTGTACCCATACGCTTGGCCGCCTCCCGTTATCCCGTGGAGGTTTTCGAGCAGCAGGGGAGTATGGGCGTCGACCGCCGCCCGCTGGGGCGGAGCCGCGAAGAGCCCAGCGAGGAGGGCCTGCTGGCGCGCGAGGCCGTCGCAGCCCTGCAGATAGCAACCGACTCGGGGCGGGCGCCAGGCGCCTGGATCGACGAGCTGTGACGCCAGCGCGGAATCGCTCCCCCGGTCCCAGACGTCACCGGGGTTGACGAAGCCCGCCGATCCGTAGGCCACTAGGGCCGGCTTCCCTGCCACGGGGTGACCCTCCAGCGATATGTCAGCCACCATCGCCAGCAACCCCGCGATGGCGAGAGTGGTGGCCGCCAGAACACTGAGCACCCGGCTGGGCGGGCGCCGCAGAGCCGCAGCCGCGACCGCGAGAAGACGCGGCGCGCAGGCGAACAGGCCGAGTCCGCCCAGGATTGGCACTCCGAACTGCAGGAACAACATGCCGACCCGGAAGTGGATCACCAGCGGCAGGAGTGGCAGGTTGTAGACGCTGGCGTAGAGCGGCTCGAACGTCATCGAGAGGACGCCGAAGGCAACCAGCGCCAGGAGCACCCGGACTTTCAAGTCCCAGACCGCCAGCAATGCCCCTGCCAGAGCCGGGATCCATGCCGCCGGGGTGAGCGAGGTCCGGTCATAGATGCTGTCCACGCCAGCTAGGCGGACAGTGCCCAGCTGGAACACCTGCGCGATTGACCAGAGATGCTGCAGGCTCGGGCTGTAGGTTGGACGCGGCTGCCGGGAGCCGACGAAGGCCAGGTAGTCCTGCAATGGCAAAGCCCAGAACGCAGCCAGTAGGATGCATCCGACGGCCAGCGACGGCGTGACGAGGAAGAGCCAGCGGAGCGCCCGCCGCGCGCCGGGGACGGCCAGCGTGTAAGCCGCCGCGGCGACCAGGGGCGCCCAGACAAGCGAGGGCGCCACCATGCCCAGCAGTGCCGTGAGCGCCATTGTGAGCAACGCGGCCAGGCGCAACCTTGCACGTCGCTCGCCCGCCAGCCAGAGCGTGTGGAACCAGTCGAGCACGATCAGGCAGGGCATGAACAGGATCGTCCCGACCTGGTTGGCGTAGAAACCCCAGTCGACGAGGAAGGTCCAGGCTATGGGGCTCAGCAGGTAGAGGATGCCAGCCGCCACCCCGGCCAGCGGCTGTCGGAACCGCCAGGCGCAGTAGGCATAGACGCCCAGGGCGCAGAGCGGGTTGACGGCGAACTGGACCAGCTGCACCCCCTGGCTCAGGTCCAGCGAGGCGGCGCGGGAAACGGCCACGGCCAGCCAGTGGGCGGCCAGCGGATAGCCGATCCGGTAAGGGATTCCCATCCCGTCCCAGCGGTACCACCAGTGGATGTCGGGAAAGCTTGTCGCCACCCAGGAGACGAGGCCCAGGTGAAAGGGGATGTCCGAGCCGGAGGGCCCACTCCAGAGCAGCTTCCAGCTCAGGATGTAGGAGGTCGCCACGAGCACGGCCGCGGCCACTGCCAGCCGCAGAGTCCCAAGGAGGAGTCCTGCCGCCCGGAGCGTCACACCTGCCGGCTAGTGA
Source organism: Candidatus Dormiibacterota bacterium (assembly GCA_955652705.1). Lineage (GTDB taxonomy): Bacteria > Chloroflexota > Dormibacteria > Dormibacterales > Dormibacteraceae > VBGR01. Next base: position 6,970 of record CATPBK010000098.1, on the reverse strand, counting down.
AGTGGCCGCAGCCTCCCCGCTTCCAGCGGAGCAGGCGCGCGTCATACCAGCCCACCGCGGCGACCGCTGCTTTCACCGCGCGGAGCGGCGCCCGGGCCGGTCCCTGGCACTCGGCAGCCGCGTCCTCGACCGAGGTCTTTAGCGGTCCTCGGACCGAGACGAGCACGAAGAAGAGCACGTCGACGAGCTGGAACAGTAGGTGATAGCTCCAGCGAACCCGCTGAACGGGCAGGCCGGCCGCCTGGGCGAGAGCTCGATAGCGCTGTTCGTCGAACACATGGATGTGGCCCGCGTAGCGCACCTTGGCCCGCCAGCGGGTGCCCGTCCCGAGAGCGCGCCAGAGCGTGCCTGGCTGGCCCTCCAGCGGCAACACCATGTGGAGCAGGCCGCCGGGGCGGAGCACCCGCCCGATCTCGGCCAGCATCGCGGCCGGGTCGTCGACGTGCTCGAGGACGTCGAGGACCGAGATGGCGTCGAAGCTGGCGTCGGTATAGGGCAGGCGCTCGGCCCGGGCGACCTCGAAGCGAACCCCCTCCGGATCGCGAGAGGCCGCAGCGATGACGGCCCGGCTCAGGTCGGCGCCGTGCACATCGAGGTCGGGCCGCTCGCGCTTGACGGCCTTGGGGACCGCTCCGCCGCCGCAGCCGAGGTCGAGGTAGGCTCCCCTCACGGTCGCCAGGTCCTCCAGTAAATAACGCAGCTTTAGGCCGTTCATGTACCAGGGCCGAGGATGGACTGGGGCGCTGCCCCAGCGCTTGGACTCGTAGTCGAAATCGGCCGCGGCCGCTAGGGGTGCGTTGCTCGTGCCGCCTCCTTGCAGTCGGCGCTGGTCGGCTTGGGTGAATGGACCTGTAGAAGTTGCCAGTCGTACTCGGGTACCGCGCCGACCTGCGTGAACCAGCCTGGATGGTCGGCAAGCAGCAGCGCGTAGTTCTTGTTCTGGCGGTCGACGACGAACAGCGTGGATCCGGTGGAAGCGAACCAGCAGGCCATCTGTGTGCCCACCGCGTCGGGGTTGCGGTCGTACGAGTACCCCGCTGGCAGGTAGTAGAAGGGGTCGTACTGCTCGCTGATCAGGTGGCGTCCCTGGACGCCGTCGTACCGCGCCATCGCGTACGTCAGGTTGGGATGGTCGGAGGGTAGTGTGATGGCCCCGCCGTCGATGCCCGGCTGGTGGTAGGCGGCGGCCACCTCGACGCCCGCTTGCTGGGTTTGCCGCCAGGTCCCATAAGTGCCCGTGTAAACGGACTGGATCGGCAGCCAGGAGACCTGGACGGCCAGGAGCGCGGCGGCGACCAGCGACCACGACAGGGGGCGTACTCGCCGGCCGAAGTGGCGCGGCGCCGAGTAGACGAGCACGATCGCGACCAGCACCCCGGCGAAGACGTATGGGAAAGCGAACACGCGCGTTATGGGCATCCACCAGACCCAGCTGCGCAGGTACGACGTGAAGCCGAGCATGCCGGCCACGAAAACCCAGTACCCGAACCCGAACGTCAGAAGGAGATAGGGCCGGGGCCGCTTCCAGAGCGTGAGCGCGAGCCCCACCGTCGAGGCGACCAGGATGAGTCCCAGCCAGGGCCGCGCCGCCTGCTGATCGGGCGTTAGGGTCTGGGTCAACTCCCATTTGCCTAGGACGTTGGCGAGGAAGTTCCAATACACCGGGTAGATGGGGTTGCCGGTCTGGTCCAGCAGGACTTTCATATAGAAGAGCATCACGGCGCCCCAGCCCACGAGGAGAGGGATCGTTTGGCGGCGGCCTTCTCGCGTAAGGAGCACAGCTACGACCAGGCCCACGGTGAAGACCCAGGCCTCGGCGCGCGCCATAGTCGCCAATCCCCAGGTGATGCCGGCGAGGAAGCCGTGACGGGGCAGGAGCCAGACGGCGACCAGGCAGAGGGCCACACCGAAGGGCTCCACCATTCCGGAGGCATCGTTGAAGATTGAGGTCGGGGCAAGCGCGGCGAAGGCTGCGGCGGCCAGGGCGACCCCCCCGCCCCAGTAGCGCCGACAGAGGAGATAGACGAGCACCACCACGAGGACACCGAAGGCAAGGCTCAGGAGGCGGTCCTGGACGATATCGATCGAACCTGTGAGGCTGAAAACACCCGCCATGAGCCAGGGATGGAGGATGCCCCAGAAGTACTCGAGGCCCTTCAGGTCCCACAGGCGGAGGCCGTGGCTCCAGCCGATCTCCTTTGTCAGGTAGGCGATCTGCCAGTGGTGGTAGACATCCCCGTACATGCCGTCGCCTGGATTGGCCGGGTCGGAGACCCTGAACAGGTAGTAAAGGCGGGGCAGGGCGGCCCCGACGGCCACGGCTACGGTCCAGTACCAAGCAAGTGGGGCCGGGCGGTCGGCCGGTAGCCGAGTTGGGCGCTCCTCCTCGAGCTCCTCGCGGAGGCGGACCTCCTCTTGCTCTTCGTCGGCGAGGAGCCGCAGCTTGAAGATGGCCATCAGACCCCAGCCTCCGCGGCTGAGGCGGTCTCCGGTTCAGCCTCTTCGATGCGGGCGCCGGCTGCGGCCAGCATGGCCGACGCTAGAGTCTCGACGTGTCGGTCCCAGGCGAAGAGTCGCGCGCGGGTGTGGCCGTGCCGGCCAGCCGTCTCGTTGAGAGCCTGATCGTCGAGGTAGCGAAGGATCCCCGCCGCGTAACGGCCGACGTCCTCGAGCGGCGCCAGGTAGCCAGTCTCGCCCGGCGAGACCGTGACCGTCGGCCCGGCGTTGTTCCAGGCCACTACGGGCAGGCCGCGAGCCATCGCCTCGATGACGCCCATCCCGAAGTCTTCCTCGGGCGCCGGATAGACGTAAACCGCGGCCTCCGAATAGAGCCGCTGGAGCGCGGCCTCCGGGATCACGCCGAGGAACACTACCGATTCCTCCAGCCTCAGCTCTCGCACCAGCTCAGACAGCGCGGCAGTGTGGCTGGTCGCCTCGCCGGGGATGACCAGCTGGACCTGGGGATGGCGCCTGGCCACTTCCGACATCGCGCGGATAGCAAGGTCGAAGCGCTTCTGCGGGTAGTGCCGGTTGGTGAGCAGGACGAAGGGCCGGCGGAGGAGCTGGCCGTTCATGCGGAAGGAGCCGTTGAAGCGACGCGCCGCAGGCAGCGGATGGCCAGGCTCGACGTGGCACCCCGCTGGGCAGTCGTTGGCGTCGCGGCCGTAAACGGAACGGATGATCCCGCCGATGTAGCCACCGTTGACGAGGAGCCGCGACGCGCCTACAACCGAGACGCGGTCGGCCCAGGCCACGAGGCCTCGGACGCGCTGGATCAAGAGGTTGAGCAGCTGATAATCGCGCTTGGTCTGCCAGCCTGTTCTGACGTCGATGGCGCGCGGATAAACGAGGCGGTTGGGCTGGTTCAGGTAGACGACATAGGGGCGCCGTGTGAGACGCGCTACGCACCAGGCTATCCAGGCCCCGGGCTGGTTGGCCCCGACGATGACGTCAAAGCGGCGGAACCGCCATGCATAGAACGGCGCCAGGGCGCTGGCGAGGACCATATGGAGAGCGTCCCGCAGGGGCATCCAGGACGGCAGCTGGGGCAGGAAAGTTCGCACACCAACATCGGGCAGCAGGTCCGGATAGCAGGCCGCCGGGTCTACGGTCGGCGCGAAGCACTCGACCTCAAACCCACGCCGGCGCAGGCCGAGCACCTCTTCGATCACGATCCGCTCACCGCCACCCGAGTAAGTGAAACCGCAGTGGAAGATGGCGACCTGGCGCACCAGGCCATGGGCGCGGGCCGGTCGGGCGACCAGGTAGAGCCCCACGAGTCCGGTGGCCAGGATGAGGAGCGCCCCCTGCGCGTGCCATAGGACGATCGCACCGGCCGCCGCGCCGGCGCCGAGTCCGAGGCCGCTCGCCAGGACGGCCGTACCCGCCAGCTCGAGCGTGCCGACGTAGCCGGGGCCGGACGGCACCGTGTAGGTGAGCAGCAGGGCCGAATAGGCGGACATCGCGGCGGGTGCGGCAACAGGCAGATCGAGGGCACGGAACAATAGCCCGAAGGAGAGTCCGTCGAGCGCCAGCGCCAGCAGGCTGAACCCGGACACGGCGAACACTCGCGGCAGGCTCAAGAGCGACCGCGCCCCGGCTCTGAAGGAGAACGCCTGCGCGCCAAAGCCCGCGGCCAGCCGCTCCGGCAGGAAGCGCCTCGCGAAGGAGGAATGGTCGAATCGCACCCCGCCGAGGGCGACGCCGATGACGACAGCCAGGAGGGCGGCAGCGTATGCGGTTGCTTGCCAGAGTCCGCGCGTGACAACGAGAACCAGGACAACCGCAGCCAGGTCGAAGGTCTTGTCGACCAGGATCGTGGCCAGCCCAGCCCCAGCCGGCACCTTGTGGCGCCGCTGCAACCACCAGACTCGGGCGGCATCTCCCGACCGGATCGGCAGAACGTAGTTCAGCAGTCCACCGGCCGCATTGATCCAGACCAGGTCGAGAAGCCGGACGCGGGCGATCGGCCGCAGCAGCAGCGACCAGCGCAGCGAGCGGAGCACTCCGGCGGTGACGGCGAGGAGCGGGATCGCTAGGAGCGGGAGGAGGTGCCTCGGTCGCGCATGGGCTGCCACGTCCCCAACGGGGACTGTCCGGGCCCAGAGCGCGAGCAACAAGAGGGCGAAGGCGACCTGGAGCGCCGGTCGGAGGAGGCGCCGAGAATCGGGCGCCGACTCCGGCGGGGCGACCCGGGCGGCCGCCAGCTGCTCCTCCAATGAGCGCAGGTGGGAGTGATATCCGAGCCCGTCGTTGACCCGGCGCCAGCCGGCCCGGCCGAGGCGCACCGCTAGAGCGGGGTCCCTCACCAGCTCGCGCAGGCGGGCTGCGAACCCTTCCGAGTCGCCCGGTTCGACGAGAAACCCGGTCTTGCCATCGGTGACGGTGCTCGTGGGCCCGCCCGAACGCCAGGCGACGACAGGCACGCCGTGCCCCATCGCCTCGACGATGCCCATGCCGTAGTCCTCCTCGGGAGCGGTGTAGACGTACGCCTGCGCGTGTGCGTAGAGGGAAGCCAGCTGGGTGTCTGAGACGAGGCCGGTCAGAAGGATCCGATCCCGGACGCCGAGGCGGCAGGCGAGCTCCTCGACGTCGCGGGTGTAGGCGGTCGGAGCTCCAGTCAGAACGAGCGTGGCTTCGGGGATTCTCGCCAGCGCGCGAAGGGCGTGGTCGAAGCGCTTCTGAGGGTAGTGGCGGTTGGTGAGCAGCACATAAGGCTTTGGGATCTGGAGGCGGCCGACTCGGAGCGACCCGACCGTCCGGTTCGCGTAGTCGAGCTCGGACGCGGGGACAGGGTGAGCGCCGGCGGGACAGCTCAACATCCGGCGCCCATAGATGCGCTCCAGGACGCCTGACATGTAGTCGCCATTCGCCAGCACTTCGGCCGCGCCCTGGATGCTCGTCAGGTCGGCCCAGTCGACGAGCGGCCGGGCCAAACCTGCGAAGAACGCCAGCAACCGATAGTCGAGGTTGGTGCCTCGAGCATCCAGGTCGACCTGCCGCGGGTAGAGCACGCGGTTGGGTTGAGCGAGATAAGCCACGTAGGGCTTGCGCAGCAGGCGGCTCGCCACCAAGGCGATCCAGGGCGCCGGCTGGTTGGCCGCCAGGATGACGTCGAAGCTTCGGAATCGCAGCGCCAAAGCTGGCGCCAGCAGGCAGCTGATCAGGACGAGGAAAGCCACCCGGCCGGGGAACCAGCGCGGCAGATCGGGCAGCAGCCGGCGCACTCCGACTTCGGCGATCAGCTCCGGGTAGCAGCGGTCGGCGTCGACCACCGGGGCGAAGCACTCGACCTCATGGCCCAGCCGGCGCAGGCCGCGCGCTTCTTCGAGCACAAGGCGTTCGCCGCCGCCTGCGTAAAAGAAACCCAGGTGGAGGACCGCGATTCTCATGCTGCGGCCTCCAACTCGACCGGGCCCTGCAGTATCCAGCGGTTGGCGAAGGCCCAAAAGGCGAACAGCCAGAGCACGGTCAGCGCCGTTCCGCCGTAGTCGTGGAATACGATCGCAGGCACCCGGCCCGCGACCGCGGCCAGCAGACAGACCAGGGCGACGCGGAGCAGGTTGACGAGCACAGTCCCGAGGAGCCCGATCAGCACCACTTGTGCTCGGGTCTCGCCGGTCTGCGGGCCGCGCAAGCCCACGAAGAGGCTGACGCCGAGGAGCACCAAGCTTTGCCAGCCGATGCAGTTCCAGGAGATGAAGAGATTCGTCGGGCGCCCGCTGAAGTCCCAGACGACAATCTGGCTCCCGGCCGCCGCGGTGTGCATCCCGACGAGCTGAAGGAGCGTCACCACCATGCGAGCTTCGATCGGCCCCACCGCCTGGAGAGGACCAGCGACCCCGAGGCGAATCGCCCCGGCGGTCAAGAAGTCGTTGTAAGTGGTCACGAAAGGCAGCGCCAGCAAGATCAAGCCGGCGCCTGCGAGCAGCGTTAGCTGGGCGAACCGGGTGTCTTCGCGCGTCATCGCGGATCGCCTCCCCCAATGCGGCGGCGTCGCAGCCGGCGCGCCACGGCCGGCACCAGGAGACCGAGCCCTAGAAGCGGTAGGGCCAGCTCGGGGATGAAGATCGTCTGACTGCTGATGAGGGCGCTCGGGGTGGTCGAGGCGTCGAGATTGAGCGTCAGCCCGCCGCTGGTGATCGAGGTGACGCGCATCTTCCAGCAGAAGTAACTGCCGGCCGGGACGCTGACGCTGGAAGCGAGCGAGAAGGTCGCGGTGTTCAGGTTGTTACCGAGGGTTAGCGTGGTGCTGGTCGCGGCGATCGCCGTGATCGAGCCGGCGGGCGGCTTGAAAGTGCCCTGATCACCCCCAATGGAATTGATGCCGAGGGCGTTGTTCCACGTCAGGCTCGAGTTCTGGGCGCCGGCTACGGACGAGACCGTGTATTCGCTGACGATTGAACTGCCCGCCGCCGTCTGCTGACCGCCGATGGTCATCACTGCGCCGTTGGACGTGCCGGGCGTGTAG
>CATPBK010000097.1 GCA_955652705.1 Candidatus Dormiibacterota bacterium | reverse complement strand
TCGGCCTGCTCGCGATCACCGCGCTGCTCAGCGAGATCCAGACTTTCCTTGGCCGCCCGTTCGGCGCGGCCGGGACGGATCTCGTCGCCCTCGTCTTCCTTGCCTCCGGCTACGCGATGCTGCTCTTCCGGTCGAGCTTCATCCCGCTCTCGCGCCGGGGCCATCTGGTGGCGCTCGGCGGGCTGGCCGTGGCCGGCGCTCTCTTCGTCGCAGCCAACCTGCCGCACGGGCCCGACGCGCGGCTGAGCTCCTTCCAGCAGGCGGTCTTGATCGTGTTCGTCCTGGCCTGGTGGGTCTGCGTCGGTGAGCCGCTCTACCGCTTCTGGCAGGCGTCCCGGAGCCGGCCCGCGGTGCAAAGGGCGCGGCTGCGTTCCCTGGCCGCCGGCTACCTCGCCATCCTGCTGATCCTGGTGGTGGCCGCCTTGGGCGGCAGCTTCAGCACGCAGCCGGCCGTCGTGCTCGCGATCGACGTGGTGGCACTGGCTTCGGTGCCCCTGATCTATGCCAGCTTCGCCCCGCCACGCTGGCTTCGCCGCCTCTGGCGGGAGCCCGAGGAGAGCGCTTTCGCCGCCGCCGTGAAGGAGCTGCTGCTCTTCAGCCCGACGCGCCAGCGGCTGGCGGAGCGGGCTGTCGAGTGGGCCCTGCGCCTGGTCGGCGCCGACGCGGCCTTCATCGCCGACGCCGGCGGCGAGGTGCTGGCCGCCCGGGGTATGGACGCCGAAGCCGCCCGCCGGCTGCAGGCCCGGCTTGGGGCCTTCGGCGAAGAACAGGTCGTCCCCGTCCCGGACGGCCCCATGCAGAGCGCGATCGTCGTTCCACTCACGCTGGCCGAGGGCAACGGCGCTCTGGTGGTCCTTTCCGGGCCCTTCACCCCCATCTTCGGCACCGACGAGGTGGCCCGGCTCGGCCAGTACGGAACCAACATCACGGCCGGCCTCGACCGGGCGGTGCTGACCGAGCGGATCGCTGCCCTGGAGCGCACCAAGACCGAGTTCCTGAACCTCGCCTCGCACGAGCTCCGGGGGCCGATCACGGTGCTTCGGGGCTACCTGTCGATGCTCCAGGGCGGGATGCTCGGCAGCGTCAGCCCGGAGCTCAGCGAGGCGCTGCCGGTCCTGACCGCCAAGTCCGACGAGATGAACTTTCTGATCGAGCAGATGATCGAAGCCGCCCGCCTGGAAGAGGGACGCCTCGAGCTCAGCCCGATGCGGGCCGACCTGCGCGACATTGCGCGCCACGCGGTCGAAATGGTCAGGCCCTTCGCCACAGCCAGCCACCCGGTGCTGCTGGAAGGCCCGGAGAAGGAGATCCCGGTCCTCGTCGACACGCGGCGGATCGAGACTGTCGTCAGCAACCTGCTCAGCAATGCCATCAAGTACTCGCCCCAGGGCGGCGAGGTGAGGATCAGCTTTGGTCAGGCCAACGGGTTCGCGCTCCTGAAGGTCACCGACAGCGGCGTCGGCATCGACCCCAAGAGCATGGAGAAGCTGTTCACTCGCTTCGGCCGGATCGTCACCCCCAGCACCCGGCACATCTCGGGGACCGGACTCGGCCTTTACCTCTCTCGTGAGCTAGCCCGGCTGCACGGCGGTGACATCACCGCCGAGTCGGCGCCCGGCCAGGGGAGTACGTTCGTGCTGACGGTGCCTTTCGCCGATGAGTGAGCCGGCCGTCTCCTTGGCGGCGGCCGAGCCGGCCGTCTCCTTGCCAGCGGTCGAGCCGGCAGTTTTGGCCTGGCGGGCATCCCGGCCCGTCCAGCGCAAGCCGCGGCTGATGATGATCGAAGACGACGTCGTGATCGCCGAGATGTACCGCCTGCAGCTCCGGGCCGACGGCTACGACGTCGACCTGGCGACCGACGGCGCGCGCGGCCTGGCGGTGCTGAGGCGCGACCGCCCCGACCTGGTCCTGCTGGACATCCGGCTGCCCGAGCTGCACGGCTTTCAGGTGCTCGAGCAGATGCGGGAGGACCGGGAGCTGAAAGGGATCCCGGTCGTCGTGCTCTCCAACTTCGGGGACCCGGGTCTGGTCGCCGAGGGCCGGAGCCTGGGCGCCCGCGCTCACCTGATCAAGTCCAATACGACGCCGGCGGAACTGTCGGCGGTGGTGCGGCAGCTGCTTCGGGGCACCGGCCCCGCGGACTAGAAGACTGCGCGCGACCTAGGTCTGCTGGATCTTCGCCCGCCTCGCCCAGACCAGGCGGGCGGCCTCGTCACCGAGCGCGCAGGCGCCGTAGTGTCGCCCCGGCCGCCTGGGGTCCTGCCCGACCAGGAGGTGGAGGCAGGTCGCCACCGGCGCGAGCTGGCGGTAGGTCATGTCGACGCCGGTGTACTGCGCCGCCAGGTAGCCCGGGCAGTCGTCGAAATCCCGCGGGAACGGCCGCGAGAACGGGCAGGCGTCGGAAGGAAGGTCGCCGGTCTTTCGCCGTTTAGGCACAGCCGCCCCCACCTCATGGACCGTCACTGGAAAGAGCGCTGAAACGTAGCACGCCTGAACCCGCCTGCGTAGGCTGGCTATTGAAGAGCGGTCAGGCGACGCGGCGGCGCAGCGTGGCGGCGGCCAGCCCGATGACCAGCGCAGCGAAGGCGAGGCCGACCAGGAGGTCCACCTGCAACGCCGTGGTGGTGAGGTCCGAGCCCTTCAGCATCACCTCGCGGAGCCCGTAGACCGCGTAGGTGAGGGGCAGCACGTTGGACAGGTACTGAAGGGGGATCGGCTCGGACGTGACCGGGAAAAAGATCCCGCTTAGGAGGACCTGGGGCGCGATCACGAGCGGGATGAACTGAACCGCCTGGAACTCCGTCCGCGCGAACACGGAGAGGAAGATGCCGAGGTTCACCGCGCCCACCGCGAGCAGCGCCACCAGGACGAAGATCAGGCCCACGCTGCCCTCGTTATGGATGTGCAGGACATAGAGCGTGAAGAGCAGGACCAGGACCGCCTGGACCAGCGCCACCAGGCCGAACCCGAGCATGTAGCCGATCACGATCTCGGCCCGGCGCAGCGGCGTCGCCATCAGGCGCTCGAGCGTCCCTTGCGTGCGTTCGCGCAGGAAGGAGACGGAGGTCACGATGAAGACCAGGAAGAAGACGATGAGGCCGATCAGCGCCGCGCCGAGGTAGTCGAGGCTGTCCAGGTTCGAACCACCGTGTAAGTAGACGATCTTGGGAGCGACCCTGGTGCCCGTGCTCGCGAGGGCGCCCTGGAGCGCGGCGGTCACGGCTCCCACCACCGCGGCGGCTGGGCCGGGCTGGGTCCCCTCCAGGTGGATCTCCGGGGCGATCACGCCCTGGCGGCCCCGGAGCGAAAAGTCGGCGGTGAAGAGGACGTAGCCCGCCAGCGTGCCCGCGCGCAGCCTGTCGTCGGCGGTGGGCCGGTCCATCTCGCTGGCGCTGACCTTGCTGGACTTCAGGAGCTGGGTGGCGACGGCGCCCCCCAGGGGGCCGCTGTCTTCGCTGACCACCCCCACTGCCGGCGCGCTGCCGCCGCCGCGCAGCAGGTAGCCGAGCAGGGCCAGGATCACGAGCGGAGCCACGAAGAGAAGGGCGAGGGTGCGGTGGTCGCGGCGGAACTGCTGGAGCAGCCGCCGGGTGATCGCCAGGACGCGGCGGCCGTTCACTCGGCCGGGCCCCCGGAGAGCTTGAGGAAGGCGTCCTCCAGGCGATCCACCCCAGCCTGGCGGCGCAGGTCGTCGACGCTCCCCTCGGCGAGCAGGTGCCCATTGCGGATCAGGCCGAGACGGTCGCAGCGCTCGGCCTCGTCCATGACGTGGCTGGAGACGATGATCGTCGTGCCGGCGGCGGTGAGCGTTCGGAAGTACTCCCAGAACTGGACGCGAAGCTGGGGGTCGATGCCAACTGTCGGCTCATCCAGCAGGAGGAGCTGGGGCTGGTGGACGAGCGCGCAGGCGAGGGAGGCGCGCTGGCGCATGCCGCCCGAGAGCGTCGCCACCACACTGTCGCGGCGGTCGCTGAGCTCGACGATCTCGATCGCCTCCGCGACGTTCTTTTCGGCGCCCGTCACAGCGGCGAAGAAGCGGACGTTCTCCTCGACCGAAAGGTCGGTGTAGAGGGCCGCCGCCTGGGTCATGTATCCGATCCGCCCGAGGACCTCCAGGTCGGGCATGCGAGTCCCGAGCACCGTGACCTCGCCGGCGTCGGGGGCGACCAGGCCGACCAGCATCCGGATCAGCGTGGTCTTGCCCGAGCCGTTGGGCCCGAGGAGACCGTAGACCTCGCCGCGGCGGACCTCCAGCGAGACGCCGTCCAGCGCCCGCACCGGGCCGAAGGACTTGGCCGCCCCGCTGACAGTTACCGCGCTTTCGATGCGATGAGACTAAATGATACGGACCGTCTCTGGAAGCCTCAGCCTGGGACAGTCGAGGCGAGGTGGAGGCGGTCCCACTCGGACCACTCCCCGATCACATGAATGATGCGCTGGAAGCCCGCCTGCTCGAGCAGGCTGGCGGCGGTTCCGGCTCGATAGCCCGACGCGCAGTGGACGGCGACGGGCGCCTCTCGGGGGAGCTCCTGGGCGTGGTGGGCCACGTCAGGCACGTACATGTGCACCGCGCCCGGTACGTGGCCGTGCACCCACTCCTCCATGGCCCGCACGTCGAGGACGGTCATCGGCTCGGCGGAGAGAACCCAGGTCGCCAGGTCCTCGACCTCGGCGGTCTCGAAGCTGCGTACTTCCAGGCCCCGCTCCTGCCAGGCCTCGACGCCACCTTCCAGGTGGCCGAGGACCGAGTCATAGCCGATGCGGAGCAGCTGGCGATGCGCCTCGGCGAGCTGGGCCGCGGTGCCGCCTGTCAGCACCAGGGGCCGGCCGCGCTTGATGACCCAGCCCACCCAGGCGCTGAAAGGGCCGCCCAGGCCCACGCTGTAGCTGCCGGGGACGTGGGCGCGGTCGTAGTCGCGGCCGCGGCGGATGTCGACGACGGCCGCCTTGCGCTCGCGCATGAGCGTCTCCACCTGGTGAGGCTTGAGCGGCTTGAGCGCCGGCAGGTCGCGGCCGAGCAGGGGCGCGCCCTTTCGGTTGACCGCCGCCATGTCCCGGTAGTAGTCGGGGTAGCGGTCCTGGTGCAGCGCGCGCGCCAGGAACGGCATCAGCTCGGTAGTCGTGAGGAACGGGTTCGAGGCCCGCTCTTCGCCCAGGGTGCTCATCCGCGCGTCGCTGGTCGCCGACCCACAGAAGGAGCCGCCGCCGTGGGTCGGGTAGACGGCCACATCGTCGGGCAGGCCGCGAAGCCGGACCTGGACCGTCCGAAAGGCTTCCAGCGCCAGGTGCACGGCGAGGTGGGGCCCGAAGAGGTCGGTGCGAGCGATGGCGCCCACCATCAGGGCGCCGCCTGAGAAGAGGGCGAGCTCCTTGCCGCTCGGGTCGGAGAGCAGGTAGCTCAGGTGGTCGGGGGTGTGGCCGGGGGTGAGCATCGCCTTGAGCCGCCAGCGGCCGACCGCCACCTCCTGCTGATCCCCGAGCGGCTCGGTCGCCGCCCCGGCCTCCGCCGCCAGCTCCCGGCCGCCCGAAACGAAGTCGTTGTGGAGGTGGGTGTCCAGGGAATGCGTCAAGCGCACCTGGAGATGGTCCGCGCGGTCCAGGTACTGGCCGACGTCGCGGAGCGGGTCGATGGCCACCGCCTCGCCGGCGTCGGGGTCGGCGACGAGAAAGCTGGAGTTGCCGAGCTCCCGCGCCACGAACAGCTCGATCTGCGGGGCGGCCACCGGCTGATTGTCAGCCATAGAATCAGGCGGCCGTGAAACTGGAGGGGTACGGCTGGATCCGGGATCTGCCCGACAAGCGCGACCTCCTGTACGTGGCGCCGCCGGAGGTCTCCGAAGCGCTGCCGCCCAGGGTCGACCTGCGCGCCGGCTTCACCGCGCCCTACAACCAGGGAGAGCTGGGGTCTTGCACCGCCAACGCGATCGCGGGAGCGCTCCAGTTCCTGGAGCACAAGGAGGGCGAGGACGACCCGGTCATGCCTTCCCGGCTCTTCATCTACTACAACGAGCGCAGCCTGGAGGGCTCGGTGGAGACCGACTCGGGCGCCCAGATCCGGGACGGGATCAAGACGGTGGTTAAGGACGGCTTCTGCCCCGAGTCGGCGTGGCCCTACGACATCGTCAACTACGACCGGCTACCTCCGAAAGAGTGCTACCGCCTGGCGCTAAGGGAGCGCGTCAGCCAGTACCTGCGGCTCTCCGGGACGCTGGTGCCGTTGCTGACCTGTCTTGCGACCGGTTTCCCCTTCGTGTTCGGCTTCTCGGTCTACGAGAGCTTCGAGTCCGAGAAGGTGAGGACGACCGGAGTGGCGCAGCTGCCCAGGCCGAGCGAGCGCCTGGTCGGCGGCCACGCCGTGGTGGCCGCCGGCTACGACATGGCGGACCGGCGCTTCCTGGTCCGCAACTCCTGGGGAGGCGGGTGGGGGATGGACGGCTACTTCACGATGCCCTACGAGTACCTGGCCGATCCCATGCTGGCGGCCGACTTCTGGACCATCCGGCGCGTGCCGGTGGTGGACTGAGCGGCTTAGGACTCTCCAGTTGTCGGAAACCGAAACGCAGCCCGCGCTCCCGGCCGCCGACGTGCTGCCGGTGCAGCCCCAGGCCACCCTCGCCTTTCGCGTCATCAAGGCGGTCGTAGGGCCGCTCTTCCACCTGGTCTTCAAGTTCCGGGTCGAGGGTTGCGAACACGTCCCGCAGGGGGGTGCGTCGCGAACGGCCGCCCGGAGCGACGCCTCCAGGGGGGACGTCCCCCCTCAGAAGAAAGGGCCCTACTTGATCATCGCCAACCACCTGAACTGGATCGACGCCTGGATCCTTCTGCTCGTCTTCCCGACCGAGCCCCGCCTCCACTTCCTGGCCAACCCGGCCAACCTCATCCAGCACCCGATCCACTGGCGCGTGGTGAAAGCGGTCGGCGGCTACATCCCGGTCGACCTGGCGCACCACGCCGGGGCCAGCCTCTACCAGCACGTCGACCGCTGCCTGGAGCGGGGCGGCGTCGTCGCGATCTTCCCGGAGGCTGCCTACGGGCCGCGCGAGGGCGAGCTGCAGCCGTTCAAGCGGGGCTTCGCTTACTTCGCCATCGACAACCGGGTGCCGGTGCTGCCGGTGGCCCTGAGCGGGACGAAGGACCTCTGGCTGCGTAAGGAGATCCAGGTGCGGATCGGCCAGTCGATCCCCGCCGAGGGCCAGACGGTCGACAGCCTCTACGAGCTGGCCCGGCGGCAGATGGAGGAGCTGCTTCCGGAGTACCGGGAGCCGGCGGGCCGCAAGCCGCTCCGGAAATTCTTGACGCGGCTGCTCTACTAAGCCCGCTTAGCCCGCTTAGCCCGCTTAGCCCGCTAGCTCAGCGCCTTCCCGGGCGCCGATCGGCTCGTCGGACGCGACCTTGCCGTCCTTCAGCCGGATGATGCGATCGGCCCGCTGGGCGATGTCCATGTCGTGCGTCACGATCACGAACGTGACGCCGTGCTCGCGGTTCATGCGGCGCATCAGGTCCAGCAGCTGGTCGGACGTCTCGTTGTCCACCTCGCCGGTGGGCTCGTCGCCGAGGACCAGCGCCGGGTTGTTGACCAGCGAACGGGCGATGGCGACGCGCTGCGACTGGCCGCCCGAGAGCTCGGCCGGCTTGTGCGTCAGGCGATCGGCCAGGTCGACCTCCGTCAGCAGCCGCTTCGCTCGCGCCTCGCCCTGCGGGTCCTTCTTCGTGTAGCGCAACGGCAGCATCACGTTCTCCAGCGCGTTCAGCGTGGGCAGGAGGTTGAACTCCTGGAAGATGAACCCGATGGACTCGCCGCGCATCGTGGCGCGGTCGCCGTCCTTGAGCTTGGAGGTGTCGACGCCGTCGATGATTACCGTGCCGGCGGTGGGCCGGAGTAGGAGCCCGAGCAGGTCGAGCATCGTCGTCTTGCCGCTGCCGGAGCGGCCGACCACGGCCACGAACTCGCCGGTGTCGATCTTCAAGTTGACGCCGTCGAGAGCCTTGATGACGTTCTTGCCCTGCTTGTAGTGCTTGGTCAGGTTGACCATTTCGATCGCGGCCATGTTTTGTCAAATTCTCCTGATGTTTGTTTCTTACTGGTACCGCAGGGCGGTGACCGGGTCGAGCCGGGAGGCGCGGACCGCGGGGACGACGCCGGCGATCATGCCGAGGCCGATCGAGAAGGCGAGCGCGAAGGTGACCAGCCGGCTGGTGACCAGGAAGAGCTCGTTCTGGTTCTGCGACGCGAAGTAGGCGTTGATTCCCAAGGCCAGCCCCCAGCCGAGGCCGAGACCGACCAGGCCGCCGACTACGCCGAGGATCGTGGCTTCGGTCAGGAATTCGCGGAGCACATGGTAGGTATGGGCGCCGACCGCTTTCTTCAAGCCGATCTCGCGCACCCGCTCGGTGACGGCCATCAGCATGGTGTTGACGACCGAGAGGCCGCCCACCACCAGCGCGAGGAGGGCCGCGCCGGTCGTGATCGCGGTCAGGAAGACGGAGGCCGACTTGAACGCGTTGACAAGCGTGGAGGGCGCGATGGCGCTCACGCCGGGCACCGTGTCGTTGATCTTCTGGGCGAGCTTGTCGAGGTCGACGCCCGCCTTGGCGTAGACGTTGATCCCGGTGGCCAGGGTGGTCGGGTCGACGCGGCCCCGGAGCGCCGCGGGGAGCGCGTCGCCGAAGAGCGTCTGGCCGTCCTTGAAGCTGACGATGGCGAAGTTGTCGGGCGCGGTCAGGGTCTTGTCGAGGATGCCGACCACCGTGAAGTCGTGGCCGACGTAGTCTGGGTTGTACTTCTTGGGTGGCCGGGGGAGGGCGATGGTGTCGCCCGTGTTCACCTTGAATTCCTTGGCGATATCGGAGCCGAGGACGACCTGGCCGGTGCCCGTCTCATCGATGGCATGGCCCTTCGCGTAGGTCAGCTTGAACGTCGAGTACTGCTGGCAGCCGGGCTGCTCGGCGGTGACCTGATCACCGGGCCCGAAGCTAAGCGAGAAGTCGAGGTCGGTCTTGGCGCTGACGCCGGTCGCGGCGCAGGCCGCCTGGACGCCGTCCACGGCCTGGATGTCCTTGGCCTTGTCCACGGTCAGGAGGCCGCCGCCGAACCCGCCGTTCTGGGCGGCGCCGACGGAGACGTGGTCCCGGAAGTAGCGGACCCCACCGTCGATCGAGTAGTTGGCCTTCTCCGCGATCGCGCCGAGCGTGGTCAGCGCCAGGACTCCGATCACGATGCCGGAGACCGTGAGGCCGTTGCGCAGCTTGCGCCGGGTCAGGTTGCGGATGATCTCGAACATTGCGCCTCCGAGTGTGGGGGACTGGTGATTAAGGGCGGACGTAACGGCGGTGATTGATTGGGATGACGGTTCCAGTCCCTCAACCGTTACAGCGGGCGCTGGCTTCCCCTCCGGTGCGAATCGTAACGGCAAGGGTGAGACAACTGTCTCGGAGGAGGGCAGAATAGGGGCGCCGGCCGGGCGGCCTCCGCCAGGCGCCT
Organism: Candidatus Dormiibacterota bacterium; assembly: GCA_955652705.1. GTDB lineage: Bacteria > Chloroflexota > Dormibacteria > Dormibacterales > Dormibacteraceae > VBGR01. Next base: position 469 of record CATPBK010000097.1, on the reverse strand, counting down.
GCGGGCCGGTCCAAGAGTGAGGGCGGAAACATGGCAGTCACATCCATCGCGCAGCGGAACATCGAGATCGCCCGCAAGGGATATGCGGCGTTCAACGACGCGGATATCGCGACGGTCATGAACTTACTGGCCGACGACGTGGTCTGGCACTCGGGCGGGCACGGCCCGCTGGCGGGCGAGTTCAAGGGCAAGGAGCAGGTCATGGACCTTTTCATGCGCATAGGCCAGCTGAGTGAAGGGACTTACAAGGCTGAGCTCCATGACATCCTCGCCAACGACCAGCACACAGTGGTGATGGGGACGTCGACGGGGACCCGCAAGGGCAAGACGCTGGTGAGCAAGTTCACCGACGTCATCCACCCCGACTCGGAGGGCAGGGTCAAGGAATTCTGGCGCTTCGTGGACAACCAGGCCGAAGCCGACGAATGGGCAAAGGCCTGAAGACCAGGGGCCGGGTGCGGGCCGAAGC
>CATPBK010000096.1 GCA_955652705.1 Candidatus Dormiibacterota bacterium | reverse complement strand
CATTCACGCCCTTGATGCTCAGCGAGGCCAGGGCTTCGGCGTCGGCGCCGCCGGCCATGGAGAAGAGGTGTCCACCTTTGCGCACCAGCTCCGCCAGGTGTTTGTTGGCTTCCTTGTCGCCGACCTGATCGAAGATCGCCGCGATCCCCTCGGGATGGGCGGCGCGAACTGTCGCGAAGACGTCCTCGGACGTGTAATCGATCGTTTCCACCGCGCCCAGGCTCCGCGCGTAGTCGTGATTGACCGCTCGCGTGACAGCGATCGGCTTTGCGCCCGCGGCTGCCGCCAGCTGCAGCACGATGCTGCCGATCCCGCCGGCCGCCCCGATCACCAGGACAGCGTCGCCGGGCTTGAGGTCCGCGGACTCGACCATCTCGAGAGCTGACACACCGGCCAGCGAGAGGGCGGCTCCGAAAGGCGAGTCCACGCTCGACGGTCGCCGGGCAAGGGTGCCCGGAGTGGCGATCACGTACTCGGCAAGACTCCCTTCGCCGACGGTGGGTTTTCCGTGGTTACCGAAGACCTGATCGCCCACCCGCAGTTCGGTGACGCCGCCGCCGACAGCGTCCACGACACCGCCCAAGTCCAGGCCAGGAACGAGAGGGAAGCGGTGCTCCATGAAGTCCTTGTAGGCGCCCTTCATCATCCCGAGATCGGCAGGATTGAGGGACGCCGCCTCCACCCGCACCCGCACCTGGCCGTCTTCCGGGCGCGGCTCCTCCACCTCATGGACGGAACCCTCTTCTCCGAATTGGTCGATAGCGAAAGCGCGCAAGGCGTACCTCCTTGGTCTCTGAAGTTGCTTTAACAACTGTACGCGAAGCAATATTGCCAAGTCAACCGTTGAGGCGTAGAGTTTGGCCATGCTGGACGAGGAGCTCCTGGGGGCGTGGCTCAATCTGGGCCAGGCGGCCCACGTGGTGCAGGCAGCGCTGGATCAGCGGCTGGAGAGTGCCGCCGGCGTGTCCGGCGCAGAGTTCGAGCTTCTCTGGCGGCTCAACGGCACGCCCGCTAAGCGGCTCCAGATGACCGAGATCGCCGGGCTCCTGCTGGCCAGCAAGAGCGGGGTGACCCGGCTCGTAGACCGCCTGGTAAAGGCCGGCCTTCTATCCCGCGAGACGCCTCCGGAGAACCGCCGCGTCACCTATGCGCAGCTCACCCCGCAGGGGAAAGCTGTATTGGCGTCGGCCCAGGAAGCGTTCGAAGAGGCGTTCGAGGTGGCTTTCGCGCGGCACCTCTCGGGCGGAGATGTTCGGGCCATGAGGCGAATCCTCCGGAGACTGCTGAACGGCAACGGTGCCTGGGCCCATGATCGGTGCGAGCCGGCATTGGTCGATCAGAGCGCCTGAGGCGGCAGTCGCGGCGTAGAGTGAATTCGCTCAGGTTGCATCGTGTGAGGGGGGCAGCGGCTTCATGGCAACTTTGCTTTACGAGAGGCTCGGCGGACTCGATGCCATCAAGGCGGTCGTGGAGGATTTCGTTGCGCGCTGCGCCGCCGACGATCGCATCAACCAGAAGTTCGGCCGCACCGACATCCCACGGCTCAAGAAGATGCTCGTCGATCAGGTCTGCGAGGCGACGGGCGGACCCTGCACGTACGTGGGGCGGGACATGAAGGAGACGCACCGAGGTCTCGGCGTCACGGCTGGCGAATTTGATGCGCTCGTGGCGAACTTGGTGGCCACTCTCAACAAGTTCAACGTCCCCCAGCCCGAACAGGAGGAACTCCTCGGCGCGCTCGCGCCGATGAAGCCCGACATCGTCGAAGTCGAGTCTGCCAAGACCGCGACGCCGCTGCCGGCCAGCTATCAGACCGCGCCGCCGATGCGGTAGCGAAGCTTCGGCGTCTAGATCAGGCGGGCGCCTGGCTTCGCATCGCCTCGTGGATCACGTGCCCGTCGTGCCACTCCGGCTCCTGGGTCAGGTGCTCGAGGGTCGCTCGGTATTCGCGATCCATCTCGGGGCTGTCGGCTGAGCGCTTGTACGCCTCTTCGCTCTCGAAGACCACGCTCATCCAGATCTCGTTTGGGTCAGAGACGCTCTGGAAGACGGTGTGGTAGACCCAACCTGCCGGCGGCGACCCCTCGAACCGCTTCATGTCGGCGACAAACTGATCCAGGTGGTCTGGCTTGACGCTGTACTTCGCGATCGTTCCGTACATTTCGGTGCCCTCCTTTTGGCAAAGTCGATGGGCAGATTCTAGGCCTGGCCCAGACTTGCCGTTCCGGAAATCGTTAGTTCCGCGCTAACCTTTTATTAACAACATCCCGCTCAGCATTAGTGTGTCTCCTATTGGCGCAGTGGGGGTCAGCCGCACTGTGAGAAGTAGCAGGTTCAACCATCCGGGTCGAGCTTTCTGACTCGGCTGCCGAGCTACCTTTAGACGGCAGTGTCCGTCTTGAGCGACTTCCTGAGCGGGGTCATGGCGGGCGCCATCGAGGTCGTCGATCTCACCGCGGCGCTCTCGGAGCACACGCCCGTGATCCAGCTGCCGCCGCCGTTTACGAACACCAAGCATTTCTCCCTGCAGGAGATCAGCCGCTACGACGAGCGCGGCCCGGCCTGGTACTGGAACGACATCGCGACAGGTGAGCACGTCGGCACTCACTTCGACGCGCCGGTGCACTGGGTCACCGGCAAAGACGGCCTCGACGTCTCGCAGGTGCCGGCCCGGCAGCTGATCGCGCCGGCCGTCGTGATCGACAAGACCACCGAGTGCGCTCGCGACCCCGACTATCTGCTCCAGATCGCCGACGTGGAAGCCTGGCAGCGGGAGCATGGGCCGCTCCCCGCCGGCTGGCTGCTCTACCGGACCGGCTGGGGCGCCCGGGTCGATGACGAGCGGTCCTTCCTCAACTCGAGCGAAACGGGGCCGCATACGCCTGGACTGGCGGTCGAGTGCGCCCGCTGGCTGGCCAAGGAGTCGCCCGTCGTCGGGATCGGGGTTGAGACCGTCGGCACCGACGCAGGGGCCGCGCACAGCTTCGACCCGCCCTTCCCGTGCCACGCTTTCATGCTCGGGGCCGGCAAGTTTGGGCTCACCCAGCTGGCGAACCT
>CATPBK010000095.1 GCA_955652705.1 Candidatus Dormiibacterota bacterium | reverse complement strand
GCTTCAGCGCGATCCAGCGGTTCCTGATCATGCCCCTCTTTCTCTTCGCGGGCGCCTTCTTCCCGATCGCTCAGCTGCCGCTGGCGCTGCAGGCGGTGGCCTGGCTGACGCCGCTTGCGCATGGCGTGTCGCTGGTTCGGGGACTGACGCTCGGCACGCTCACCCAATCCGGCGCCCTGGTCGACACCGGCGTGCTGCTCGCGTACACGCTGGGCGGCGCGATCGCCGCCGCGACCACGTTCCGGCGGAGGCTCGTGAAGTGATCGCAGCCCTCCCCTTCGGGCCGCGGGCTGGCCGTCTGGTCGAGCGCAACCTGATGGTCTACCGGCGCGGCTGGATCATCATCTTCTCGGGGTTCTTCGAACCCTTCTTTTACCTGCTCGGCATCGGCTTCGGCATCGGCTCACTGGTGGGCAACGTCTCTTTGGGTCAGGGCCATCCGGTCCCCTACGCGGTGTTTGTGGCGCCGGCGTTGATGGCCTCCGCGGCTATGAACGGGTCGCTGTACGACAGCACCTTCAACCTCTTCTTCAAGCTCCGCTACGCCAAGACCTATGACGCGGTGCTGGCGACGCCGGTCGGTGTGGCCGACATCGCCCTCGGCGAGGTGACCTGGGCTTTGATGAGGGGCTCGCTCTATTCACTCGGGTTCCTGGTCGTAATGGCGGGTCTCGGCCTCGTGGCCTCGCCCTGGGCGCTTCTGGCCCTGCCGGCCGCGACTTTGATCGGCTTCAGCTCCGCCGCGATCGGCACGGCCGCCACCACCTTCATGCGCAAGTGGCAGGACTTCGACCTCGTGATCGTGGTGACGCTGCCCCTCTTCCTCTTCTCCGCGACCTTTTTCCCGATCAGCGTTTACCCTGCCCCGCTCCAGGCCTTCGTCCAGCTCACGCCGCTCTACCACGGCGTCGATTTGATCCGCGGACTTACAACCGGCAACCTCGGTCCGGGCCTGCTCGTCGACGTGGGTTACCTGGTCCTCCTGGGCGCGGCCGGCCTGGCGATCACCTCGCGCCGCCTCCAACACCTGCTGTTGAAGTAGGTCCAGACCGGGTAGACTGTCGCCGTGGCCCACCGCCTTTGTGGGCCTGCTCCGCTCGGGTCCTCTCTCCCGCTCTACCAACGGGTCCTGATCGTCGCTGAAAGAAAAGAACCAAAAGAGAGGAAACCCCAAGGAGAATATTTCGTTGCAGTCATTCGCTGAAGCGGGCGTCAGCCCGCGAACACTCGGGGCCCTCGCGGCCCAATCCATCACCGTCCCGGTCAAAATTCAGGCCGAAGCCATCCCCGCGCTGATGTCGGGGCGGGACGTCGTCATCGAGGCGCCGACCGGCTCCGGCAAGACGCTCGCCTTCCTGGTCCCCCTCGCCGAGCGCTTCGGCAACGCGGCGCCGGGACCGCGCGCCCTGATCCTGACGCCCACCCGGGAGCTCGCGATGCAGGTGGCCGGCGTGCTCAAGAGCATGGACACCAACCTGCGCTGCGCCCTCCTCTACGGAGGCATCGGATACGCCACCCAGACCGCGGCCCTGAAGGCCGGCGCTGACGTGGTGGTGGGCACCCCTGGCCGCACGCTCGACATGATCGGGCGCAAGCAGCTCTCGCTCTCCCGGGTCGAGTACCTCGTGCTCGACGAGGCCGACGAGATGCTGGACGCGGGCTTCGCCCCCGATGTCGAGCGCCTGCTCGGGCTGACCTACCAGCCGCAGACGGTCCTGGCCTCCGCCACGATGCCCGAGTGGGTGAGCAGGATGATCGCCAAGCACACCCAGGACCCGTACCGCATCGAGGCGGAGACCGAAGGCGAGAACCTGCTCGACCACGGCCTCCTGCGCGTCGATCGGGGCGCCAAGCTGGGCGCTCTCAGCAACCTGCTGCAGAGCCACCAAGGCGCCGCGATCGTGTTCGGGCGCACAAAGCACGGCGTCCGCAAGCTGAACCGCGATCTGAACCGCCTGGGACACGACTCCGTCGAGCTCCAGGGCGACCTCTCCCAGCCCGTCCGCGACCGCGCCATGGCCGCGTTTCGGGAGGGACGGACGAGGGTGCTGGTGGCGACCAACGTGGCCGCCCGGGGCCTCGACATCAGCCACGTCGACCTCGTCATCAACTTCGAGCTGCCGGAGACGCCCGGCTGGCTGACCCACCGCGTTGGCCGCACCGCCCGGATGGGCCAGACCGGTCGCGCGCTCACCTTTGTCTCACCGGAGGATGAGCAGGCCTGGCGGCGGCTGCGCCAGCTGGGCGCGCCCGATTTGAAGGACGTCAACGGCGGAACGGCTCCAGCTGGTGCACCCGTCAGGGCCGTGCGGACCGGCCAACCGAGGCGGCGCCGCCGGCCGCGTCGCCGTCAGCGCCCGGCGACCGCTGTGGCCTAAGACCCCGGCCCTTCCGGGCCTAGAATCGAAGCAGCCAACCACCGCATAGGAGCAAGAAGATGATCCGCTGGCGCTTCTTCGAGCCCAACCCGGCGCGCGACCTGCTGGAGCAGGTGCTCCAGGCCGCCGGCCAGCCTCACCACGGCCGCGGCCGGGGAGAGATGATGCCCATCAACGTCCACCAGACGGAGACGGACGTGGTGATCGAGGCGGCTCTTCCTGGCGTAAAGCCGGACGACATCGAGGTCAGCGCCGCGGAGGGGCTGCTCACGATCCGAGCCCGCTCCACCGTCGAGGAGCGCGACTACTTCCACCAGGAGATGTCGAGCATCGAATACAACCGCCAGGTGATGCTGCCTGTCGAGTGCCGGTCGGACCAGGCCACGGCCGGCTTCGACCACGGCATCCTCACGGTACGCATCCCCAAGCAGAAGCCGAAGGCACCGGAGAGGATCAGCATCCAGGTCAATCGGACCGGCGGCCGGGCCACCATCGAGGCGACCAAGGGCGAGACCTACTCGGAGGTCAAACCGGCTCCCAAGCCGTCGACGAAATCCGCGCCCAAGCCCCGCTCTAGTAAAAAGCCGTCCGGCGCCGCGGCAGCAGCTCGTAGATCCGCTTCTGGATCCGGGAGCGGACCCGCTCGCTGAGCTCCAGCACGACGGCCGGGTCGGAGGCAGCGTCAGGAGGGTAGCCGGCCATGTCGATCGGCTCACCGAAGGCGATCAGCCACTTGGACGGCAGTGGGACCAGGCCGAGCAAGCCGAGCGCCGGCCAGGTTGGCGTCACCGGGAAGGCCGGCGTCCCCAGCAGCTCGGCCAGCAGCGGGATGTCGAAGAGCACGGGATGAACTTCCTCTGAACCGACCACGGCCACCGGGACGATCGGGGTACGGGTGCGCAGCGCGACCTGCATGAAGCCGCCCCGGCCGAAACGCCTGACCCGGTAGCGCTCGCTGAACTGCTTGGTGGCGCCCCTGACTCCCTCCGGGAACACCCCCACCAGCTCGTTGCGCTCCAGCAGCTGGGTGGCATTGTCGGGGTGCGCCATGGCGTTGCCGGTCTTCATCAGGAACATCGAGAGGAAGGGCACGGCGAACGCCCAATCGACGACCAGCATGCGGGCATGGCGTGGGCGGCGGTGCTCGGCCAGGATCGCCGTCCGGATCATGGCGCCGTCGTAGGGCACGACCCCCGCGTGGTTGGAAACCAGCAGGCAGCGGCCCGCGGCGGGCACGTTCTCGATGCCGAAGGTCTCCACACGGAAGTAGTTGCGGTAGACCCACAGAGCCAGTGGCAGCAGGCTCTCCGTGTACGCCACGTCGAAGCCGAAGTCGTCGACGGGGGGGCGATGCCGTAGGTCCGGCCGGCTGTCGGAGTCCTCGAGGACCCTCAGCGTTTGGGCCACGGGTGTTGATTATCCCTATCATTCGCAACCGGCGGCAGCCATGGCACTCGATTTCCAGGCCGCGTCCGACGAATATCTCGGCTGGCTCCAGCTCGAGGCCAACCGGAGCCCGAACACGGTCCGCGCTTACTCGCACGACATCCGCCGCCTGGGCGGTTTCCTCGCCGCCCACGGCCACTCGCTCCAGATGGCAGACCTTCGACACGAAGACCTGCGCGCTTATCAGCGCCACCTGGCGGGGTCCCTCCGCTCGCCGGCCTCGCGAGCTCGGGCGCTGGTGGCGGTCCGCTCCTGGCTGCGCTGGCTGGCCCGCGAGCGCCTGCTCGAGCAGGACCTCTCCAACGGCATCACGCTGCCGAAGCTCGAGCAGAGGCTGCCCAAACCGATCGAGCCGGAGGAGCTGGCCCGCCTCCTGGCGGCACTGCCCACGGAGACGCCCCTCGAGAAGAGGAACCGGGCGCTGGTCCAGTTCCTGATCTCGACTGGCTGCCGGATCAGCGAGGCGCTGGCCCTGGAACGCACCGACATCCCCCGACACGGCAACCGCCTGGTGGTGACGGGCAAAGGCTCCAAGCAGCGGCCGGTCTACCTGACCGAGGACGCCAAAGCCGCGCTGGAGGACTACCTGCAGAACCGGACCGACGCCTGCATGGCGCTCTTCGTCAACTACGACCGCAAGATCGGCGACGACCGGGCTCGGCGCTTGACGGGGGCCGGGGCGCGCCACATCGTGCGGCGCCTTCGCGTCCAGCTGGGGGCGTGGTCGTTCAAGTCACCGCACGTGGCGCGGCACACCACGGCGACGACCCTGCTGGAGGTGACCGGCGGCGACGTCCGGCTCGTGCAGGAGGTACTCGGACACGCCAACCTGAACACGCTGCAGGGCTACACGAAAATCGTCGACTCGCGCAAACAGGACGCCTACCGCCGGTACCAGGAGTTCCTCGACCAGCAGAAGCCATAGCCTTTCTTATTCAGCCCGCGGGGGAATCACAAATGGCGGCCGGCGGTATTGAGTGTCATGAGCGCATTGATCCTCCTGGTCCGCTCTCTCGCGAGGCTAACCGCCGGGTCCGCCCTCGATCTGCGCCACTTTCATTTCGACCGCGGCTCGCGCGCCTGGGTGCTCCCTCAGGACGAGTAAGCCGGAGGGCTAACCGGCGCCTGCGCCCTCTTGCCGCCAGACGAAGGTGAGCACGCGGTTGGCTAGAAAGATGGCCGCAAAAAGCACGCCCAAGACTGGCTTCAGGCCGCCGAAACTCCGCGAGCTAGAGCTCTATTCGTCCTCGATCTGGTTGAACATCAGCGAGTCCTGGATGTCATAGAGGACGTCCATCGCTTCCGGGACCGTCTCCAGGCTCCGCTCGCCCTTGATCTCCGCCAGGTCCGCGTCCTCGACCAGCTCGTCGACCGCCAGCGCGATCTCGCGCGGGGTCCGGGTCTGGTCGGCCAAGTTCAGCATTTCGAGCTCGTTGAGCAAGCGGTCGATGTACCGCATCCGGTTCCGGCGCGCGTACTTCTGCCGACGCTCCTGCCGGTCGCGCTTGGTCAACTGCTCGATTTCTACGCAGGCGTCTTCAAGCATTCGATGTGACTAACCCCCTGAGGCCAGTCTACCCGGGGCCTGCCTTTTGTCAACCTTGTCCTTGGAAAATTCGAAATGAAGCGCCAGGGGCAAAATGGTAGAGTTCCTGGCAGCTTCAAATCGGGCCCATCTGAATGTCCACCAGCCTTGCCGGCCGCTCGACCAGGAACGAGATCCTCCACCTCCTTCGGCGCAAGCGCGAGGCCTCGGCCGAAGACATCAGCAGCGAGCTCGGCATCACTCCCAACGCGGTTCGCCAGCACCTGGGCAACCTCGAACGGCAGGGCATGGTCCTGAGCACGCCCGTCCGCCACAAGCGGGGTCGCCCGTCCCTTTTATTCGCTCTCACCGACCGCGCCGACTCCGCATTTCCGAAGCGCTACGGCCAGCTTGCGACGATGGTCCTGACCGAGCTGGAGGAGATGGGCGGGCCGGACCTGATCGACGAGCTCTTCCGGCGGGTGGCCGCCCGCCGCGCCCAGCACATCGAGGGCACGCTCGAGAGCCTCAGCTTCGATGAGAAGCTGGACCGGATCGTGGCCTGGATCGCCAAGGCCGGGACCCTGACCGAGGCCCAGAAGAACTCCGACGGGACGATCACGGTCAAGATCCACAACTGCCCCTTCCGTAACACCGCCTTGAAGTTCCCGCAGGTCTGCACGATCACCCCCCATCTCCTGGCCGGGCTGCTCGAGGCGCCGGTCTCGCAAGAGAAGTCGATCCACCGGCGTGACCCCTTCTGCTCCTTCATCGTCCAGCGGCCCCGACCTGCCGTCGCTGACTAGCGCGCAGGTCCGGGAGGTCGACCGCCTCGCCGCCGGGCGCTTCCGCGTGCCCGTGGAGTGGCTGATGGAGGCTGCGGGCTGGCAGGTCGCCAGGCACTGCCAGGGCCGGGCAGCGGTCGTCTGCGGCCACGGCAACAATGGCGGCGACGGGCTGGCCGCCGCCCGCCACCTGCACCGCTGGGGAAGGCTCGGAGGCATCGCCTGTACCGACCGCGGCGCGCTGAAAGGACCGGCTGCCCTCGAAGCGGAAGCCCTGGAGGCGATCGGCGTCGAGATCGGAGCCGACCTTGAGTTCGCTGACGCCCAGATCATCGTCGACGCCTTGCTCGGGACCGGCCTCAGCCGGCCGCCCGCCGGGAAGTACGCCGAGTGGATCCGGGCGATCAACGACGCCGGCAAGCAGGTGGTGGCGGTCGACATCCCGTCGGGCCTGGAGACTGACACCGGCCAGGCGCTCGATCCGACGGTGCGCGCCGACCTCACAGTCACGCTGGGTCTCCCGAAGCCAGGCCTGCGGAGACTGGACGGGCCCGGACTGGCGGGAACTGTCTGGGTCGTGGATATCGGCATCCCTTTCGAGGCCTATGCGGCGGTGGGGGCGAAAGTGCCCCATGATCTCTACTCGATGCAGGACCAGGTCCGGCTCTTGTGACCCGCAACGTCACCTGGGATCGCGGCGTCTCCCTGCCCGACCACAACCTCTGGCTCGATCCGCAGACGTCGCGGCAGCTGGCGGTCGTCACCCACGCCCACGCCGACCACGCCCGCCGACACAAGGTCGCGCTGCTGACCGAGCACACGCTCGCGCTCAGCACACCCAACCGGCGGCCCAAGCAGGCGCGCATCGCCGGCTACGGCGAGACGGTCGACATCGGGACCGGGACGGTCACGCTCTTGCCGGCCGGGCACATGCTGGGCTCGGCGCAGGTCCTCTTCGAGGACGGCGCCCGGCTCCTTTACACGGGCGACCTGAAGCTGCGCTGCGGCCGCCCGCTCGACCTTCCCAAAGCTGACGTGCTGATCATCGAGAGCACCTACGGCCGGCCTCATTTCAACTTCCCCGACCGCTCCACGGTGATCGAGGAGCTGGCCATGTGGTGCCACCGCTCACTTGCCAACCAGGTCACACCAGTCCTCCTCTGCCACGCCATCGGCAAGGCCCAGGAGGTGATGCTCGCGCTGGCCGAATACCGGCTCAGGTTCGCTCTGGAGCACCGCTGCGTGCCAGCCGCGCGGGCGTACGAAGGTGCGGGCGAGGTGCTGCCCGACTGGATCGAGCTCAAGCCTGGCGAGGACTACTCGGGCCGTGTGGTGGTCGCCCCACCCGCCGGCAAGGACGAGGTACGCAAGCTGCACCGCTACAGCTGCGCACTCGTTTCCGGCTGGGCGCAGGACCGCACGTTCCGGCGGATCTTCGGCGCCGACCTCGCCTTCCCGCTCTCCGACCACTGCGACTTCCCGGAGCTGCTGGAAGTCGTCGAGCGCGTGCAGCCCGAGCAGGTCTATACGGTCCACGGGTTCACCGAGGACCTGGCCAGGCACCTGCGCAAGCGAGGTGTGCGGGCCTGGGCGCTGAGCCAGACGGAACAGCTGACGCTGCTCCTCGACTAGCGGACGCGGAGGGCCCAGCCGGCTCGCGTCAGCGTGGCCCGCAGGTCGGCGTCGGCGGCCGCGGCCTTGCTCAAACGTTCCAGCAGACGCTCGACCCATTGGGCCGGCTGCAGGTCAGGCTCGAGCAGCAGTGCGCCGCGCACCACGCGGGCCCGGAAGCGCTCGCCGTCAGCGGTCAGTTCCAGCTTGCGCACGTGGCCCTTGCGGACGATCCCG
>CATPBK010000094.1 GCA_955652705.1 Candidatus Dormiibacterota bacterium | reverse complement strand
GTATTTGGCTCTCTCCGGCGCTGTCAAGCGCCGAATATTCGGGAGGCTGGCCAGCCGCGGGCGCGGTCCAGTAGGATCGCCGCGTGACCCAGGCCTTGCGGATTCTGCAGGTGGGTCTGGGGGGCTGGGGACGCGACTGGGCCTGGCGCGTCCTGCCTGATATGACGGAGGTGGAGCTGGTCGGCTGCGTCGACCCCGACCCTGCCGCGCTGGCGTTGGTGCAGCAGCAGGCGAAGGTACCCGCCGAGCGCTGCTTTGCAACCCTGGAAAGCGGGCTGGAGGTCACCAGGGCCGACGCCGTCCTGGTCACGACCATCCTGCCCGGTCACGCGACTGTGACCCGGGCCGCCCTGGAGGCGGGCAGGCACGTCCTAGTGGAAAAGCCGTTTACACCCGACCTGGAGCAGGCGCGTGCGCTGATCGCCCTCGCCGACGATCGGGACCTGGTTCTGATGGTGAGCCAGAATTACCGCTTCTTCCCGGCGGTGCGGGAGGTCATGCGCCTGGTGAGGGAGGCCCCGCTCGGGCCGCTGCACGAGATCAGCATCGACTTCCGGCAGTATTCGCCGGTCGGGCCGAACGGTCCCGGCCCGCATCACTCCTACGCCCAGCCGCTGCTGGTCGACATGTCCATCCACCACTTCGACCTGCTGCGGCTGATCCTCGGGCGGGAGGCGGAACGCATCAGCTGCGAAGCCTGGAACCCGCCCTGGAGCTGGTTTCGGGGTCCCGCGGCGGCAGTGGCCACCATCAACTTCGACGGCGTCGTCGTCAGTTATCGGGGGAGCTGGATCAGCGCCGGGCCGGTCACGCCCTGGTCGGGTGAGTGGCGCATGGAGTTCGAGGGCGGCGAGGTTCTCTGGAGCAGCCGCTCGGACGATGCCAGCCGCGCCGATCTGGTCACCCTGCACCGCAGGGGCGCCAAGCCGGTGGCGGTGGCTCTGCCGAAGCTGCGGCGGATCGACCGCTGGGGCTGCCTGGCGGAGCTGGCCGCCGCGATCCACCGGCGCCGCCAGCCTGAGAGCTCGGCCCGCGAAAACCTGGGCAGCCTCGCCCTCATGCTCGCGGCCGTCGACTCGGCCGAGCGGCGGGAGCCGGTGCAGCTCGCGAGTTGGTCAAAACAATCGCAGCTGGGCGATCCTGCGCCGTCGGGGAGATTCCCATAAAGTGCAGTCAGATCCGCCGGCGAACGGGGGTTAAGAGAGCCACTTTAGGCCCCATCCGCCGGCTGTGAGGATCTCCGGACCCGCCAATTAGCGACTCTTCAGTGTTTGCGTCACCGGCCGGACCAGGTCCGGATCGATCTTCGGCTGACGGTCGAAAGTGAGGAGGCCGTTGCGCTCCTGTTCGACGTCGGTCAGCTGCGTGTAGCAGAACCCCTGGACCGGGCCGGGCGCCATCAGCGCCTGCACCTGTATGCGATACGTCTCCAGCAGCGTCGCGGGGTCGCGTGCTCGGGAGTAGCCCCAGCCCTCGCCGGCGCCCAGGCTGACGCCGCCGAACTCGCTCACCAGCAGGGGCTCGCCGCGGTAGGCGAATCCGGGCAGGTAGGGAGGCCGGTGCCGGCCGCTCGGGTCGAGTGTTGATTCAATGGTTTGGTAGCGGCGGACAAGGTCGGCGGCGGGCCCGTAGTCGTGGAGCGTGCAGAGGTCGGTCAGGGCCTGCTCCCAGCCGTCGTTGGAAACCACCGGCCGGGTGCCGTCGAGGGCGTGCGTCAGCTCGTACAGCTGGACGAGGAATCGAGCCGTCGCGGCGTCCTCGGCCGGTCCCAATCCCCAGCTCTCGTTCATCGGCACCCAGGCCACGACGGACGGGTGGTCGCGGTCGCGGACGACGGCCTCCGTCCACTCGGCGGCAAGCCGCCGCTCGGACTCCGGCGAGTGCTCGTGGGTGGAGGGCATCTCCGCCCAGACCAGGAAGCCCAGCTGGTCGGCCCAGTACAGCCAGCGCGGGTCCTCGATCTTCTGGTGCTTGCGTGCGCCGTTAAAACCCAGGGACTTCGCCAGCTCGATGTCGCGGCGCAGATCGCCATCCGACGCGGCGGTCAGCAGCCCACCTGGGAAGTAACCCTGGTCGAGCACGAGCCGCTGGACGTAGGGCTCGCCGTTGAGCCAGAACCTGCCGTCCCGCGCCTCCACCTCCCGCAGCCCGAAGTAAGCGGTGACTTCGTCTGATGCGGTACGCACCTCGAGGTCATAGAGCCGGGGCGACGCCGGGCTCCAGGCCCGGACCTCCTCCAGCGCCAGCCGCCCGCGACCGGCGGTTCCGCTCCAGCGACCCACGACGGCGCCGTCGAGCGAGGCGGTCATCTCGATCCGCCCCTCGCCGCCGACCTCGAAGTCGAGCGCGCCACCGGCCAGGTCCGGCCGCAATCGCAAGCTCTCGACGTGACGCGCCGGCAGGGGCTCCAGCCAGACCGTTTGCCAGATCCCCGTGGTTGGCGTGTAGAAGATGCCTTCGGAGGCTGCCTTCCAGTACTGCTTGCCGCGCGGGAGGCCGAGGTCGGTCAGCGGGTCCTCCGCCCGGACCACGAGGACGTTGTCGGTGCCGCTCAGGGCCGCGCTGATGTCGGCCGCAAACGGGGTGTGGCCGCCTTCGTGCCTGGCCACCTCGACGTCGTTGACCCAGACCGTGGCCCGGTAATCGACAGCTCCGAAATGAAGCAGGAGCCGCTCCGCCTCCGGCGCCTGGAAGCGGCGCCGGTACCAGACCACGTCGCCGGGCGCGCGCAGCCCGATCCCTGAGAGCTCCGACTGGGGAGCGAACGGCACCATGATGCGGCGGTCGAACGTGGCGACCTCGCCGGCGCCGAACTCCCACTCGCCGTTGAGGTTGACCCAGTCCCGCCGCCGCAGGCTCGGCCGCGGATACTCCGGACGGGGCAGCATTCCGGCCGGGTCAGGCCGGCGCCGGGGTGGCCTGGCGCTTGAGGGACTCCAGCGCCGTCACGTACTCCTCGACCGCGATCACGAACTCGGCATGGCTCCAGGTCAGCGGCGAGACCGAGAGGGGGGCGCCCGTGTGCGGGTGCAGCTGCTCCGAGAGCAGGCCGCCCTCCAGGGCGTGCCGGCAGGTCCACTCGATGACGGCTCGCGCCGGTTCCAGGTCTTCCGGCCGCTTGGCGGTGGCGATGTGCCACTGCGCCACCCAGAGCGTGCAGATGAACCAGGGGTTGCCGGGCACCCGCGTGACGTCGGGATCGGCCTGGAAGTAGTAGTCGCCCGCGTAGCGCGCCAGGCCCCCGGTGGCGTCCTGATTGGACAGCTCGGTCCGGATCGCCTCCATCGTGCTGACGATGCGCGAGTCGTCGGGTGCGTACATCCCGAAGCGCCAGAGTCCGTGGAGCGCGCTGTCCAGGACAGGGTCGGCGACCACATCGCCGTCGGAGGAGATCGTCAGCCGGCGCGCGAAGCGACCCAGCTCGGGCCGGAAGAGGTGGCGGTCGGCGGCCTTCTTGAGCTGGATCTGGGCGGTCAGGAAGGCGTCCCGCTCGAAGGCGTCTCCGAAGAGGGCGGCGAACCGGCGCGCGGCTTCCAGCCCGCCCCAGATCGCCCCCACTGTGAAGGCGTGGACCCCCCAGCGCTCCTCCCAGAGGTCCCAGGAGGGCTTGGGAAGGCCCGTCCGCGCGTCCACGTAGGCCGCCAGGAAGCGGGCGCTGCGCAGGACCAGCGTGGAGTAGAGCTTGGCGGCGAAATCCAGGTTGCCGTGGATCTGGAAATGCTCCCAGAGCGCCCAGAGCACGAGGCCGGTCTCGTCCTCCTGGATCGCCAGCACCGGTTCGCCCTTCTGGTCGGTCCAGGGGTGCCAGGAGCTGCCGACGAGCCCGTCCGGCGTGTACTTGTGGGCGAAGTACGACCAGTCGTCCTGCGCGATCTCGATGCGCTGGCAGAACTCGAAGAAGGTCCGCGTGATGTCCTCGTGGCCGGCCCGGTCGAGCGCGTTGGCGGTCAGCGCACCGTCGCGCGGCCAGACGTAGCTGTAGGTGTCGCGCGCGAACTTGGTGATGTCGAAGTCGTTGGCGGCCACGAAGGCGCCCCGGTTGTCGCACTGGGTCCTGATCGTCAGCAGCGAGCGCCGGTAGAGCTGGTGCACGTCCGCCCCGAGCGCTTCGTCGATGGGGCGCCGGTCCTTGCCCGACCAGATGCTCCAGTAGTTCAGCGTGCGGGTGCGATAAGTGGACTCGCCGCGCCGCAGGATCAGCTCCTGCCCGAACTCGGTGACGCCCCGATAGTCGGTCGCCATGCAGAGCCAGTGCGTGACCTCCGCCTTGGCGCCCGGGATCAGCGAGCCGAGCTCGAACGCGATTGTAGAGTCGACGGCACCCTGCTCGATCGGGTTCCGGCCCAGCTCGCCATCGAACGCGTCGATCCAGGTCCCGGCCCGGTCGAACCCCTTCTTGCCGGTGGCCCAGGAGCTGATGCCTTCGCCCAGAGGAGAGCGTCCGCCCATCAGGAAGTAGCGGTCGTCCTTGTAGGCGACCAGGGCCCGGTGCCGAGGGTCGTAGGCACAGGTGCAGCCGAGGTCGACCTCCTTGATGTACCAGTCGTGGTGGAAGAAGACGATCGCCCTCTCGACCGGCTTGTTGCAGCGCACCTCGAGATTTCGGAAGAGCCAATCGCGCGCCATGTCCACGTAGTCGTTGACGGGGACTTCCAGGCCCAGGCCGGGATGGCTCACGTGAACGTCGGTGACGAGCGTGTCGTCCACGTAGGCCAGGGTGCGGGTCCAGCCGTCGCCTTCCAGCCAAGCAATCCGGCCGTCGAGGAAGAATCCGGTCCGGCAGACGTTGCCTGCCGTGTGGTTTTCGAGGCCGACCTGGGGATGGAAGATGTCGCGCAGCGAGTAGTCCGCGTCGAACGCGACGAGCGCGTTGCCATTGCCGATCACGATGCTGCGCGGCACGCTAGCCGGGGACTTGCGCGGCGTTGAAATCCGGCCGGCGGCCGAGCGGGTAGGGCGTCCACTCACCGCGAGCCAGCAGCTCCGCCGCCATCGCGTCCAGCTCCTGGATCCGCTGGTTGGAGCGCAGCGCCTCCCGGATCGAGAGGATGCCGACGGCGGGGCGCTGCTTCTCGATCACGTGGCGGAGCATGGTCAGGTGTGCGTTGTCGAGGACGCCTGGCTGGCGGATCGAGCGGCGGGCTGCGTGGACGCTGGCCTGGGTGCCGTCAATGGCCTCGCCGCGGCCGAAGTCGAACTTATAGAAGGGTCGCCGCCCGGTCAACCGCCCCTCGGAGCTGAGCTTGATCCACTTCGAGTTTTCCACGCCTTTGCCCATCTCGATCACCAGGCGCACCGGCCGGCCCTGGTGCGTGAACGCGCCCGTCACCCGGGCGAACGTCTCCCGCGAACCCTGGAGCGGCTCGTGGCGGCCGATCCGGAGCGGCGTCTCCAGGTCGAGCTGGATACGGTCGATGGGCGTGAACAGGGACACGATCGCGAAAGCGTGGGGGATGAGGTCGGCGATCACGCCGATCTCGGCCGCGGCGCCGGTCAGCGGCTGCTCTTCCAGGATCTCGACCTGGACCTCCTCGACGCTTTCCAGGAAGGTGCGCAGCGTGCGCTCCTCGGTCAGGAGCAGCTGAAGCAGGCGCACTTCGAGCTTGAAGTAGTAGTGGTCGGCGGCCACGATCTGAACGCGGCCGGGTGCGCTGTCGAGGAACCTCCGGTACTCCTCGGGTGAGGCGCCGAGGGGCTTCTCGATGACGATCACGTCGCTCAGGTCGTAATAGCGGGCGAGGGTGGGCAGGTGCGTGGCCGCCGGCGTCGCGATGTAGGTCACGACGTAGCTGCTCGCCTCCAGCTCGGTTTCGAGCTGCTCGTGGGCGGGATCCCCGTCCGAATCCCAGTAAAAAGCGTCGCCATGGGCGAGCACCTCCTCCACTCGCTCCGTCAGGGACGCGCGGGCGCCTGGCGTGTCGAGCTGGACCACATGCGTCTTGAAGTTGAAGAACTGCTTCAGCGTCAGGAGGTGCTGATAGGCCTTCTGGCCCCACTGGCCGAAGCCGACCAGCACGAAGTCCTTCTCGATGTGCCGCTCTTCCTCGGCGAAAGCGTGAAGGCGGGCGTTCTTGATGGCGACCGCGGCCTGGTGAGCCAGGCCTTGGGCCAGCTCGACCTCGTTTTCGGTGAAGCTGCGCGCCTCTCCCACCTGGGCCAGCACCGCGGCGCCGATCGGGTGGCCGTCGGCGATCAGCGGAACCGCCAGCAGCGAGCGCACCTTGAAGAGCTTCGAGTACGCGTCATTGACAAGGTCGGAGGCCGGCGCGTCATCGATGACGAGCGGCACCCGGCGGTCGAGAACCTCGAACAGGAAGGAGCGCTCCGGCCGCTCGCCGCGCTGGCGCCGCCAGGCCTCCTCGTCGCTGGAGGCGGCGGCGCCGTACCAGCCGGAGCCGTCCTCCTCATAGAGGGCGATCTGGCAGGCCGAGGCCGAGACCAGCCGGACCAGGTTGCGCGCGACAAGACGCAGCGTCTGGTCGAGATCGATGGAAGAGGCGATCGCCTTGCTCACGTCGCTGCTGAGCTCCAGCTGCTCGGCGTGGAAGCTGACGTCCTCGTAGAGGCGCGCGGTCTCCACCGCGACGGCGACCAGGCTGGCCGCCGCCCGCAGGGCTTCGACCTGGGTGCGCTGCAGAGTCCGCCGGCGCGAGGTGGCGTAGCCGAGCTCGAGTACGCCGGATGCCCGCCCGCGCGTGTCCATCCCGAAGGGGATGAAGACCCGGTTGACGTCGTGGTGGGCACGCTCCTCGAAGACCTCCCCGGCCAGGCTGAAGGGCGGATCCGGCACGCCGCCGGAGGGTTCGACCAGCCAGGCCGTGACCTGCGCGATGGTGCTGCCGTCCGCCTTGCGGACGGGGACGGGCACCGCCAGCAGCTGCTCGTCGGAGTAACCCGCCAGCACGTCGGCTCCGCCGACCGACCCGACGGCGACCACGTGCCAGCCGCGCGCGGCGAAGGCCAGCACATCGTCGCCGGCCAGGTCCCGGATCTGCTCCAGCGGCTCGGATCCCACCGCCAGCCGGACTCCGAGGCCCCCCTCGCCGACATCCTCCAGGAGGAAGACGCTGGCGATGTCGAAGTGGAACTCGGGGATCTCGCGGTCGGTCAGGTGCCGAACCAGCGCCGAGAGGACCTGCTGGCGCGTCGACCCGGGCTTGAGCATGGCGTTGCTCATGCGGCTCAGCGCGCCCAGCACGCGGTTGGTGTCCTCGAGGCGGGCCACCAGCCGCTGGGCGGCCAGCGCCGAGGCGAGCAGGTCGGCCGCCGTCCTGAGCAGCGCGACAGTGGCCGGCGCCAGGCGCTTGATCGCGAGCGGGTCCGCGCTGAAGGCGATCAGCTGGCCCTGGGGCTCCGCGGCGTTCAGCTCCAGGCTGGCGACCAAGCGGAGATCGCGCGCGGCCGTGCGCGTCGCGGCCAGTAGTGGCGCCTCCCACTCGGCGGGCTCCGGAGGGACCGCCACCGAGCCGGGCAAGGCGTCGATCCCTTCGCCGGCGACCAGGCCCAGCCGCCCGTCCTCCTTGAGCTGGTAGACGGCCACCGCCTCCACGCCCAGCGCCGCGCGGAGATGCGTCAAAGCCTCTGCGATGTTGCGGTTGAACGCGGACCCCGCGGCCGCGCCCAGGTCCCGCGTCAGAATGCCGGCCGTGGCGAGCGCCTCCCGGTCGGCCCGCGCCAGGAAGGCCGCGACAGCCGCCGCCCCCTCCGCGGCCCGGCGCTCCAGCGCGGCCAGCAGCTTAGCGTCCGGCAGCTGCGCCGGGTCGTGGAAGTTCAGGTAGACGAGCCCGTGCAGGGTGTTCCCGCTGAGCAGCGGCAACCCGATGACCGAGGCCACCTGATGGCGCCGGACGAAGCTGCTGTCGAGCTCCGTGCGGGCATCCCGCGCCAGCAGCGTGCGTCTGGTCGCCGTCAGCCAGACGTTGGATCCGTAGGTGCCGAAACCGAGGTCGGCGGGCGCTTTGCCGGCCGCTTCGTCGGCAAGGTAGCGGGCGACCTGGTCGCGCATGTCCGAGAGCGAATCGCCGAGCCGGTCCTCCGAGACGCCCGCCGCGAAGGGGGCGTAGAACTCGTGCGTCTCCTGGTTGTAGAGGTAGAGCGTCGCGATCTCCGCACCGGAGGCCTCCACGAACCCGGCCAGCAGGCTGCGCAGCAGGTCAGCCAGCCCCGGAGCGCCGAGCTCGCCTGCGGTCGCCGCTGCCCGCGTCACGCCCCTGTTGCCCACAGCCTCGGAAAGGTTAACCCCGGTTCAGCTCAAGACCTCACCTCGAGTAGCCTTGCGATCAGCGTGAACGATTGTGGGCTTCCACCAATCGGCTGATGGTCGAGTTAGGTTCGGTAGCCTGGCGCGTCAACCGTGAGAACGCCCTTCTCCTCGGCGGCGGCCGGGCGTTGCTGATGCAGCTGGCGCACCCGAAGGTCGCGCAAGGCGTGGCCGACCACAGCGACTTCGAACGCGACCCGATCGGGCGGCTGAACCGGACGATGGAGCTTTCCCTGGCGCTCAGCTTCGGGACGCCGGCCGAGGTGGCCGGTGCGGCCCGGCAGATCAACCAGGTCCACCGCCGCGTCAGGGGCGACGGCTACTCGGCGACCGACCCGGACCTGCTGCTCTGGGTTTACGCCACGCTGATCGACAGCGCGCTGCTGACCTACCGGACGTTCGTCCGGCCGCTGAACGAGGCGGACGCGGAGGCTTACTACCAGCAGAACCGGCCGATCGGCGAGCTCCTTCGCATTCCGCCGGCCAGCTTTCCGCCCACCCTCGCGGACTTCGAGGCCTACGTCGACGGCATGTTGCACCGCGGGCCGGTCCAGGTCGGTGAGGTGGCCCGCCGCCTGGCGGCGCGGGTCCTCCGGCCGCCCGTGCCGCGGCTGCCGAGCGCGGTCTTCGCACCCTTCGCATTGATCACGACGGGTCTCCTGCCACCGGTCCTGCGCGATGGCTACGGTTTGCCGTGGAGTCGCCTCCAGCGGTCGGGGTACCGGGCGGCCGTGACCGCCGTCCGAGCCTTGCTCCCCGTCACGCCGAACCGCCTCCGACTGGTCCCCCAGGCGCGCCGCTCCGCAGCTTGAAAATCTTGATAGCAGCGCTATAATGAAAGACCGCAATCTCGGATTCCTGGACTGGAGGCAAAAGGATCACTTATGAAAGACAAGATGAGAGGTAAGCTGGAGGAGGCCAAGGGCAAGCTCACCGGCGATCGCAAGACGCAGTTGAAAGGCAAGGCCCGCCAGGTGTTGGGCGGCGCCAAGCAGACCCTGAAGAGCGCTGCCTACGACGCCGAGCACCCGAAGCGCAGCCGGCCCTAGACGAAAGGAGATTTAGACATGCGGGCGAGCGAGATGACGGAGAAGCTCAACAGGCAGGTTTCCGAGCGGAGTGAACGGCTCGCAAAGCAGGTCGATCGCAAGACCGAGCAACTCCTGGATCGGCTGGGCGACGTCCTCGACCGCGCCGATTCCTACCAGCTCGATCTCCGGCGCCGCATGGCCCCGCCCCCGCGGCCCGCCAGCCGGGCGGGCTTCGTGATGACGCTGCTGACCGGGATCGGGATCGGCCTCGCCGCCGCCTACTTCCTCGACCAGCAGCGCGGCGCCGAGCGACGGCAGATGTTCGCGGACCGGAGCCGCAAGACTTTCGGATCGATGGGCTACCGGGTCCAGGGCGCGGCGAACGACGCTCGCAACAAGGCCGAAGGCAAGCTCCGCCAGGCCACCTCGCCGCCCGACAACCCGAACCCTGACGACCTGACGCTTGTGGACCGCGTGGAGAGCGAGCTCTATCGGGACCGCAGCATCCCCAAGGGGAAGATCAACATCGGAGCCGCCGACGGCACCGTGATCCTGCGCGGTCAGCTGGAGAGCGAGGACCAGATCCATTCGATAGTGGCCGCGGTCAACCAGATCGTGGGCGTGCGCGGCGTCGAGAACCTGCTCCACCTGGCGGGGACGCCGGCGCCCAACAAGGTTGCCGCTCGTGGCAACGGCGAGACCGGCCCCGAGCACGCGACCCACTAGAAACTGAAAGCAAGCGGGCCTGCCGAACCTGGCGGGCCCGCTTCGTATACTCGCCCAGATGGAAGACCCAGGGCTGGGCTTCGACGTCCTCGCGGCCTCGCTTCGCGCGGACGCCCGCGACCTTGACGTCTTCCTCGAAATCGTGGCGACGAAGTTCGCCGGCGCCTTGCCCCAGTCGGTGCAGGTGGAACACGAGGGCGGCCTGCTCTCGAAGAAGCGCGTCAAGCGCGTCGCGCTCCAGCTGGGTGAGCAACGCTATGAGCTGGCCCGGAGCCGCCAGGGAGTGGAGGCCCGCCGCGCCCATGTCGTGCGCGGAATGACTCTCAAGACCGAAATCGTCGACGTCGAGCAGTGGATCGAGGAGCTCGTCCAGCGCCTGCAGGCGCACGCCCAGGGCAGCGAGCAGGCGCGGCTGGCGCTCACCCGGCTGCTGGGCTGAAATAGAGGAGGGAATTCGCAGATGGCACAGTCACCGCCCGCCCCGCCTACCCAGGACGGCGTCCCCCAGCAAGGGATGGACCGCATCCACCGGATGCAGGCCGCCAGTCAGGAGGGAGCGGCGCCCTTCTTCACGAGCGACCTCTCAGTCAACGAGTTCCTGATGGTCGAGGAAGCCGGTTTCGACCCGCTCGGGCTGGTGGTCGGGAGCTCGATTTACCACATCGGATACCAGATCGGGAACTGGGGCCAGAACATGGAGCTGGCGATCTTGAGCCAGGCCATGTACGCCGCCCGCGAGCTGGCCATGAGCCGGATGGAGGCCGAGGCGGACGCTTTCGGAGCGGACGGCATCGTGGGGGTCCGCCTCTCGGTCGGCTTCTACGAATGGGGAGAGAACCTGGCCGAGTTCGTGGCCGTGGGCACCGCCATCAAGTCGAAAGACGGCACCTCCCACAAGACGCCTTCGGGCAAGCCGTTCACGTCCGACCTCTCCGGCCAGGACTTCTGGACTCTCCTCCAGGCCGGCTACATTCCACGCGGGCTGGTGATGGGCACCTGCGTCTATCACGTCGCGCACCAGGGTTGGCGCCAGACCATGCGCCAGTTCGGCCAGAACGCCGAGGTGCCCCAGTTCACGCAGGCGATCTACGAGGCTCGCGAGCTGGCGATGGACCGCATGCAGTACGAGGCGATGCAGCTGCAGGCCGACGGGATAGTGGGCATGCAGATCATCGAGAAGCCGTACTACTGGGGCTCCCATGTGATCGAGTTCTTCGCCATCGGCAACGCCGTCAACGCGCTGCGCAAGGACCACCAGATCGCCAAGCCGGGCCTCGTCATGCCGCTCACGGGTTAAGGCAATGGCCGACTACCCGACAGTCATCCCGATGCTCGCCTACGAGGACGGGGTCGCGGCCCTCGACTGGCTCGGCCGTGCCTTCGGTTTTAGAGAACGAGCGCGGATGCTCAGCCCGGACGGCCGTCTGAGCCACGGCGAGATGGAGGCGGGCGACGGGGTCCTGATGCTGGCGACGCCGAGCCCCGACTACCAGGGGCCGAAGAAGCACCGCGAGAGCTGCGCCGCCGCCAACCGCTGGTCGCAGGTGCCGTACATCATCGACGGCGTGCTCGTCTACGTCCCGGACGTGCGGGCGCACTACAAGCGGGCAAAGCAGGCCGGGGCCCGGATCCTCACCGAGCCGGAGGGCGACGCGCCGGGCCTGCGCTACCGGGCTGAGGACCTGGAAGGCCACCGCTGGATGTTCATGGAACGCTTCTGACGGGGGTGGAGGCGGCCTAGAGCTCTCGCGTCCGGAAGCTGAGCATGCTCAGCCCCAGCAAGCCGAGGATCCAGGCGCCGACCCAGGCCAGGTACGTCCAAGGCGGGGGCGTGGGCGCGAAGAAGGGGTTGCCCGCGGCCCTCCGGCCGGCGAGCCGCTGGATGGCCAGCAGCTGCTCGCTCTGCAGGTAGTAGAGAGCTCCCCGCCAGATGCCGTCCGTCGGCAGGATCAGGCGCGAGACCGAGCCGATCGCGGCCACGTTCGAATTGTCGAAGGCGACGCCGATGTTGCCGACGATGCCGGCGAACCAGACCACCAGCAGGAGGATGGTGGCGACGATCCCGCCCGTCATGGGCGCCAGGCGGGTGCTGAAGAGCAGGCCCATCGTGATCGCGACCACGCCCTCCAGGGTCAGAAACCCGACCACCGCGACGGGGTTGGGTGGAACGTACCCGACCACCAGGTTGACGACTTCCATCTCGACCAGCAGGGCGGTCACCGTGTAAAGCGCGACCAGCCCGGAGAGGCCGAGCCAACGCCCCAGGACGATCTCGCTCCGGCGGAGGGGGCGGGGCACGATGGCCAGGATCACGCCCGACTCGATGTCTGAGGCGATTGCCGGCGCGGCCACGAAGACCGACGCGAAGGCGAGCAGGAAGCTGAACATGAAGCAGGCGAGGATTTCCATGATCGCCTCGATCTGGGTGATGTCGGAGGCTGTCGTATTGGGGCCGCCCAGGGTCGGCACCTTCGAGAACCCCCAGCCGATGCCCGCGATCACGATCAGCGTCAGCACGCCGAGCGCGATCAGGAGGCGGCGCCGGGCGGCCTCCACCAACGTCAGGCGAGCGATTGTCAAGATCGCCACGTCAGGTTTCCTCTTCCTGCAGCAGCTGCAGGAACCGGTCCTCTAGCGACTGCTGTCTCGGCTCGACGGCGTAGACCCGCCCGCCCAGGCGGACGATCTCTTCGACCAGCTCTGGCACGCCTGCCTCTTTCAGGCCGCGTACCGTCAGCCAGTCGCCTTCGGCGGCGACCGCGCCGAAGCGGCTCAAGTCGCCGACCCGGCCGTCCAGCCCGGTCACCCGTACCCGCACCAGGTCGGCGCCCTGGAGCAGATCGTCGAGCGTGCCGATCGCGATGACGCGCCCGTGGTCGACGACCGCCACCCGATCGCAGATCAGCTCCACCTCGGAAAGCAGGTGCGAGTTGAGGAACACCGTCGTGGCGCGGCCCTTGAGCCCCCTCAAGATCTCGCGGACGTCGTAGCGGCCGACCGGGTCGAGAGCGGACGTGGGCTCGTCGAGAAACACGATCTCGGGCTTGCCGAGCAGCGCCACGCCCAATCCCAGCCGCTGCTGCATCCCTTTCGAGAAGGTCCCGCAGCGGTCGTCGGCGCGCTCTTTCAGCCCGACGAGCTCGAGGGCCTCCGCGATCTCCGACTTCCAGGTCCGACGAGGCAGCCGGGCCAGCTCGCAGTGAAGCGCCAGGACCTCCCGCGCCGAAAGCCAGGACTGGTAGCGGAAGAGCTCCGGCAGGTAGCCCACCCGGCGCCGCGTCGGGATGTCCCCGACCGGCGCTCCCAGCACCCAGCCCTGGCCGGAGGTGGGCTGGGTGAGGCCCAGGAGCAGCTTGACGGCGGTCGTCTTTCCGGCACCGTTGGGGCCCAGGAACCCGAAGACCTCGCCCCGGGGCACGGTCATCGTCAGGCCCGCGAGGGCCGTGATGTCGCCGTACTTCTTGGCGAGGTCCTGGGTGTGGATGGCGGGCGACGGCAGGGAGTCGCCGCCCGCCGGCGGCGGGTCAGCCGATGGACTGGTAGATGGCGAGGAGTTGGGACTCATCGAAGTGGCCGCCTGCGGCATAGACGATATCTCCCTTCTGCCAGACGAGAGCGCTGGCGAGGCCGGTCTTATCGGAGATCAATACGCCGGGCACGCCGCTTGTGGTTTCGTCCTTGGACGTCGCTCGATCGGCCGGGATCGGAATGGCCAGCTGGCCGGCGGCGAGCGGCGCGCCGATGGCGTGGATGGCGGCGACCAGGGTGGCGTTGCCGGCGATGCCGGGCTGGGCGACCAGGAAGGCCTCCAGCTGCTCGTAGCTGACCCCTGTCGACTTCACGACCGGAGCCTTGCTCGAGGCCACGATCAGCGGCAGGTTGGAGAGGGTGCTGTTCTTGTCGACTGTCCCGAAGACCTCGACCAGGGCTGGTCCGGCGGTCACGTCGATGGTGGAGCCATCGATCCCGTCAGGGAAGACCGGCACCGGCTTGCCGGCCGCCTGGGCGGCGGCGATCGCCTTGGTCTTGCTGAAAGTAAAGCTGCCTTCGGATGCGGTAACCGTCGTGTACGTGACAGATCCCGTCGCGTACTGCGCGGGCGGGGTGAGCACCTTGAGGCCTGTGGTAGATGCCGCTTCGGCCGCCGTCACGCCGGTCTGGGTCTGGGCCTTCTTGATGACCGTCATGTCGCCGTAGGCGGAGAGGTCGGGCAGGCCCGCGACCAGCCCTTCCGTGTCGCCGGTGGGCGGGTTGACAGTCACAGTCGTGACCGGGCCCTTGGGCTCGAAGATGGTCGTCGTGAGAAGCGCCGGTCCGGCGGTCACCGCCACGCTGGCCAGGGCCAGGAGGGCGGCGGCGAGCAGGATGGGCCGCCGGAACGCGTTGAGGCTGGACGCGCTCCGCGCGAAGAGGCGGAGGGGCGCCGGGGCGGGCTGCCCGGAACGCGCGGTCACGGCCCGCAGCGCGGCCTGGGTGTCCACCTCGGCCGGGCCGACAGCCAGCAGCCGGCCGGCGGACTCGGTTTCCACCTCGTACTCCCGCCGCCGCGCCTGACAGCGCTCGCAGTGCTGGTAATGGAAGCGCTCGCTGTCGCTCATCGCCAGCGGTTCGTCGATCAAGCGGCGCAGGGCGCCGTCACCGAGATGTCCCACGTTCAACCTCCCGCCGAAGCTGAGCCTCGGCCCTTCTCAAAAGTGTTCCGACCTGGTTGACGCCGACGCCCAAAGCGCCGGCGACCTCCGAATAGCTGAGTCCCGAATAGCGCAGGGCCAGCACTGTCGCGCCGCGGTTTGGCATCCGCGCCAGCGCGGCCCGCACGAGGCGCCGCTCCTCGGCGCGTTCGGCCTCTTCGGCAGGGTCGGCCGGCACCGGCGCCGGGTAGGCCGCCTCTCGCTTGGCGCGGCGCAGCCTTGACCGGATCGCGTTCAGCGCCCGGTGGGCGGCCGCCGCGTGAAGCCAGGGACCGGCGTAGGGCGCGTCCGCCCGGTGCAGCCGGTGGAAGTCGACGAAGACCTCCTGGGCCACGTCCTCCGCCGCCTGGCGATCGGCCAGCACGCGGTTCGCGATGCCCACGACCCTCGGGTACTCCTCCCGGAAGAGGCGCTCGAAGTCATCCCGGGATCCGACTCCGGTTCGCGGCGAGGCGTTGATTGCCTGCACACCCTACAAGCACCGGCGAGCGCGAAAATGTGACGGCTACAGTCCGCCTGATGAAGTTCGATCCCATCGCCAGCCAGAACCGGGACGCTTGGGAGCGCCTGGCCGCCTCCGGCCACCACTACACGGTGCCGCACGGCGACCCCGGCCGGACCCACGAGGAATGGCGCGACTACATCGACAGCCGGGGCCGCCTGCCCGGCTTCGACTTCCGCGGCAAGCGGGTGCTGGCACTGGCGGCGGGCGGCGGCTGGGAGCCGGTCCTCTTCGCCAAGCTGGGCGCCGACACCACGCTCTTCGACCTCACGCCCTCCCAGATCCACACGGTCCGCAACCTGGCGTCACGGGAGGGCGTCAACCTGCACTTCGTCGAGGGCGACATGCGCGACCTCGGGCCCCTGCGCGACCAGTCCTTCGACCTCGTCTGGCATGCCCACTCGCTCAACTTCATCGACGACGCGGAGCGTGTGTTCCAAGAGGTCGGGCGGGTTCTGGCGCCGCTCGGCATCTACCTGGTCCTGCTGATGAACCCTTATGTGCAAGCGCTCTACGAGACCTGGACGGGCAGCGGCTACCTGCCCCGGCAGTACCCCTGGAAAGGGCCCCTGCCCTGGAAGGACAACGTCTGGCGCCACGGCCAGGTCGAGGTCGAGGCGCCGACGCTCGACTTTCAGCACTCGCTGGAGACCCTCATCGGTGGGATCGTGGCGGCCGGCCTGGTCGTGACCGGGCTCTGGGAGGTGGAGGGCGACCACGACCCGCAGGAGGAGATCGAGCCGGGCTCCGACCTGCACGTGGAATCGATCTTCCGGCGCGACCTCGAGATCCGCGCCCAGAAGCCCCCCGCCGAGTTTTACGAAACCTTGACAACGGGCTGACCGCGCGCTGAGGCGGATTCGGCTCAATTAGGTTGAGACCGATGGCCGTCGAGACCGAGGCGACCCGACCAGTCAGCCGCCGGCGGCGGGGCGTGTCCCGCCGCGAGGTGCTGGGCGTGGCCCTGGCCGGCGGGGCGGGGGTCGCCGCGATCCGCCTCCTCGGCATCGGCAGCCCGCCCGCGCCGAGCGCCGCCCCCGCCACCGGCAAGACGGACTGGATCTCGCCGCTGGGTGGCGAGTCGGCGCGCGTAAGTCAGCTCCTCCGCCGGGTCACGTTCGGCGCCGCGCCGGACGAGCTCGACCGGGCGCTCAGCGACGGCTACGCCAAGACCGTCCAGCGCTTGCTGGAGACGCCCCCGGCCGTCCCGCCCGCACTGGCGGGCGCCGACCAGGCCGCCAAGGGCAACGCGATCCGGGCCCAGTCCCTGCAGAAGTGGTGGATCGACTGGATGCTGGCCACGCCGACGCCTTTCGCTGAGGCGCTGACCCTCTTCTGGCACGGCCACTTCACAAGTGATTACCGCAAGGTGGGCCTGCAGACGCCCTGGATCTACTGGCAGAACCTGACCTGGCGGCAGCACGCGCTCGGCGACCTGAAGAGCTTCCTGCTCGCCGTGACCAGCGACCCGGCCATGCTCCGCTACCTCGACCTCGGCAACTCGACAGGGCAGAACCCGAACGAGAACTACAGCCGCGAGCTGATGGAGCTCTTCACGATGGGCCCGGGCCACTTCACCGAGGACGACGTGCGCGCATCGGCGAAGGCCCTGGCCGGCTGGCGCGAGCCGCAGCCCGGCACCGACGGCAAGGTGGGGATCTTCGACCCACGACGCGCCTTCAAGGGCGGCCCTCTCGCTTTCCTGGGCACGACCGGCAAGTTCGACACCGAGGCGGTGATCAACGCCATCCTGGCCCAGCCGGCGACGGCGCCCTTCATTGTTCAGAGGCTCCTCACCCGGCTCGCCATGAACAACCCGGCGCCCGCTTATGTGAACCGCCTGGCGGACGGCTTCCGGCGCTCGAAGTACAGCCTGAAGCAGCTTCTCCGCGACATCCTCACGAGCACCGAGTTCAACGCGCCGCCGACCTACCGCTCGCTCGTCAAGTCGCCCGTCGAGTTCATGGTGCACGCGCTGAAGGCGGTCAAGGCGCCGGAGTTGAGCCAGCTGGCGGTGCAGGGTGGCGGCGGCATGGGCCAGAACCTCTTCGACGTCCCCGATGTGGGCGGCTGGCCGATGAACGAAGCCTGGATCTCCTCCAACACGGTGGTCTCGCGGGTCAACTTCGTGACCGGCGTTCTGAACGGCTTGAAAAGTGTCCCCCCGAGCGGCAAAGCGCCGGCCCAGCACTTGGAATCGGTGGTCAGCCCGGCCACCGCCCAGCTTCTGAACGGTGCGTCAGACGACCGCGAGCGCTGGTTCATCGTGCTCGCGTCACCGGAATTCCAGTTGAAGTAGGTGCTGAAGCGATGAGTGACGAGAAAGCGGGAATCAACGAGGTCCACCGACGCGACTTCCTGAAGGCGGGTCTGGTGTTCGGCGCCGGCGCGGCCGGCCTGGCCGCCGGATACGCGGCCGTGCCGGACGCCTTCGCGCGGGCCGTCTTTGCGGCCAAGAAGGACGGCATCACGAACGACCGGGTGCTCGTCATGATCCAGCTCGCGGGCGGCAACGACGGCCTGCGCACGGTGGTGCCGCTGCAGGACCCGAAGCTGCACGATTTCCGGCCCCGGCTGGCCGCGCCCTCGGTCGCTCAGGCGCTGCCGCTTTCGAACGACTTCGGGCTGAACGCCAACCTGAAGGGCGTGAAGTCCCTCTGGGACAAGGGCCGGGTCGCGATCGTGCAGGGCGTCGGCTACCCGAACCCCGTGTTCTCGCATTTCGAGTCGATCCGGATCTGGGAGACCGGCGATCCCACCCGCCGCTCCATCAACGGCTGGCTCGGCCGCCTGATGGCGACGCAGTACGACACCCTCGGCCACCCGCTGACGGGATGCGCCTGCGGCGCCACCGATGTGCCCGGCGCGCTGCGCGACCTCCAGGCCACGCTCACTGTCGTGCAGAACGGCAAGACGTTCGGTTTCCAGGGCGGCAGCGATATCGAGAACGCGGTGACGGCGCTCTACAAGGGCACGCCGGGCATCTACGGGGCCCTCTTCGACACCGCGATCTCGACTGCCAAGGACACCATCGCCACGCTCAAGACCGCAGCCGACAAGTACCAGCCGGCGGCGGCCTATTCGGACAACGCCAAGCTCGTTTACTCGTCCAAGAACCAGCTCGCGGCGGCGCTCCAGCTGGCCGCTGAGCTGATCGTGACGGGAACCGGCGTGAAGCTGCTCCACGTCACGCTGGGCGGCTTCGACACGCACTACACGGAGTTGAATCGGCACGACGACCTGCTTGGCTACTTCGACCAGGCGGTGAGCGCCTTCTACAGCGACCTCGACGCGCACGGCCTGGCGGACAAGGTGCTGGTGGCGACCTGGTCGGAGTTCGGCCGCCGGCCCAAGGAGAACGCTTCCGGAGGGACCGATCACGGCGCCGCCTCACCCCTCCTGCTCATCGGCAACCCCGTCAAGGGCGGCTTCTACGGCGCGGCGCCACGCCTTGACGACCTCGACGCGACCGGCAACCTGAAGTACAAGGTCGACTTCCGCTCGGTTTACCAGGAGATCCTCTCGGCCCATCTGGGCGCCGACGCCAAAGCCGTCCTCGGCGACACGTTCGAGCAGATCCCGTTCATCGCGGCGCCGGTGAGCGTCGGCGCCTAGCCATGGCCCTGCTGCCCGCCTGGGCGTTGAAAGCGTCGGCGGCCGCGCTGACGCTGCTTGCCTCGGCGGGGTCGGCGGCCTACGTCGACGGGCACTTGAAGAACCCGTCGGCGCCGCTACGGCCGGCGGTCGTGCCGGCGGCCAGCCGCACCTTCACCATCGCCGGCCTGGAGTTCACCGCGTCCGCGCCACCCTCAGGCGGCAAGGTTCACCTGGAGCCCAGCGTGCAGGCAACGGACAGCCAGCAGCCGCTCACGTCGACCAGTGTTTCTTGAGAGCCTCCGCTTCGAAGCGCTGGGGGCCGGCTGCCAGCTCTTCTCAGTAGGCGGCCGCCTGGAGGAGCTCGCCGGTGGCGCGGCGTGGGTCGGCGTCATGCATGCGCGCTTGACGCGCTTTGACGCGACCAGCGAGCTTTCTCAGCTCAATGACGCAGCCGGGCGCTGGGTGCCCGTCAGCGCCGAGCTCGAGGCCTTGCTCAAAGAGTCCCTGCGCGCGTATGTCGTGAGCGGCGGCCTCGTCCACGCCGGGATCTTGCGGGCGGTGGTCGGCGCGGGCTACGGCCGGCCCTTCAAAGAGGGGCCGTCCACGGTGGTGCTCGGCGTCCCGCCGCCGCCACCCCTGCCCGACATGCTCGCGGTCGGCGCCGGGCGCGCCCGGCTCCGGGAAGAGACGGGCGTCGACCTGGGCGGCATCGCCAAAGGCTGGATGGCCGACCGCCTCGCCGAACGGCTGGGCGCGAACTGCCTCGTCAACCTGGGCGGCGACCTGTTCGCGCGCGGCGGCGGACCCGAGGGCTCCGGCTGGCCCGTCGGTTTCGCCGGCAAGACGTTGCTCCTGAAGGATCTGGGAGCGGCCACCTCGGGGACGCGGTATCGCCGCTGGGGAGCCGACCTCCACCACCTGATCGACCCTCGTTCGGGGCTGCCCGCGGTCTCCGACCTGGAGGAGGTGTCCGTCTTGGCGCCGACCGGCGCCGACGCCGAGATCTTCGCCAAGACGGCGCTCCTGCTGGGCCGCGAGGCGGCCGACTACTTCCTCTCCGGGCGCTCCGCGGGCTGGTGGTTGTACCCATGAGACGCGGGACCAGCGCCGGATCTGCGACGCCCATGCGGGCCGCTGCCGGCGCCGGTGACTCCGCTCCTCAGGCACGCGCGATACAGGCGCGCTTCTTCCGGTGCTCGACCCCGGCGGGACGGCATCGGGCCACCTGGATCGCCGCATCTCTCGGCGCCGCCCCGCGCCTCATGGGTTACCCAGCATGAGCCCGGACCTCTTCTTCTGGGTCCTCTCGCGCGTCAGCGGGCTGGCCAGCTTCGCCGCCCTCGCGATCGCGATCGTCACCGGCGTGGCGCTGCGGACCGCTCTCTTCGATTGGGTTTCCAGCAACCGGGCGATCCGGGCCACGCACGAGTTCACCACCGTGCTCTGGATCCCGCTCGGCCTGCTGCACGTGGCCACGATCGTCCTGGACCAGACCGCCCGCGTCAGCCTCGTGGACCTCTTCGTGCCCTTCGCCAACGGCTACTACCACGACTACGCCCTGCTCGCCATCGGGCTGGGCGCGATCAGCTTCGACCTCTTCATAGTGGTCACCGTCACGTCCTGGCTCCGCTCGCGGATGAACCCGCGTGCCTGGCGCTGGATCCACCGGCTTTCCTACCTGGCCTTCGGCGTTCTCTTCTTTCACGCCGTGCTGGGCGGCAGCGACTTCTCGGCGCCGATCGTGAGCGCGATCGCCTGGTCGGCGGCGTTCGCGATCGGAATCTTCAGCCTGGCCCGGCTGCTCTGGGGACGCCTCCCAGCCTGACGGCCGGCGAAGGGTCGCTGGGTATACTTTTGAACTCGTTTCCACGCCTGCTCTGCGGCGGTGGCGGAACGGCAGACGCGCTAGGTTCAGGACCTAGTGAGGGCAACCTCGTGGAGGTTCAAATCCTCTCCGCCGCACCACTGGCGACGTTCGCCGAGAAGTCTAGCGGGGCTGATCCTCCATCTTCTCGACCCACTTCGCGCGCCACTCGGCGGGCGGAAAGGGGGCGGCGAAATAGTCAGTCATCCGGCACATCTTGCCGTCGCGGAACTCCACGATGTGAACCGTGCTCCAAACCTCGCCGTTGGGATAAGTGGTCTTCGCTTCGATTGTGTAGTGGTCTCCTGTCCCGCTGACGCGAAGCGGCGTGAAACTGGGCGTGGTCACCCAGCGGTCCGGCGCGCCGACGACTCGCCGAACGTCCTGGGTAGGAAAGTCGGGATAGTTCTCCAGCACGGCCCGTACGTTGGCCAGGCCGCGGATCCGCTCGCCCGACTGCGGCCACTCTTGAACGATGTCAGGCTGGGCGATCTCCTCCAGGGTCTCGTAGCGCCGCTTCCGAAGGCACTCGTAGAACTTGTCGAGCACTTCGCGGTTGCTCGGCGCAGCCATCGCCGAAAAGTCTAGCCGCGCAAGCCCTCGGTCTCAGCGCACCCGGTAGGTCCGGGGCTCCTCTTTGGGCGCGATCTTGGCGATCCATTCGGGCTTCCATTTGCCGATGACGAAGCCCGCCGCGCCGAAGACCAGGTCGCGCAAAACGAAAGCGAGCACGATCAGACCGGCCAATACCGCCGTGTAGAAGAGCAGCGAGCCGCTGGCCGACCCGATGTCGGTGAAGGTCGTCGGCCAGGGTTCGGCCAGGCAGCCCCAGGCCGGCAGGATCGGTCCCATGCAGTTGAGCTGGAGGACGTGGCGAGCGAACCAGTCGACCGAGAAGATCACTCCAAGCACGGCGAAGAAGATCACCGCGGTCCGGCTGAACGACCTCATGGCTCGATAGACGGATCGTGGCGGAGCATCTTGCCCGCCGGTAACCAATGACCCCGGGGCGACGTTGAAGCGTCTCGCATGCCTGCGCTCACTCGCGCCCTCAAGACCTGGCTTCCCGTCGCCGCCGCTGCATCCTGTCTGTTCGGCGCGAGCTATCTGGCCATCCAGCAGGATCTGCGCAGCTCCGCCAACGAGCCGCAGATCCAGCTGGCCCAGGACGCCGCCGCCCGCCTCGATAGCGGCGACCCTCTCCAGGCGGTCATACCCACGCAGCCCGTCGAGATCTCGAGGTCGCTTGCGCCCTGGGTCATGGTGTTCGACAGGAGCGGAAAGACCCTCGCCTCGTCGGCGCTTCTCGACGGCCGGCCGCCCGACTTTCCCAAGGGCGTCTTCGACAACGTACGCAACGGCGGCGAGGACACCGTCACCTGGCAGCCGCGTTCCGAAGTGAGGAGCGCGACGGTCACGGTCCGCTACGGCGCCGGCTTCGTCACGGCGGGGCGCTCCTTGCGTCTGGTCGAGGAGCGCGAGGACCGGGCGCTGGCCTGGCTGCTGGCGGGCTGGCTCGGCGCGCTGGCAGTCAGCGCGGTCGTGGCGGTCGCTGCCGCCCGCCTCATTCCAGCTTGAAGTCGGTCTCCACGGCCACGCCGTTGCGCAGCGTCTGCAGCGTCGAGCAGTACTTCTCGGCGCTCTGCAGCAGGCGCCGTGCCCGCTCCTCGTTGACGCCCTCTCTGACCTTGACGCGGCTTTCCATCCGGATGCCGGTCGAGCCGACGGGCACGCTCGCGTCGACGGCCATCGTCCCCCGGAAATCCCAGTCGATCTCGACGTTCACCTCGACGGACTCCAGCTCGATGCCCATGTTGGCGGCAACCGAGCGGATGGTCGACTCCTCGCAGATCGCGAGGGCTGTCGCGAGGATGTCGCCGGAGCAGGGCACATCGCCGGCTCCGCCGGCCGCGGGATGCAGGCCGCTGCGGATCACCACCGACTGGTACTCGGTCGGGGCGACCACGCAGTGCAGCGGGTCGGCCGGGTCGGACGGGAGGCTGCGGGCGGCGGTGACGACTCGAGCCGACGCTGGATCGGAGCGGTAGCGCTCCTTCAGCGGAGCCTGGCGCTCGCGC
The DNA here is from genome assembly GCA_955652705.1 of Candidatus Dormiibacterota bacterium. Lineage (GTDB taxonomy): Bacteria > Chloroflexota > Dormibacteria > Dormibacterales > Dormibacteraceae > VBGR01. The sequence goes on along the minus strand of CATPBK010000094.1, from coordinate 13,748 downwards.
AGGTTCATGTGGCGACGAAGAGGGTGCGCCAGGCGGCGTCGATCAGCTCGGTGTTGAGCTCGGGCGCCACGCCGCGCGCGGAGGCGACGTCGACCAGGCGTTGCAGCAGGTCGCGCGGATGGTTGCCTCGGATCGGCAGCGACGACCCGTAGAGCTGCCCGATCTGGCGGAAGCAGGCCGGGTTGGCGGGGATGCCCAGCCGCTGGCGCTCGCGCTCGAAGATCCGCTGGTAGATCTGCGGAGTCGGGTCAGGCATGTTGATCTTGTAGGCCAGCCGGCGCAAGTAGGCCTCGTCCAGCAGCTGCGAGGGGTGCAGGTTGGTCGAGAACGCCACCAATGGCCGGAAGGGGACCTCGACCTTGCGCCCACTGTTGGTGAGCAACAGGTGGTCGACCGCCTGCTCGAGCGGGACCATCAGCCGGTCCAGGACCTGCTTCGGGGTGACCACCTGGCGGCCGAAGTCGTCGATCAGGAGCACGCCGCCGTTGGCCTTGACCTGGAGCGGCGCCTCGTAGGTCCGGCTGGCCGGCTCCCAGGTCGGGGCGAGGAACTCGAGCACGAACTCGCCGCCGACCGCGACCAGCGGCCGGGAGACCCGGCGCCAGCGCTTGTCGGCCGGCTGGTCACCCTCGAGCTTGTGGACCGTCGGGTCGAAGACGGTCATCAGCTCGCCCTCCAGGTCGATCGCGACCGGGACCAGGATCGGCCCCCGAAGCAGCCGCGGAATGCGGCGCGCCAGTGAGGTCTTGCCGTTGCCGGGCGCCCCGTAGATGAAGACCGAACCCCGCGAGTTCACAGCCGCGCGCACCGCGTCCAGGACTCCGGGCGCCAGCTCCAGGCCGTCCATCGCGGCCGCCACCATCCGGGGGTCGATCCCGGGCAGGATGACCTCGGTCGTGAGCCGCGTGTAGTCGGCCAGGCTGACCGGGGCCGGTCCCGTGTAGCGCGTTGTCGTCCGGCTCAGGTCCTCGCTCATGTTCCGGCCCTGGGTGCTGAGCGAATAGGTCATCCGCTCGGCAATGGGCCGCGCGTTCTGTTCGGCGGAGATGCCGGCCGCCTCGACGAGCCGGTCGGAGGCCAGTCGCTTCAGGATCGGCTCGATGCTCTTGAAGGGGACCGCCAGCTTGTCGGCCACCTCGTAAGCGGCGAGCTTGACCGTGGCTGCCAGCGTCCGCATCACCAGGCCCTCGAGCAGGGCTGGGTCCACGTCCGGGAGCGGGATCTCCTTCGGTGGCGCGGCAGCGGCGGCCGGCGTGGCGGGGGGTGGAGCGGCAGGGTGGAAGCCACCGTCGAGAGGCGGCGGCCGGTCGACGGCCTCGGTCACGGCCTGCACCAGCCGGCCCCGGAAGCGGGCCCGGTCGGAGCTGTCTGCGTGCTTCCCCTCCAGGCGATGGGCGATCCAGTCCGGGACGGCGCGGAAGATCGGCCGCTGGCCCACGCGCATCTCGACGCTGGTCGCGTCGCTGGTGGAGACCGCCAGCGTGATTCGCGTCTCGTAGCCTTGAGAGCGCGCCGCTGACCAGCTGCGCTCCCAGGCCACCTTGCCGAGCGTGTCGCGGCTCTCCCTGAGCGCGCGGTCGCCGATCACGGTCACGTCGTGGCGGCTCGAATAGCGCCGGCGGAGGATCTCGGTGATGTCTTTGTCGATGTCCGATCCGACGAGCGAGGCCAGCGCCATCGCGCGGTCATCCACCGCCGGCAGGTGCTTGATCTCGCGGATCGTCCCGGCGTTGACGGACAGCGCCTTGATCACGCTGGCGTGGCGCCGGCAGAAGAGGTCGTCCGCCACTCGCTGAATGTGGTGGCTGCACCAGATCGTGCCGCAGGAGCGGCCCATCGCGTCGCGGTAGGAGCAGTAGGCGCTCGGCCGGCTCCGGCAGCTGGACTCCGTGCAGCTGCCCTTGCCGCCCATGTCCATGGCCGGGACCTGCGGGTTGGGCGCCGTCGGGTCCACGGCGCCGGTCCTGGCGCGCAGGCCCGGCAGCCGGAAGATCAGGCCGGACGGCGCTTTGGTGGTGCCGCCGGGCGTGGGCTGGCCGGTGATCTGGGCCGGGTCCAGCGCCAGCAGGGCGCCGGCGAACTCCTCGCACGTGGAAAATCGGCTCGAGCGCTCCTTCGCCATCGCCCGCTTGAGCACGTCCATGATCGGCTGCGGGATGTCCGGCGTCGGCGGCGGGTCGTTGTAGACCTGGGAGTGGAGGATGGTGGCGACCTGGCCGCCGAACGGCGGCTGCCCGTGGAGCAGCTCGTAGAGCATCGCGCCCATCGCGTAGATGTCGGAGCGCTGGTCGATCGGCTCGCCCTTCACCTGCTCCGGCGACATGTAGGTAGGCGTCCCGATGATGCTGTCGGCGCCGGTCAACGCGCCCGTGTCCTCCAGCATCTTGGCGATGCCGAAGTCCATGACCTTGGCCTTGCCCAGGTTGGAGATGACCACGTTGTCCGGCTTCATGTCGCGGTGGATGATGTTTCGGGAGTGGGCGGCGCCCACCGCCGAGAGCAGTTGCTGGAAGATGTCGAGCGCCTGCGGGATGGGCAGCTTGCCGCCCTCGGCGAGCAGCGTCCGCAATGACTTGCCCTCGACGAACTCCATGACGATGAACAGCGACTGCTGGTCCTCGTCGAAGTCGTAGACGCGGACGATCCCCGGGTGATTCAAGGCGGCGATCGCGGCCGCCTCGCGCTGGAATCGGCGCCTGAAAGAGGCGTCCTTGGAGTAGGTGTCGCCGAGGACCTTGATGGCGATCGGCACCTCCAGGCCCGGGTGGAAGCCCTTGTAGACGACGCCCATGGCCCCTCGGCCGAGCTCCGACTCGACTACGAATCTCCCCAGCCTGTCCATCTCTGGGCTCTAACGGTCCCCGCTGCTGGAGATTGTGGAGAGGTTGCTGGGGATCAGCGGCATCAACCCTTGGCCGGGGCCTCGGCTGTCGTGGCGATGGCTGTCGCGTTCGCCCGCAGCACCTTCTTGTCGAACTTCCCGACGGAGGTCTTGGGGACCTCGTCGATGAAGCGCACCTCGTCCGGCAACCACCATTTGGCGACTTTGTCCTTCAGGAAATCCTTGACCTCGTCCTCGGTGACCTGGCCCTTGAACTCGGGCCGGGCGACAACGAAGGCGACCGGCCGCTCGTCCCATTTCGGGTGTGGCAGGCCGATCACGGCAGCTTCCAGCACCTTTGGGTGGCCCATGATCGCATTCTCGAGGTCGACAGAGGATATCCATTCGCCGCCCGATTTGATGACGTCCTTCGTGCGATCCACGATCAAGATGTGGCCGTCCGGGTCGATCTTGGCGACGTCACCCGTTCGGAACCAGCCGTCGTCGGTCAGCTTCCCCGGGTCGTAGCCGTTGTAGTAGCCGCTGGCGATCCAGGAGCCGCGGACCTGGATTTCACCGAAGGCGACTCCGTCCCAGGGCAGCTCCGCGCCGGTCGTCGGGTCGGCGATCCGGATCTCGACGCCGGGCACGACCAGGCCCTGGGTCAGGCGCTTCTCGAGCTCTTCCTCCGGCGGGACCCAGCTGCGCACGCGGGCGGTCGAGCCGAGCGGCGAGGTCTCGGTCATCCCCCAGGCGTGAAGCATGCGGAGGCCGACTTCGTCCATCGCCACCATGAGCGCCCGCGGGATCGCCGACCCTCCGCAGATGACCGTGTGGACTTTCGGGAGCCGGATCCCCGTCTCCTTCAGGTAGAGGGCCGTGTTCGTCCAGATGGTGGGGACGCCGGCCAGGATCGTCGCCTCCTCGTCCCGCGCCAGCTCGACCACCGACTTGGCGTCGCCCATGAAGCGGTCCGGAAAGATGACCTTGGACCCCACCATGCCGCACGCGTAGGGCAGGCCCCAGCTGTTGGCGTGGAACATGGGCACGATCGGAAAGACCACGTCGCGCTCGCTCAGGGCCAGGTTGTCGACCTGGAGCACGCCCATCGTGTGGATGAACTGCGAGCGGTGCGAGTACACGACCCCTTTCGGGTTGCCGGTGGTTCCGGACGTGTAGCACATGGCGGCGGCCATCCGTTCCTGGAGGGCCGGCCACTCGAACTCGGGCGACTCGGCTTTCAGCAGCGTCTCGTAGTCGAGCATCTCGCCCAGCTGGTTCTCAGGCGCCGGCTCGCCGTCGGTCATCAGCACGATGCGCTTGACCGACGGGAGCTTGCCCGCCAGCTGGTTCAGGATCGGGACGAGGGTGCGGTCGACGAAGAGGATCGTGTCGTCGGCGTCCTTGATGATGAACTCCAGGTCCTTCGGAAAGAGGCGCAGGTTGAGCGTGTGGAGGACCGCTCCCATGCAGGGGATGGCGTAGTAGAGCTCCAGGTGCCGCCAGTTGTTCCAAGCCAGTGTCGCGACGCGGTCGCCGGGCTTGACACCGAGGCGCTTCAGCGCCCCGGCGAGCTGGTTGATGCGGGGCACCATGTCCGCGTAACTGATGCGGTGGACCGTCTGCTCCCGCTTGGTCACGACCTCCTTGCGGCGGAAGAGCTTGTCGACCCGCCAGAGGACGTGCTGGAGAGTGAGGTCGTAGTCCTGCATCAAACCGTCCACTGCTGACACCTCCTTCGGATTCGGGCGAATCCTCCTATTTTCCGGTGCTCGCGTCCAGAGTCGCGGCTTTTCGTATTAGACTCGACCGCCCAATGTCCCGCCGCGGCCTGGCTGATCTCCACATTCACACGACGTACAGCGACGGCTGGCCGACGCCCCGGGACGTGGTCGACCACGCCGCCGCGGAGACGGCTCTCGACGTCATCGCAATCACCGACCACGACACCATCGAGGGCGCGCTGCGGGCGGCCGATTACGCGGCCCGCACCTCGGCCATCAGGGTCGTGATCGGCGAAGAGGTGTCCAGCCGGCAGGGACACATCCTCGGCCTCTTCCTGACCAAACGGATCCGGCCCGGCCTGACCGCCGCGCACACCGTCGACCTGATCCACGCCCAGGGCGGAGTCGCCATCGCGGCACACCCCTTCTGGCGGACCCAGCGCCTGACGCGCCGCCGGCGACGGCACGTGGTTCATGGCGTGGGCCACCTGGCTGGCGAGCTGGATTTCGACGCGATCGAGGTCGAGAACTCGACCCCGGGCATGGCCCTCCCCAACCTGCTCGCCCGGCGCCTGGCGGAAGCGTCCGGCATCACGCAGGTGGGCGGCTCTGACGGCCACATCCTGGATGCCATCGGGAGAGGCGCGACAAGCTTTCCGGGCACCACGCCGAGAGCGCTGATGACGGCTCTTCTGAACGGGCGGACGCGGCCCGAGAAGCGGCGCTACACGTCGCTCGGGCTGGTCAGGTACATGGCCTGGGGACTGCTTCACGAGCGCCCGCGGGAGCTCGCGGCCGCCCAGTAAAGCCGCGCTGAAGGCCGCCGCCTAAAATGGCCTTGCGCCCGCTTAGCTCAACGGACAGAGCGCATGGCTTCGGACCATGAGGTTAGGGGTTCGAATCCTCTAGCGGGCAGGTGCGGCCGAGATCTTGGCCAGAGAATCTTTCGGTAAGATCCGTGGGCACCCAGCCGGGCGGCTGGCGGAACAGGTAGACGCGCACGTTTGAGGGGCGTGTGGGGTGACCCATCCGGGTTCGAGTCCCGGGCCGCCCACCACCGTTGGAATCTTCTGTGTTCAGCCGCGGCCGTATCTTTGCCCGGCATGAGGCTCGACGCCGCTGTCCGGTGCATGTGCGGGCGGACGCACCTTTCGGGCTCCCTGATACAGGTGCATGTGCGGGCGAATGAACCCATCGATGCCTGCTTAACGGGCCTGGTTGCCGTCCAGCGGACTGGCCAGCAAGCTCGCAGGCATGCCTCCGCGGCCGGTCATTCCCGCAGAACTCACGAAGGGCCCTTTCACGCTCGAGGCGGCTCGCCGGTCAGGCGTCTCGCGAAGGCAGCTGCAGGGCGCTAGCTGGCGGCGCGTGGGCTCGGGTCTCTACGCGTGGGCAGGGCTTCCTCAAACTCCACAGCTGAGACTCGTGGCCCTGCAACACCGCCTTCCAGTCGAGGCGGCTTTCTCCGGCCGGACCGCTGGCTGGCTCCACGGCCTCGGTCTTGCTCCAGGAGACGACCCTATAGAAGTCACCATCCCGAGAGCCTCCGGGGTCTCAGCCCGCGTTGGAGTTGCAGTGCGCAGGTCGCTCATGAGAGAAGGCGATGTCGTCGTCAGGAACGATCTGCGAACCACATCGGTCTTGCGCACCCTGGCCGATCTCAGCCAGCGTCTCGATCTCAGCGAAGCGGTGGTGGCCGTCGACCGGGCGCTTCAGTTAGAACTGATCAGCCTGCCGCAGCTCACTTCTTGGGTAGGTGCTCGGAAGGGCAGCAAGGGGATTGTCCGGTTCCGGCAGGTCGCTGACCTTGCCGAGCCCGCCGCGGAGTCCCCGATGGAGACCCGCCTGCGGGTGCTCCTCGTTCTCGCAGGCCTACCTCGCCCGGAGGCCCAGGTTCGACTGTAAGGCGTGGGCGGCGACATCCTCGGCCGAGTCGATCTCTTCTATCGAAGCGCTCGACTGGCGATCGAATACGACGGTGGTACCCACCGCGACAGCCTCATCGAAGACAACCGCCGGCAGAATGGCCTTTTGAGCGCGGGATTCAGGCTCCTCCGCTTCACCGGTCCGGACGTCTTACGCGCACCGGCATCGGTCGTCACGCAGGTGCGGGCCGCCCTTTCCGTAACCTGTGTCCTCTAAACACCGACAAGTGCCTGGGAGGCATCGCAGTGACCTACTACCTTCGCTTGGGCATCCTCGCTCTGGGCTCGGCCGTGAGCGTGGCCGCGTGCAGCTCCATCTTGCCCGGCTCCGGTGACACGACCAACGCCAACGCGGTGGTGCTTGCGAAAAAGGTGACGGTCAAGGGAGTCAGCACCACGATCCTGACCGACAAGAACGGCCGGACCCTCTACTGGTACACGGGCGACGTAGTTGGCAGGGTGACCTGTACCGGATCCTGCCAGGCCCTCTGGCCGCCCCTGACCGTTCCCTCTGGGGTAAAGGCCCCGACCGGGGGCAGCGGTGTGACGGGAAAGATCACTACCATCCCGCTGCCGGTCGCAGGGAACCAGGGGGACCAGGGGAACCAGACGAACCAAGCGAACCAGACGATCGTCGTCTACAACCACTGGCCGCTCTACCGGTTCGCCCAGGACACCGCGCCAGGGAAGATGGGTGGCGACGGCAGGAGCGGCAGGTGGTTCATAGCGACCCCTGACCTGGCTCCCTAGCCCGTCGGGCCGCCGGCTGGGCTGCCCTCGCGAGGACTACGCCCGCAATGATCAGCAGAAGGCCGCCGACCAGGCTGACCACCGGCGCCGAGACTATGGAGAGGGCGAAGCCGAGACCGAAAACCGGCGCAACCCATCTCGGAACCAGTCCGGAGCGCCGGATCGCGTCTCCTAAGGTGAACGCGGCCACCAGGTCGGCCAGCCCGGCGACGACGAAAATAGGCACCACTCGCGCGCTCCAGTGGCCGCCGGACAGGACTTTGAAGACCTCCCCCGCGCCCGAGTGACCGGAGAGATAGACGTCGCCGACGGTTGGGGTCGCGACGACAAGCATCGTCCAGGTGCCGATTACGAGCGTGGTGGCGATGATTCCGCAGACCATTCCAACGGCGGCGTAGTCGCTGACTGGGGCGTTCCAGGCTCTCCGGACAAAGCCGACCGCTTGGCCCGCAGGCGAAGGGGAGACAGCGGCGTGTCGGACCTCAGTCCGCTGCAGCAGGGAGGAAAGCGCGAGCACGCCGAAGAGGAGGCAGAAGAGGCCGAGTATGCAGAGGTAGCCGACGATGGCATGGGGCGCATCGGTCACCGCCCGGGCAAATCCCGCCTGGTCGGTGCTCACGTCCGGGTTGGCTACAAAGAAGATCGCGATCCAGGGACCGAGCGTCAACACTCCCGCCGCGGGAATCGCCCAGAGACCCCAACCGACAAGCTTCCCGGTCACAAAACCCCCTCCTTCGTATTCGAGGCCGGCTGGGCCCGGAGCTGGGTCAGCCGACGGCGGCGCCGGCCTTGATCAGGTCGCGCATGGAGAGCATGCCGACGATCTTGCGGCCGGCGACCACCGGCAAGTGGCGAAAGTGGCCGGCCCGCATCAGCTCGAGCGCCGCTTCGTGCGACGTGTCCGCGTCGATCGTCTTCGGCTCCCTTGTCATCCAATGCGAGACCTCGTCCTGGGGAGCGTGGATGTCGTTTGAGATCGCACGCACCACGTCACGCTCGGTAAAGATTCCGGCCAGGTCCTCGCCGGCCAGGACCAGAAGCGACCCGACCTGGCGCTGAGCCATGACCGTCGCCGCTTCGGCTACCGTAGCGTCGGGACCGATCACCACGAGCCTGGTGCTCATCAACTCGCCTACCCGAGCCATCCTTCAAGCACCTCCTCAGCCCGGTATAACACTCCGGCCCTGGAATTGAAACCATGGAGACGTAGCGGAGTTGGGCCCGCGGCCTCACACTTACGCGGTCACACATGGGGCAGGCCCCAGATCTCGACCCGAAGACCCAGTTCCGCGAGCTCTACGTCCGAGAGTACCCCTCGGTCTTCCGGAGCGTCCGGGCGATGGTGCTCGACTCGGCCACCGCGGAAGACCTAACGCAGGAGGCCTTCGTGCGCGCCTACCGGGCGCGCGAGAAGTACCGCCCGAGCGGCCCGCCCGGCGCCTGGCTGCACCGGATCGCCATCAACGTCGCGATCTCTTACCTGCGGCGCCAGAAGCTGAGCCGCATCATCGCCCCCAAGCTGCTTGCTGGCCCCGACCTTGGGGACTACGGGCGGGTGGAGGCGAAGACGGTGCTCGAACGAGCCCTCGCCCGCTTGAGCCCAAAGGTGCGGGCGGCGGTGGTCCTCCACTACTACCACGGCTACACGCGCGACGAGGTGGCCAAGGCTCTCGGCATCCCCTCGGGGACGGTGGCCTCGCGAATCGCCAAGGCCATGGCCGTCATGCGGGTCGAGCTGGTTGGGAGCGAGCAAAAGCTGGAAGCGGCGCGTTCGGAGAGATGAAGGTGTACGGAAAAGGTGATCCCTTGGACCGCGAGGTCCAGGCGATCCAAACCGAGGTGTCGTCGTGGGTCCCGGGCCGCGGTCCAGACTGGGCCGATCTCCAGGCTCGGGTCGTGCGTGAGCCTTTCGTGCGCCTCCGCGTCTATCTCGTCTCGGCTGCCACCCTCGCCGTCATCGTCGCCGCCTCCTACTTCGTCATGACGACGTTCGACCTCGGCAGCCTCTCGACGCAGACGGTCGTGGAGCACACGAACTCGGCCACTCGCTGACCCAGCCGGCGACCAGCGCGTAGGGCGTCAGGGCGTAGGGCGTAGGGCTCTCGTCAGGTCAGTCGGGGTCTCCGAAAAGATCCAGGACCTGGCCGAGGCGGGCCTCGCGGGCGCGCTTCAAAACTACGGCGCCCGCCGCCACGTCCCAGAGGGCGAGGCCGTGCGACTCGAAGAGCACCGTCCCGCCGGGCGAGCGGCGGCCCGGCGCCTTCCCGGCCAGGACCGCCCCTAGCTCCTGCACTTTCTCCCAGTCGAAGCCGCTCGCTTCGGCGTTGAGGAGGTCGCCGCTCTCCAGCTTGGCAGCCTCCAGCTGGTCGACCACCACCGCCTCGCAGGCGTTCACCAGATCGGGCGGCAGCTCGGACTTGTTCGGCAGGTTGATGCCCGCGCCGACCACGAGGGTGCCCTTCTCGACCCAGCCGGCCTCGATCACCGGCGTGGCGCTGTTGGTCATGCAGACCACGACCTGCGCGCCGCGGACCGCCTCCTCGGCGGTCTCGGCGGCGACCGCCACGACCTTCAAGTGCTCCGCGACCTCCTGGGCGAAAGCCAGCTTGTGGTCGGCGTTGCGACTGAACACACGGAACTTATTGACCGCGATCGCACGCGACAGGGCGTGCACCTGTGTGCGCGCCTGGAACCCAGTGCCGATCAGGGCGACCTCGATCGGCCCCGGCGGCGCCAGTGCCGCGGCGGCCACGCCGGTGGCGGCGCCGGTGCGGTAGGCGCCCAGCAGGTTGGCCTCGATCAGGGCCTCCACGCTGCCGGCCCGATCTCCGTCGATCGCATAGAGGATCACGAGGAAGCGCGCCCGGCCCCCGCCGATGCTGTACGTCTTGAGCCCGTAATGCCCGCAACCCGGGTGGGAAGCGAACATCACGTTGAGGACGCCGCCAGGCGGATAGACGCGTCGCCGGGGCTGGTTCTGGGCGACGCCTTCACCCAAGGCGATCCCGGCCGCTCGCACGGCGTCGATCACGGCGTCCATGTCGATGACCCGCTCGACGTCCTCCTCCCGTAGGAGCAGACCCACGAACCGTGAGAATACCGGTGTGCAACTCAACGTTGGCTTGCTGGGCCTCGGCACGGTGGGCAGCCAGGTCGCCGAGCGCCTCCTCCAGAAGCGGGACAGCCTGGCTCGGCGAACCGGCGTTGCCCTCAACCTGCGGCGGGTCCTGGTCCGGGACGCGAAGCGGCCGCGGTCGATCCCGAGCGAGCTGATCACGGTCGCGCCGGAGGAGGTGCTCAATGATCCCGAGATCCAGGTCCTGGTGGAGCTGATGGGCGGCGAGGAGCCCGCTCGCACCTACATCGAGCGCGGGCTCCGCGCCGGCAAGCACGTGGTCACCGCCAACAAAGTCGTGATGGCCAAGCACGGCCCGGAACTGCTGGAGCTGGCCGGCGAGATGGACGTCGACATCTACTTCGAGGCTGCGGTGGGTGGCGGCATCCCGCTCATCAGCACCTTCAAAGTCGACCTCATCGCCAACGATATCGAGCGGATCGCCGCGGTCATCAACGGCACCACCAACTACATGCTGGGGCGCATGGGCGCGGACGGGCTCGACTACGCCGCGGCGCTGGCCGAGGCCCAGGCGGCCGGTTTTGCCGAGGCAGACCCGACCGACGACGTGGCCGGCTTCGACGCCGTTTACAAGCTCTCTATCCTGGCCTCCATCGCTTTCGGCGCCCGCGTCCACCCGGACCAGGTATTCCGGGAGGGCATCGAAGGCATCGACCCGCTCGATTTCCGCTACGCCCGTGAGCTCGGCTACGAGATCAAGCTGCTCGCTTACGCGGCCCGGCCCAACGGCAAGATCGAAGCCCGCGTGCACCCTGCGATGGTGCCGCTGAGCCATCCGCTGGCTCAGGTTGAAGGCGCCTTCAACGCCGTCTACATCGAGGGCGACCTGGTGGGCCCGGTGCTGCTGCGCGGCCAGGGCGCGGGCGGCCGGCCGACCGCCTCGGCGGTGGTCGGCGATCTCCTGGACCTGGTCTTCACGATCCGCAAGAAGGCGGCCAACCGGGTGCTGATGACCTTCGACCCAGACCCGCCGATGCTGCCCATGGCGGACGTGGTGACCAAGGCCTACTACCGCCTCCGCGCCGAGGATCGCTCGGGCGTGCTGGCGCAGGTCGGCCGGGTCTTCGGCGAGGAGGACGTCTCGATCGCCAGCATGATCCAGAAGGATTCGATGGAGGAGGGCACGGCCGAGCTCGTCTTCACCACCCATCCCGCCCGCGACGCGGCCCTCGCCCGAGCCCGGGAGCGGATCGCCGAGCTGGAGCCGATCCGCCGGGTCGGCGCCTTCCTCAGGGTCATCTAGCGGAGCTCATGGGGGTCATCGCGAGGTACCGGGAGCGCCTCCCGGTCACCGACGCCACGCCGATGGTCGACCTCGACGAGGGGTCGACCCCGCTCGTCGAGAGCCGCAACATCGGCGCCTCGCTCGGTCTGCGGCGGCTCCTCTTCAAGTACGAAGGTCTGAACCCGACCGGCTCTTTCAAGGACCGCGGCATGTGCCTGGCGGTGGCCAAGGCCCTGGAGGCGGGCGCGCGGGTGCTGGTCTGCGCCTCGACCGGCAACACGTCGGCGTCCGCCGCGGCCTACGCGGCCCGCTACCGGATGCGGGCGGTGGTGTTCATCCCCTCAGGTGAGATCGCGCTCAATAAGCTCTCCCAGGCCCTCATGTACGGGGCCAAGGTGGTCGCCCTGAAGGGCAACTTCGACCGGGCGCTGGCCACCGTGCGTGAGCTGTCCGACACGTACCCGGTCGCGCTCGTCAACTCGGTCAACCCGTACCGGATCGAAGGCCAGAAGACCGCCGCCTTCGAGATCGTGGACGCCCTCGGCGAAGCGCCCGACTACCTGCTCCTGCCGGTTGGCAATGCCGGCAACATCACCGCCTACTGGAAGGGCTTCCGCGAATACCAGCAGGCCGGCAAGTCGGCCAACCTGCCGCGCATGGTCGGCGCCCAGGCGGAGGGGGCGGCCCCGATCGTGCTGGGGCGGCCGGTCGAGAACCCGAAGACCGTCGCGACCGCGATCAAGATCGGCAACCCCGCGTCCTGGGAGGGCGCGACCAGCGCCCGCGACGAGTCGGGCGGGCTGATCGAAGCGGTCTCCGACACCGAGATCCTGCAGGCGCAGATCCGGCTCGCCTCGACGGAGGGCCTCTTCGCCGAACCTGCTTCGGTGGCGCCACTGGCGCTTCTCTATCGACTCGTGCGGGAGGGCCGGCTCGAAAAGGACGCCACGACGGTGGTCGTGCTGACGGGATCCGGGCTCAAAGACCCCGACGTGGCCATCGCCAACGTGGAGCCACCGGTCGAGCTCGATGGGGACGCGCGCGCGATCGCCAAGGCCCTCAAGCTTTGACCTCCGTAAGGGTGCCCGCCACGATCGCCAACCTTGGCCCGGGGTTCGACGTGCTGGCCATGGCCGTCGACCTCTGGCTGGAGGCGGACGCCGAACCGGCGCAGGCGCCGGAGTGGACCTTTGCCGGCGTCGAGCCGCCGCCCGGTCACCCTTTCGAGAGCCTCCGTATGCGAGGGCGGGTGACGAGCGAGATCCCCCTCGGAGTCGGTCTCGGGAGCAGCGCCGCGGCCAGGGTGGCGGCGCTGGCGCTGGACGGAGTGCCCGCGGGGGAGCTGTTCGCCCGGGCGGTGAAGGTAGAGGGCCACCCGGACAACGTCGCCGCCGCCATCCACCACGGCGTCGTCGCCTGCGTCGCCGACCGAGTGGTCAGGCTGCCGATCCCGGACGACCTCGAAGTCGCGATCTTCGTGGCGGCGGAGCCGTCGCCGACCGAGCAGGCGCGAGCCATCCTGCCGGCGGTCGTCCCCCGCGCCGACGCCGTCTACAACGCTGGTCGCAATGCGCTTCTGGTCCACGCTCTCCACGCCCACGACTGGAGCCTGCTCGGTGTGGCGATGGAGGACCGGCTGCACCAGCCCGCCCGCTCTTCCATCTATCCGTGGCTGCCGGAGACCATCGCGGCCGCCCGGGCCGCCGGCGCCCACGGCGCCGCGCTGGCGGGTGCTGGCCCGAGCGTCTTCGCGTTCACGCCGCCGGGAGCGGGGAAGCAGGTGGCCGAAGCGATGACCGCCGCCGCCGGCGCTCCGGGCCGCCCGCTGGTCACCCGCATCGTTTCGTGACGGCGCCATGATCGTCCAGAAGTACGGCGGCACCTCGGTGGGCACGCCGGCGCGGATCAGGAGGGTGGCGGCGCGCATCGCGGAGACCGTGCGGGCCGGGGAGCGCGTGGTCGTGGTCGTCTCCGCCATGGGCCGGACCACTGATCAGCTCATCGCCCTCGCCCACCGGGTGACGCCCTCGCCGCCGGCGCGGGAGCTGGACATGCTCGTGGCCAACGGCGAGACGATCAGCGCGCCACTGCTGGCCATGTGCCTCGCCGCCATGGGCGTGCCGGCGATCTCGCTGACCGGCCTTCAGGCCGGAGTCCGCACCAGCGG
>CATPBK010000093.1 GCA_955652705.1 Candidatus Dormiibacterota bacterium | reverse complement strand
CCTTTGTCAGAGGTAGTGGCGGCGGATCGAGGCCAGGTTGTTGAAGATCCGAACCCCGAAAGCGACGATCGCTGCGATCGAAAGGTCGACTCCGATCTTGTCGCCGACGAAGGTGAGCCCGCCCGCCAGGGCCATGTTCGTGACCAGGCCGGTCACGAAAACGCGCGGCTCGTAAGACCCTGCGATGTAGGCCTTGAAGGCGCCGAAGATCGAGTCCAGCCCCGCGAGCAGGGCGACCGCGGTGTAGCGGGCGAAGCCAATCGGGATGGTCACGGGCGAGAGAAGCCCCAGCAGGACGCCGATCGCCGCCGCCACCAAGGCGACGACGGCTACTTGCATACGGCGACCGCCGGAGCCACCGGCAGAGGCGACGGAGACGGCTGCGCCGCGGGGCTCTTGGGGGTCTTGGGGGCCTTCGACGGGCTGGGTGTGCTCGGGGCGGGGGCGCCTTTGAACTTGACCGCCGGCGCGAACGGGTTGACCAGGTTGATGTACTCGAGGTCGCCTTTCTGTACGTCGGCGTCGGCCGCCAGCGACTTGAGCGCGGCCAGCTTGTCGCCCAGCGATGCGAACTCCTCCGGCGTCAGCACGCGCCCGAAGTAGAGCTTCACCCCACGGGTGGTGGTCAGGCTCAGGCTGCCGAGGCAGTCGAGATCGTAGCGGGCCACGCCCTGCCCGTAAATCGAGGGCAGGGCCGACTGGATCTTGATCAGGGCCGCCAGCAGCTGCGCTTCGAGGGGATGTTCGCCCGGTTTGGGATCGGCCCCGGCCGGTCCATGGATGTCCGCCAACCCGGCCGCCGGCTGACCCGGAGCGATGGCGGCGGCGACCTCGTTCAGGTAGAAGGCCCGCCCGGCGTCGCCGGCGCGATAAACGGCGACCGGGTGCCATTCGTCGATCGCGATCTGAACCCGATCGGGCAGGACGGGCGCGACCGTGGATGTGCGGATCCAGGTCGAGCTCCCCAACTTCCGCCGGATGGTATCACCGTCCAGGATGAGCACCGAACCAGGCCGGTCGAGGCCGGTCAGGCCGAGCACCTGGGCGCGCGTAAGGTGGTGCAGTCCGGTGACCGTGACCTCCCTGATGGTGAAGGCGGGACCCACTAGCACCCAGCCAAGCACGGCGACCTCCAGACTGGCCACGAGGAGCGCGAGGGCGCGCCTCCAAAAAGCTGTGGGGAGGCGGCGCGCCCGGCGTTCTCGGCGCGGCTCGGGCCCCGGCTGGCGCCGCGCGGGGAGCCGGTGGTGGTCGACTCCGGCCCGGTGCGCCGACCGCCGGCTGCGCATCTTCAGGCTCTCTTTCCCCCCACACGGAGGCGGGCGTGGTGGACGAGGCGATCGCAGAGCTCATCGAAGCTGACGCCGGCGGCGCGCGCCGCGTCCGGGAGCAGGGAGAGCTCGGTCAGCCCCGGCACGGTGTTGACCTCGAGCACCCAGGGCACGCCGTCCGCGTCAACGATCAGGTCGACACGGGCCATGCCTTCGCAGCGCAACGTTCGAAAGGCGAGCTCGGCGGCCAATGACGCGCGCCGGCGAGCCGACTCCGGGATCCGGGCGGGGATGATGTGGTGGCTCTTGCCGGCGGTGTACTTGGCGTCGTAGTCGTAGACCGGGTTCTCGCTGACGATCTCTAAGGTCGGCAAGACCTCCAGGTCGGGCATCGCCAGCACGCCCACCGTGATCTCGGTGCCGGTCACGAACCGTTGGGCCAGCACGCGGTAGTCATAGCGGCCGGCCAGAACCAGGCCATCCGCGACCTCCTCGGCGCTCCGAGCGATCGTGAGTCCGACGGTCGAACCCTGGCGGGTTGGCTTCACCACCAGGGGCAGGCCCAGGCCCGCCACCAGGTTGTCGACCAGGTCGGCCGGAATGCCCTCCCGGACGTCGTGGTCCTGGGAGGCGGGGATGGCCAGGCCTGCCTGCTCCAGGAGCCGATTGGCGATCGCCTTGTCGATGCAGAGCGCGCTCGCCAGGACCCCGCAGCCGGTGTAGGGGATCTCGAGGACCTCCAGCATCCCCTGCACCGTGCCGTCCTCGCCGATCGGGCCGTGGAGCGCGATGAAAACGCAGTCGAAGCCGCCTTCGGCCAGTCGCGGCCAGACCTCGCGATCCACGTCGAGGACCCTGACCTCGTGGCCGCGCCGCTTGAGAGCCGCTTCGACCTGGGCGCCTGAGTTGAGCGAGACCTCCCGCTCCGACGACCGGCCGCCGGCGAGCACGGCCACCTTCAACTGCGAGGCTTCTCCCGGCCCACCATCTCGACCTCCGTCTCCAGGCTCACTCCGAACTGCTTCAGCACCGCCTCGCGCGCGCGTCCGATCAGCTTGCGGACGTCGGCGGCGGTGGCGCCGCCCGCGTTCTCGATGAAGTTGGCGTGCTTCCTGCTGATCACCGCGCCGCCCTCGCGGGCGCCCTTCAGGCCGGCCGCCTCCACCAGCCGCCCGGCCGAGTCGCCCGGCGGATTCTTGAACACGCTGCCGCAGTTCTTGGTGGCGATCGGCTGGGTCTGCTTGCGCTCGGCGGTCCAGGCCGCCATCTGCTCGCGCGAGGCGTGCCCGTCGCCGGGGCGGAGCTGGAACCAGGCGCCGACGATGAGGTGGCCGCGCAGCGCGCCTTCCCGAAAGGCGGAGGTGCGATAGCCGAGCCCGAGGTCCGCCGGTTGCCATTGGACGCCATCGCCCTCCGCGCCGGCGAGGACGTCCTTCACCTCCGACCCCCAGCAGCCGGCGTTCTGGTAAAGGGCCCCACCTACCGTGCCCGGGATGCCGATGGCGAATTCCAGCCCGGCCAGGTCGTGATCGGCCGCCAGCCGGGCGAGACGCATCATCTTGAGGCCCGCTCCGCCATAGACCCGCTCACCCTCCTGTTTGAAACCACGGTTGACGTCGCGGATGACAAGGCCCTCGACGCCGCCGTCCCCGACGAGGAGGTTGGTCCCGGCGCCCAGCAGCAGGTAGGGGATCTCGCGCTGCCAGCAGCCGCTGACCAGCCGGCCGGGTTCGGCGGTCTCGACCAAGAAGTCGGCCGGGCCCCCGATGTTGAAAGACGTGAGCTTGTCCAACGGCCGGTCCGGCGCGGCGTGGTCCAGGCCGCTGAGCCAGGCCAGGTTGGACTTAGTCCGCCAGCTCATGGGGCACCTTCCAGATGTCGCCCGCGCCCATGAAGAGGACCAGGTCACCGGCCTGGACGAGCTCCTCGACCTGGGCGCGGACAGCCGCCAGGTCGGCCGCAAAGCGCGCGCCCGGCACGGCGTCCGCGAGCTCCCGCGAGGAGAGCCCTTCGGGATTGGCTTCGCCGGCCGGATAGATCTCGGCCACAACCACCTGGTCGGCGCTCCCCAGGGCCTTCGCGAAGTCGTCGCGGAAGTGCGCGTAGCGGCTGTAGCGGTGGGGCTGGAAG
This sequence comes from Candidatus Dormiibacterota bacterium, assembly GCA_955652705.1. Classification (GTDB taxonomy): domain Bacteria; phylum Chloroflexota; class Dormibacteria; order Dormibacterales; family Dormibacteraceae; genus VBGR01. The sequence continues at coordinate 16,282 of CATPBK010000093.1, read as the reverse complement.
ACCAGCACGACGCGTTTGGGGTGCAGCTCCCGGACGGCAGCCACCGTCGCCCGAACCTCGGTCGGGTGGTGGCCGTAGTCGTCGTAGAGCTCGGCCTGCCGCCAGGCGCCGACACGCTCCAGCCGGCGGTGCGCGCCCTTGAAGCTGGCCAGCGCGCGGCCCACCGCTTCCCGCGGCACGCCTAGCTCGATCGCCAGGGCCGCCGCACCGCACGCGTTGAGCGCGTTGTGCCGGCCCGGCACCTTGACCTCGAAGCCGAGGTCGCGCCACTTGTAGTTGCCCCGCTCGATGCCGTAAGTGACGCGACGCGCCGGGGTGGGCAGGGTGAGCAGCTTCTGGTCCTCGGCGCAGAGGACGGCCAGGCCGTCGCTCGGGAGGTGCGAGAGAAAGCTGGCGAAGACCTCCTCGACCGCCTCCAACGTCGTGAAGTGGTCGGGATGGTCCAGCTCCAGGTTGGTGACGATGGCATAGCGCGGCTGATGGAGGACCAGCGAGCCGTCGCTCTCGTCGGCCTCGGCGACGAGCCAGCGGCTGCCGCCGGCGCGGGTGTTCGCGCCGTCCCCGACCAGCACCGAGGGGTCGTAGCCGGCCTCCGTCAGGATGTGGCCGAGCATGTAAGTCGTCGTCGTCTTGCCGTGGGTGCCCGCGACCGCGATCGCGTCGCTGGAGCGCATCAGTTGGGCCAGCAGCTCGGCTCGCGTCAAGGTCTCGATCTCCGCGTCACGAGCGGCGACCAGCTCCTCCTGGGTGGCGGGGATGGCGGCGCTGTGCACGACCAGGTCCTGGCCCACAACGTGCGCCGCGTCATGGCCGATCGCGATTCGGGCGCCCGCCTTCACCAGCTGCTCGGTCGTGGCCGAGGCCTGCGCGTCGCAGCCGGAGACTTCGTCGCCCCGGCGCAGCAAGACGAGCGCCAGCGAGGAGACGCCCGTCCCGCCGATGCCCATCAGGTGGACCTTCATCGGCTCAAGCTCACCCGGCGGCAACCTCCTTGAGCACCGCCAGGACTCGCTCGGCGGCGTCGTGCCGGCCGAGGCTCGCCGAGGCCTCCGCCATCCGCCGGAGCCGCCCCTCGTCCAGTGAGGAGATCTCTGCCAGCAGCCGCTGGGCATCGAAGTCGTCGTCCCCGATCCGGACGGCGGCGCCGGCCTCGACCAGGACCGCCGCGTTCGCTTCCTGGTGCCCACCTCCGAACGTTCCCGGCACCAGGATCGCCGGCAGCCCGACCGCGGTGATCTCGGCCAGCGTCCCCACGCCCGCCCGGGAGACGACCAGGTCGGCCTCGGCCAGGAGGCCCGCCATGTCCGGCGTGAAGTCGACGGGCCGGTAGCGCGGACGGACGCGACGGCGCCCCTCGTCGGCGCCCTGCCGGCCGGTCACGTGGATCACCTCGGTAAAGCGGGCGAGGAGGTCTTCGAGTGCCTCCCAGACCACCTCGTTCAGGCGGCGGGCGCCTTGCGAGCCGCCGGTCACGAGCAGCTTCCGAGGCCGGACCTCGGGCGTCCGCCGCGAGAAGCCGGGCCGCAGGGGCAATCCGGTCAGCTCCACCCGACGGGCGCGCACCCGCGTCCCCGGAAAGGTGATGCAGACCGCAGCCGCGCCGCCCGCCAGGCTGCGGGTCGCCAGGCCAGGCAGGAAGTTCTGCTCGTGAAGCACGTAGGGCACCCTCCCCAACCTTGCCGCGGCGACGCTGGGGACCATCGCGTAGCCGCCGACTCCCAGCACGACGTCCGGCCTGAAGCGCCGGACGATGGTGTAGCCGCGCGCCAGAGCCACCGGCAGCACGACGGGCAGACCCAGGTTCTTCCAGGTGGCGTCGCGGTCGAACCCCCGGATCACGATCGTCTCCAGGTCGAAGCCGGCTTCGGGGACGAGCTTCTCCTCGGGGCCCCCCGCGCGGCCGACGATGAGGACCGCGCCCGAGCGGCTCTCAGCGCGGAACGCTCGCGCGACGGCGAGCGCTGGGAAGAGATGACCGCCAGTCCCGCCTCCCGAGATCAAGAGCCGCATCGGACCTCCGTGAAGAATCGAGAAGGGACTGCCGCCCCCGGCTGGCGATGCTGAGCAGGATCCCGATCGCGGCCAGGGTCGTGGCGACCGAGGTCCCACCGTAGCTGATCAACGGCAGAGGAACGCCAGTGATGGGAAGCGTGTCGGTGACCGTCGCCATGTTGACCAGCGCCTGGAAAGCGATCCAGGTCGTGATCGCGGTGGCGAGCACTCGGCCCAACGCGTCCGGCGCGCGCAGCGCGGCCCGGTATCCGCGCACGGCGAAGAAGACGAAGCCGGCCAATATGGCGGTGGTGCCGGCGAGGCCCGTCTCCTCGCCCACGATGGCGAAGATGAAGTCGGTGTGGGCCTCCGGCAGCCAGAGGAACTTTTGAACGGAGTGCCCGAGACCGACTCCGAAGATCCCGCCTGAACCGAGCGCGTAAATGGCCTGCGTCGATTGGAAGCCGGCGCCGAGCGGGTCGGCGAAGGGGTTGGTGAAGGTCACCAGGCGAGCCGCGCGGTAAGGCTCGTATAAGACGACGGCCAGGAAGACAACCGTCAGCCCCAGCACCAGCACGGCCAGGTAGCGCTTGCGCCCGCCGCCCGCGAAATAGGCGCTGACGAGGATCGCGGCGATGATGACTGAGGTACCCAGGTCTTTCTCGAGCAGGACCAGCCCGACAGCGCCGCCGAGGATTACCGCGAAGGGAAGGAAGCCCGCCTTCCACTCGCGCAGGCGAGGCCCGCGGCGCACGAGCCAGTAGCTGATGAAGAGTGCGAAGGCGAGCTTGGCCAGCTCCGTGGGCTGGACCACCAGAGAGCCGATCGCGAACCAGCGGCGGGCGCCGTTGGACTGGACGCCGACCAGAGGTACCAGCACGAGGAGCACCGTCGCCGCCGCCGCCCCGGGCAAGATCAGCGGCTGCAGACGCCGGTAGTCGACCCGCATCAGGACGACCAGCGCCCCGCCGCCGAGGCCGACCGAGGCCAGCTGGCGCTCGAAGTAATAGAGCGGCGCCCGATGCTCGACGTAGGCCAGGGCCTGGCTCGCGCTCAGGACCATCACCAGGCCGGCGGCCACCAGCAGCACGGTGACCAGGAGCAGCCAGCGGTCGCCGCGCTCGGTCCTGACCGCCTCCTCGCTCACGCCGTGCGCCTGGCATTCCAACGCCGGACGGAGTCTTTGAAGCGGCGGCCGCGGTCCTCGAAGGAGGTGAACCAGTCGAAGCTTTTGTAGCCGGGGCTGAGCAGGACGACGCCGCCCGGCTCGGCCAGGGCGGCCGCGAGCTCCACGGCGTGGTCCAGGTCTCTGGCCCGGTGCAGGGAGGGATGGCCGGCGAGCTCCTTTTCCAGGAGCCCGGCCGACTCGCCGATCAAGACCACGGCGGCCGCCCTCTCCCTGATCTCGCCGACCCACTGCTTCAGGTCGAAGCCGCTGCCGTGACCGCCTGCGATCAGCACCAGCGGCACCCCCTCGAAGGCGGCCAGGGCGACCCGCCCAGCGTCCGGGTTGGTGGCCTTGGAGTCGTTGTACCAGCGCACCCCGTTCCACTTGCCCACCAGCTCGAGGCGGTGCTCCACGCCCTCGAACCCAGCCACCGCTTCGTTGATCTGTTCGTCGGCCAAGCCGGCGATCCGCCCCACCGCGGCCGCGGCGAGCGCGTTCTCGAGGTTGTGGCGGCCAGGTATCGGCATCGGCGGGGCCGGCTCGTGGCGGTCGAACCAGACGACTCTGGCCCGGGTCCGCTCGGCCAGCTGCCGGCAGGTCGCGTCGCGCCCGTTGAGGACCGCGTAATCACCGGCGCCCTGGTGCTCGACCAGCCTGGCCTTGGAGTCGACGTACGCCTTCAAGCTGCCGTGACGATCGAGGTGGTCGGGCGTGATGTTGAGCACGACCGCCACGTGCGCGCGGGGGCGCGCGATCGTCTCCAACTGGAAGCTGGAGAGCTCCAGGACGACCCAGTGGTCCGCGGTCACCTCGGGGAGACGATCGAGGACTGTTTCGCCGATATTGCCTCCGACCAGCACCGGCCGCCGGCCCCGGCGGAGGACCTGGGCGGTCAGCGCGGTGGTCGTGGTCTTGCCGTTGGTGCCCGTGATGCCGACGATGGGCGCCGGGCAGTAGCGGAAGAAGAGGTCCATCTCGCTGCTTACGGTCAGCCCCTTCAGGCGCGCCTGCTTCAAGAGCGGGGCGTTCCAGGGGACCCCAGGGCTGGCGTAAACCTCGTCGCAGCCGCGCAGCACGGACTCGTCGTAGCCGCCCAGGTGGAGGTCGCTCCCGGCGGGGAGCCTGGACACGTACTCCTGCAGCTTCTCGGCCGGTTTCAAGTCGCAGATGCGGACCTTGTCGCCACGATTGCGGAGGAAGCGGGCGAGCGCGACGCCGCTGCGTCCCAGGCCGACCACGAGGGCGGTCATCGGATCAAGGCCCTGACGAGCGCCACGGTCGCCGCCGCCGCAACCAGGCCGACCGTCCAGAAAACCGCGTCTATGCGGTCCTCGGACCAACCCTCGAGCTGGAACGTGAAGTGGATCGGGGTCATCTTGAAGACCCGGCGCCCGCCGGTCGCCTTGAAGTAGGCGACCTGAATGATGACAGACAGCGTCTCTATCACGAAGACCAATCCGAGCAGCGGCAGCAGCAGCGCCAAGCCCTGCTGTAGCGCCATCGCCGCCAGGGCATAGCCGAGGCCGAGCGACCCGGTGTCGCCCATGAAAACCCGCGCCGGCCGGCGGTTGTACCAGAGGAAGGCGAGCAGGCCGCCGACCAGGGCCATGGCCGCCGCCTTCTCGCCTGCGGAGCCGTTCGGCAGGAGGAGCGCCAGCACGGTCAGCGCGATGACCGCCAGGCCGCCGCAGAGTCCGTCGATGCCGTCGGTGATGTTGACCGCATTGGCGGCACCCACGATCGCCAGCAGGGCGAGCGGCCAGTAGAGCCAGCCAAGGTCGAACGGAACCAGCAGTTGATGCGGCTGGTAAGCCAGCCACGCGACCGGTGCGGCGAGCAGGAACTGGAGCGGGAACTTGGCCCGGGCCGGGATGCCGAGCGAGCCCACTCTGAGCTTGCGGAGGTCGTCGGCGAGGCCGACCAAGCCCCCACCGACGAGGCCGGCCAGGGCGGGCACGGCTCCGCGGTGCCCGGCCCAGATGGCGAGGACTCCACCGAGCAGCCCCAGAACCACGAAGAGGATGCCGCCGCCGGTCGGCGTGCCCGCCTTCGCCTGGTGCGCGTGCGGCAGCTCCTCCTGGATGACCTGGCCGGCACGGCGGCTCCGCAGGAGTCGGATGAAGCCCGGGTAGAGGACGAGAGCGATGGCAAAGCTGACGGCGACCGTCAGTACGTCGAAGGTTAGGGCCGGAGTAATTGCTCGACCACCTCTTCCAGGGCGACGCCGTGAGACCCTTTGACCAGGACCAGGTCGCCCTCGCCGGCGTGGGCCCTGACCCATTCCACCGCGGCCGGCTTGTCAGGCACCAGATCGGCGCTCGCCGCCTCGGCCAAGAGCCGGCCGCGCCCGACGTCGACGACACAGACGGCGTCGAAGACCTCCCGCGCGCGCCGCCCGACCTCCTCGTGCGCCGCGTCGGCCAATCCGCCCAGCTCGCGCATCTCGCCCAGGACCGCGTACCGGCGGCGACCGGCCTGGTCGGCGATGACCTCGAAGGCGGCCAGCATCGACTCCGGGCTGGCGTTGTAGGCGTCGTCCAGAACGGCAAAGCCGGCAGGCGTGACAAGCGCCTCCAAGCGGCGGTCGACGCGGACGTCTTCGAGCGCCTTCGCGCCCTCGGTCAGGGGGACGCCCGCGAACTCGCCGGCCGCCAGCGCGGCCAGGGCGTTGCGCGTCTGGTGGCGGCCGGGAAGCCGCAGTCTCACCGCCACGCCGCGGACCGTGAAGCCGCCGGCCTGGTACCCGGTCCCCTGGTAGTCGCCCCCCGCGAGCCCGAAGGTGACCACCGGCGCGGTCGCCAGGCTTTCGAGCAGCGGCGTCAAGGGGTCGTCCGCGTTCAGGACCGCAAGGCCGTCGGGCGGCAGTCGCTCGACCAGCTCGCCTTTCGCCCGAGCCAGCTCCTCCTGCGATTCGAAGAATTCCATGTGCACCCGGCCGATGTTGGTGACGATGCCGACGCGTGGCCGGGCCAGGTCGGCCAGCGGCGCGATCTCGCCAGGTCCCTGCAGGCCCATCTCGAGGACGAGCGCGTCGTGGACGCCGGGCTCGAGCCGGAGGATGGTCAGCGGCACGCCGGTCTCGGTGTTGAGGTTGCCCTCGGTCTTGACGACTTTGTGCTTGACCGCGAGCACGGCGGCGGTCAGCTCCTTTGTCGAAGTCTTCCCGTTCGATCCGGTCACGGCCACCACCAGCGGGGCGGCCTCGCGCAGGCGTTCGCCGGCCAGGTCGTAGAACGCGCGCCAGGTGTCGGGCACGGTGATCACCTCGGCCTCACCGGCCTCGACCGGCCGGTCCACCACCACCCCCGCCGCGCCGCGGCGGACCGCGTCTTCAACGAAGCGATGGCCGTCCGTGGCAGCGCCGCGCAGGGCGAAGAAGAGCCCTCCCGGCTTCACCTCTCGGGAATCCGTATGGGCAGATGTAAAGCTCCGGGAGGCGCCTCGGATCCGCAGCTGCATGTTTCTTTTCATTTTGGAGCGGGCCACTCGGCCCGCCTGCCGCGCGCTGCGGCGCGCGAGCCTAGCAGGAAGGGCCTTTACGTCTTAAACCGGGTCCCTCGGACTCCGGTTACACGGGCCGGGACGACGCGTCGCAGGTGCGGAAGCTCAGCCTTGCGTTACACCGGACGATCAGACTGGCGCTATACCGGGCGTCGGCGCGATGTGCCAGTTCAGCACGATCGCCTGCGCGATCCGCTTCCAGAGCGGCGCCGCGACGATGTACCCGTCATTCAGGATCCAGGTCGCGTTGTGCGGCTTGCGGACGATGACGAGCATCGTGAACCGCGGGTTGCTGGCGGGCATGAAGCCGACGTAGCTGGACCAAACGTCGAGCGAGTACTGGCCATTCACGAGCATCTGCGACGTGCCCGTCTTGCCGGCCTCGTCCAGCTGGAAGCCGTCGATACGCGTCTCGTGCCCGGAGCCGTGCTGGACCACCGACTTCATCATCGTCGTCATTTGGGCGGCGGTCTCCGGGCTGATCACCTGCGGCTGCGGCGCGATCGCGAGCGGCGCCGGCCGGCCGCCGATCGAGTCCACCACATGCGGCTGCGCATAGCGGCCGCCGTTGGCCACCACATTGACCGCGGCCAGCATCTGGACCGGGTTCACGTCGATGCCCTGTCCATACGTGGTGGTGGAAAGCTCGGATTCACGGAAGACACCCAGGGCACGCAGGGGCTCGGTCGACTCCGCTGCCACGTCCATGCCCGACGGCCGCGCAAATCCAAAGTTGACCAGGTTGCGGTAGTAGGCGTCCTTGCCTTCCGTCTGCATCGCCATCACCGCGCCAACGTTGAGCGACGATTCCAGGACCTTGGTATAGGAAACCGTGCCGCGGTTGGCGCGGTCCCAGTCGTAGAGGGTGGCGCCCTGGACCCTGATCCAGCCCGGGTCTCTGATGGTCGTCTGGGGCGTGATCGCGTGGTTCTCGAGCGCACCGGATAGCGTGACGATCTTCATAACCGAGCCCGGCTCGTAGAGGTGGGAGACGGCCGGATCGATGAAGCTCCCGACTGGCGTGTGAGCGAAGTCGTTGGCGTTGTAAGAGGGGTAATCGGCCCAGGCCACCAGGCCGCCGGTATGGGTGTCCATCACCAGGACCGTCCCGCTCTCGGCGTGGTTGGACTGGACCCCCGCGGCGAGCGCCTCTTCGGCCGTGTGCTGGATGGAGCTGTCCAGCGTCAGAACCAGGTCCTGCCCGTTGACTGGGTCGCGCTTCGCGGTGTTCCCGAGCGCGATCTCGCGGCCGGTCATGTCCCGGTAGGTCGACATGTAGCCGGCCTCACCGGAGAGGGTCTTGTCGTAATAGCCTTCGACGCCGTACTGGCCGCGGCCTTCGTAGTTCACGAAGCCCAGCAGGTTGGCCGCCAGGCTCACGTTCGCCGACCCGCCCGGCAGATAGGAGCGCTGCTGATCCGCCTCCAGGCCGACGCCCGGCAGGTCGAGGTGCTTCAGGCGGTCGGCGATCTCTTTCGGCTGGCGGCGGGCGATGTAGGCGAACTTGGCCCGGCTCGAGAGGATGGCCATCACCTCGGCCACAGGCTTACCGAGAATCTGGCTGAGGGCCACGGCCACATGCTCTCGCTTGCGGGCCGGCACCTGGTCCGGGGACACGAAGACCGAGTAGACGGTGACGTCGATCGCCAGGGCGAGGCGGTCACGGTCGTAGACCTGGCCGCGGGCGGCGGGCAGGACGATCCGGGCGCTGTACTGGCCGACCGCGTCGGCGGAAAGCGTCCGGTGCTCGACGACCTGCCAGTAGAAGAGCCGGCCCCAGATCACCGAGGCCAGCACGAGGGCCACCAGCAGCAGCGCGAGGACACGCGCCTTGTAAAACGGCTCGCGCCGGGCAGTCCCGGTCCCTTCTCTCGCCCGGGCCCGAAAATTGCCTCGGGCCAGCGCCATTTAGTGGACCAAGACGGCGGGATGACGTGCATCCGCCGCCCCATTTCCGCCGAGCGCCTTGCAGGCGCTGACGCCGTTGTCATGGGGCCCGGCGCTTCGGCGGCACGCATCTTGGGATGCGCGCCTGGTCGCGCCACCCCTTCCTAGACGTCGGCGGCCTGGGCCGGCGGTCATTCGACCCTCCGGGCTGCTACGCATCCCGCCGTCTCGGTCCACTAGCGGCCCTTCGCCAACGCGTCCATGCCGCCGAATGCGCGATCGAGACTGGCCAGGCTTCGCTGCCAGAGCGGGCTCGAATCCGGGGCCGCCGGCGGGGGCGCCTCCAGGTTCAAGTCGACCGGCCGGTAGTCGATGTAGCGATAGGGAACCGGCCGGGTCAGGCTGGCCTGGGCGGCCTGCTGCTCGACCTTGCTCGGCGAGCGGAGCGCGGCCTCCTGATACCGGAGCTGGTCTTGTTCGGCCAAAAGGTCGGTCTGCTGGCGCTGGAGCTGGCCGATCTCGTAGGACTGCTGGGTGGCGGTGGCCACCTGCAGCAGGTAGAGAAGGACCACGGCAAGGACAGCTCCGACCAAGATGTAGACGCGCGCGAAGCTGCCCAGCCCGAGCCGCCGACCGAGGTCGAGGCTGGGCGGCTGAGGCAGGCTCAAGCGTTCGCGCCGGCGGCGCCGAGACCGCTGGCTGCGCAGCTGCGCGCGAGCCGGGAGCCGGACCGCACCGGCCGGGCCGGAGCCCCGCCGATGGATGGGCCGGAGCCCGATATTCGGATTCGTTACCAAGACGCAGTTCCTCTACGAAGTGCTAGATCTTTTCCGCCACCCGCAGCTTCGCGGAGCGGGCGCGGGGGTTACCGGCTACCTCCTCGGGGGAGGGTGTGACGGGCCGTCGCGTGACGGCCCGAAGGTGTGCCCGGTGAGCGCAGGTGCAGACTGGCTGTTGGGGGGGACAGACACAGTCCTTCGACTCGGCTGCAATGTGGGCTTTGACCAATCGATCTTCAAGGGAATGGAATGAGATCGCCGCCATGCGCCCACCGGGCGTAAGAAACGAAGTTGCGGCCTTCAGGCCTTGTTCGAGGCTCCCCAGCTCATCGTTGACCTCCATCCGGATCGCCTGGAAGGTCCGGGTGGCCGGATGGATGTCCTTGGGCCAGGCGCCGTGCGGGATCGCGGCTTCCACAGCCTCCGCCAGGTCGCGGGTCGTTCGGAGCGGCCGGCGGCGGACGATGAACTGGGCGATGCGCGCCGCCCAGCGCTCTTCTCCCAGGCGGGAGATGAGTTGAGCCAGCCGGCGCTGGTCCAGCTTGTTCACCAGGTCGGCCGCGGTGACCGGTGCGGTGGTGTCCATCCGCATGTCGAGCGGCCCTGCGGAGCGGAAGCTGAAACCTCGCTCCGGGTCGTCGAGCTGGTGGCTGGAGAGCCCGAGGTCGAGGAGCACGCCGTCCGCCGCCTCGATGCCCGCCTCGCGAGCGAGGCGGTCCAGGTCCGCGAAGTTGCCGTGAACCAGGATGGGTGGCGGGTCGAAGCCCGTTAAAGCGACCCGGGCCGCGGCGATGGCGGCGGGATCGCGATCGATCCCGACCAGCCGGCCGCCGGGCCGGATGCGCTCGAGCAGGGCGCGGGCGTGTCCTCCCCCGCCAAGCGTGCCGTCGATGAAGACGGCCCCCGGGCGGGGCTGAAGGAGCTCTATTGACTCTTTTGAAAGTACAGGTCGGTGGTCGGTCACCCGCTCAGATTGAGCGCGTCACCTTATTGACGTTGTCTGTGAAGTTGCTGAACGCGCCGGCGGAGTAGCTGTCCCAGCGGGCCTCCGCCCAGATTTCGACGACCGTCTGGTTGCCGATGACGACCGTCGTCGACTCCGGCTCGATCCCCGCCAGGCGGCGCTGTTCGTGGCTCAAGGTCACCCGACCCTGGGCGTCGAACTCGCACGGCACCGCCAGCGCGCTCATCGCCCGGGAGAGCTCGCGCTGCTCCGGCGTGGCGGTGAGCGGGGAGCGGAGCACGTCCCGCAGGTTGTCCCATTCCGTCTTCGGGTAGATGGTCAGCACCGTTTCGGGACCGATCGAGATGACCGCGCCGCGATCGAGCTGGTCCCGATACTGCTTCGGGATGGCCAGCCGTCCCTTGGCGTCCACCTTCGGCCGGAAGGCTCCGCTGAACACGCATTCAGCCGAGCCGCGGCCAGACCGCGGGGGAAACGATCACGGGCCGGACTCCCTGCCCGAACATCGCCCAGGCGGAGGCCATTCGGACGGGGACGACCGCGGCGCCGGGGAAAAGCGGCAGCTCTGACGTTGTGCTGGGTGCCTTACTAGGATGTGTGCTGAGACGGATGCCCGGTTGTTGCTGGATCACCACTTTTCCCCACTAATCACCGCGATTCCCCGCAACCCTACACACAGCCAATTTCGCTGTCAATACGCCAAAACACAAGATGTAGCGCAGGTTTCCAGTGGTGGCCCGGGGAGCGTCTAGATGTAGTGGGTAGCCGCCAACATCACAACCACATCCGGTGTGGCTGCGATATCGCTACGAACAACAGTTCGATTGTGGGGATTTGTGGTGATGAGTAGCCAGGGAAGTGGCCCCTCCCCAAAAGCGTCAGGTCAGATCGTTACCACGTCGGCGGACGGCGTTCGAGCTGTCAGACCCGTGAGGCCAACCCGAAGCGTGTGGCCCCTTCTGCCGGCTCAGAGGCCGAAGCGCATCAGGATCATGCAGGTGAAGATGCCGAAGAAACCGGCCAGCTCAATGAGGCCCAGTGCCAACACGCGCTGCATCACGGCGGTGTCGCCGGTCTCCAACGCCGCTGCCATCCGATCCCCGAGGGGGAAGGTGACGAAGTGCGCCCAGCCCAGCACGCCGAGGGCGAGCACGAGCGCGATGCCCCAGGTGATCCCATAGGGCGTTCCGAACAGGACGCCCATGCTTTGGACGGGTCCGAGCAGCGTGCCCCGGACGATGCCCAACAGAATCGTGATCGCGCCGACCGTCTCGGTGATCACCGGGACGCGCGTGGCGGCGGCGCGGGAGATCGCGGCCTGCATCTGTGGCGGCAGCGACATCACGGTCGGACCGAGGACGAAAGCAGCGAAGAGGGTGCCGCCGAACCAGAAGATGCCGGCCAGGACGTGCAGCCAGGTGAAGACGATTTGTAGCCAGAGCAAGTTGTCCCACCCCCGTCCCCACCATTTCGCGTAGGGATCCAAACGTCAATATCTGATCCTAGGCTCGGGGAGCTCCCTTGTCAATATCGCGTTTGGGTTTTAACTTGAAATTGCAGTGACCCGCCCCTACCGCATGAAGATCCGCGCCCAGCGCCACGCCGACACCCACCGGCGGATCGTCGAAGCAGCTTCACGCCTACACCGGACGCGGGGGCCCGACCGGACCACGATCAGCGATATCGCTCGCCTGGCCGGCGTCGAACCGCCAACCGTGGTGCGCCACTTCCCGGACCGGGTCTCTCTGGTCCTGGCCTGCCTCGTCCCCGGCTTGGAGCAGGATCCGCCGCCCAGCCCTGACGCATGGGCTGAGATCGCTGACCCTGAGGCTCGCCTGGCGAAGGCGCTGAACGAGATCTACCCCCACTACCGCCGTAACCGCATCTTCCTGGGCGTCACGCTCGATGAGACGAACGCGGAGTTTGCTCCGGTCCGCGAGGTCGGGCGTCCCATACACGCTTACGTGTACGGGATCCTCGCCGAGGGCTGGCCCGTGCCCGGATCAGGTCGCACCCGGTTGCTGAAGGCAGTCGCTCACGCCTTCAGCTTCTGGGCCTGGGTCTCGCTGGCTGATCTGGGATTGTCCGATGACGACGCCGCAGCGTTGATGCTGGACATGGTCCGCGGGGTGGTGACCGCTCTCCAGGCGGGCTAAGGCGAGGCTGGTTTCACCGAGATCCGCGCCGAGATCTTCCGTTTTGCGGTTGAGTTCCAGTCCCGTCAAGAGCTCGCGGCCTGGCAGTTTGGGATCAGCGCGCCGTTGAGGCAGATGCTGGCAGGACATCCGGGCGAGCGGAGGCAGGCTGCAATGCAGGCTGTGGCCGACGCTGCCAATCGGCTGGCCGACGGCATTGGCCGGATCAAGGTCCCCAGTGAGAACGTGGAGATCGCAGCCACGCGGCCAGCGACCTGACGGCGCTCAGGCTTCTACCTGCAGCGGCGTCGCTGCTCGTTCCCAGAGGTCCCGCAGCGCGCGGAGATGCTCAGGGGTGTAGATCCGCTGCGGCGGGACGAAGTGATGGACTCCGCTGAACCTGCGAATGTGAACATCCAGCAGGAGCCGAGCGAGAACGGCCGCCCTGACCTCCTCCTGCTCGCCGGTCAGGTCGCCGTAGCCGAGGAAGGCTGGGAAGTGACACTGGCGGAGCTGCGACCTGTCGCACCGATGCTCACCAAACGCGGCCATCATCGCAGCGATGCCAGCCGGGCGGTTTCTCATGTAGGGCGGTGGCACGCCGGCTGGCGCGGGCACCTCAACCCCAGGTCGCAACTGCAGGCTGACGAACGCGCGCATGAAGTCCGGACCGCTGAGGCCGGCCAGCCCTGCCCGCAGCTGATTCGCCAGTCGGGCCTCCTCAGCGTTCAACTCGCCAGGTATCGAGGCCGGCTCGAAGAGCGCCAGGCTCAGCAGACGCTCCGGGTGAGCGGCGGCGAAGGCGAGCGACACGAACCCGCCGCCGGAATAACCGAGTAGATGGAAACGGGCGAGCCCGAGTGAGTCGGCAAACCGGGCAACCGCCTCTACCTCATGACTGATCGAGTAGCCGATCGGCGGTTCGTCTCCTGAATAGACCTCGAGATCCTTGAGGTGGAGATTTACGTCGCCACCTAAACCGGATGCCAGCGGGGCATAGCGCGTTTCGGCCGGCATGACGCCGCCAGGAAGAGCGATCACCTGCACCGTCATTTCGCCACCCCGGCGAGCGCCGCCCCGGCCTCAGTCTCGAGAACTGACTTGATCCGATCCACGGCCCGTTGGTTCTCGCGAGGCGCGTTGCGCTTCCGATGCAGGTTCAGCATCAAAAAGCCGATCGGACCCGCCGGCTGCCAGCGCGAAACCTGGACCAGGTGCGTGCCGTCTGCGGCGGGGAAGAGTCGGAACTCCCACTCCGTACGCATGACGCCTTCGACCCACGCCTTCCAGGCGATCAGGCGCGGCTCCTCCAGCGCCGTGATCTCGGAGTAGCTCACGTACTTGCCCGGCACCGTCTCCTCAGCCCGGAACCGACTCCCCACGGCAACCGGCCCGATGGTGGTCTGGTCCACCCGCGCCAGCCCGTCTGAAAAGTCGCTATGGCGCGTGAAGTCCCTGAGCCGGCGATAGACCTGCTCAACCGGCGCCTGGATGTCGACACTGACTTCGCTTTCCCACATGTTCGCCACCTCCTGTTCGAGCCATGCTCGCCCGCTGGACTGCCTGGCGCATCGCGTGTTCGCGCTATTTCAGCAGGTCGTTTTCGAGGGCGAAGAGGGTGGCTCCGGCGCGGCTCTGGACGCCCGCCTTCTCGTAGATGTGGCGCAGGTGGTGGTCCACAGTGCTGGGAGAGATCGTGAGCAGGTTCGCAACCTGCTTCTTGGTGCCGCCGCGGCAGATCAGCCGCAGGACCTCCACCTCGCGCTCGCTGAGTCCGGCGGGCCAGCTGGCGCGCGAGATCTTGGTTTGGTGACCGGCTGCGGCAAGCACGCTGTGGACAGCCTCCCGGTCGAGACGACCGGCCCGCGCCATCGATTCGAGCTCCTCGCCGGCTCGATCGGGTGCGAGCGCCGAGCGATGCGGCCGGAGCTGAGTCATCGCCTGGTAAGCGTCCGCGGCTGCCAGGATCCGAGCTGGCATCGGGATCTCGCCACGCGAGCTACCTCGGTGGTAGCCGGACCCATCCAGACGTTCGTGATGCTTGCCGACCAGACCGGCCAGTTCCTTCAGCGCCTCGACCCGCCCCACGATCCGCTCCGAGTAGTAGGGATGCAGCCGCACCCGCTCCCACTCACCGTCCGTCAAGGGGCCAGGCTTGTCCCAGATCCCATTGGGAACCGAACTGCGGCCGAGGTCGTGTAGGAGCCCTGCCCTGCGCAGCGCGACGCCGTCTTGCAGCCGGGCCGCAGAGGCCAGGATTGCCACCTCTCGAGAGTGGCCGGCGGTGAAGGGCGACTTCAAGTCGATAAAGTCCGCGAACACTCCTAGGACCAAATCCAACCGGGCCTCGGGGATCCAGGGCCGCGGATCCGGCTCGCGGCTCAAGACGTCGTCCCAAGGCGAGGTCGCCTCAGTGTCGGCAAGGAGTTCAGGCGCGTCCAGAAAGGCATCGGCTACCGCCGGGTCGTAGGCAACGCGCCGCCGAGCTCGGACCGCCTCCGTCGCTCGTCTGATGCCGCCCAGGCGATGCAGCACCTCCAGGTCTCGCGCCAGGAAGACGATGCGGGCGGCTAGTGGGATGTCCTCGCCGGCAACCCCGTTGGGTAAGCCCTGGCCATTCCACTGTTCGAAGGCCGCCCCCAGACCAGCGCGAACACCTGGCTTCAGCCCGAGCCGCTGAGCCAGGTTTTCTCCAACCTCACAGTGCGCGCGCAGTCCTTCCCTGGCCTGCTCTTGCCCATGTCGCATCATCGCGACCATCAGTCGGGCTCGGCGAACGGGTCCACGACCAGCTCCGATCTTCGGCATGACCTGGGGCACGAACTCGCTGGGCTTGCCGCCGAGGACAGGTGCGATGGCCGCACGCACGGCGATCTCGTCGCCGCCGGCCATCTCCGCCGCCTCGTGAGCGTCGGCGGTGCAGCCGAGGAAGCGCAGGAGGGCGACGTAGTAGACATCGGACAGGTCCTCACCGCGCAGACCTAGCCGCTCGCCAAGGCCCAGAGCTATCAGGCAGGTCCGCAACGCCTGCTCCAGAGGCTGGCCCATGCCCAGGTCGGTGGCCAGGGAGAGGGCCGCCATGAGCTCCGCCAGCCTGAAACCCTCAGCCCGTGGCGAAGCCTGGCCCGGCATTTCTGGGTCAGGATGGCACGCCGGGTCCGATGACGCCTTCCGGTAGAGCTGATCTAGGCTTGCATGCCAGGGGGCGCTAAGCGATGCCAAGACGCATTCAATCGCCGGGTGGACCCGCCACCCAGAGCGATAGGCACGCGTTCGAAATCGATGGGCTCCGCATCGCCTACGACCGGGTCGGCGAAGGGCCGCCTCTGGTCCTTCTTCACGGCTTCTTCGGCGATGGCCGCGTCTGGCGATCGCAGCTCGATGATCTATCCGACGAGTTCGAGGTGATTGCCTGGGACACTCCTGGCTGCGGCCGGTCGTCGGACCCACCCGAGGCGTTCCGAATGCCCGACTACGCGAAGTGCCTGTCAGCCTTCATCGAAGCGCTCCAACTCGAGCGTCCGCATGTGCTCGGGTTGTCGTTCGGCTCGACCCTCGCCTTGGAGCTGTACCGCCAGAAACCCGAGCTCTGTATGAGCCTCGTGCTGGCTTCGGCCTATGCGGGCTGGAGCGGCTCGCTGCCTGCCGAGGTCGTCGAGCAACGCCTGCGGAAAACCATTCCCGATCTCGATCTGCCACCTGCTGAGGTAGTGAACATCTACAACGTTCCTGGGCTGCTAACGGAATTCGCACCGGCACCGCTGGTCGACGAAAACGCGGCGATCATGTCCGACTTCCATCCAGCCGGCATGAAGGCGATGACGCACGCCCTCGCCGAGGCGGACCTCCGCGACGT